>NZ_JAHXZI010000006.1:0-389890 GCF_019429605.1 Actinoplanes hulinensis | reverse complement strand
TACCGGCTGCTGGTCAACCCGACCGGCCGTTTCGAGATCGGTGGCCCGATGGGTGACGCCGGCCTGACCGGCCGGAAGATCATTGTGGACACCTATGGTGGTTACGCCCGTCACGGTGGCGGCGCGTTCTCCGGCAAGGACCCGTCGAAGGTGGACCGGTCGGCGGCGTACGCCACCCGCTGGGTCGCCAAGAACGTGGTGGCCGCCGGTCTGGCCGAGCGCTGCGAGATCCAGGTCGCCTACGCGATCGGCAAGGCCCACCCGGTGTCGCTGTTCGTCGAGACGTTCGGCACCGAGAACGTGCCGGTCGAGCGGATCGAGAAGGCCATCAACGAGGTCTTCGACCTGCGCCCGGCCGCGATCATCCGCGACCTCGACCTGCTCCGCCCGATCTACCAGCAGACCGCCGCGTACGGCCACTTCGGCCGCGAACTGCCGGACCTGCGGTGGGAGAGCACCGACCGCGCCACCGATCTCAAGAGCGCGGCCACGGCCTGACATGACCGGCATCTACGTGACCGGGTCGATCGCGACCGACCATCTGATGACGTTCCCCGGCAGCTTCGCCGAGCAGCTCATCGCCGACCGCCTCGACACCGTCTCCCTGTCGTTCCTGGTGGACGACCTGGTCGTACGCCACGGCGGGGTCGCCGCGAACATCGCCTACGGCCTGGCCCTGCTCGGCCGTCGCCCCCGGCTGGTCGGCGCGGTCGGCGCCGACTTCGACGGCTATCGCCGCCGGCTGGAACACTCCGGGGTGGACTGCTCCGCGGTGCACGTCAGCCGCACCGCCCACACCGCGCGGTTCATCTGCACCACCGACGCCCGGCAGTGCCAGATCGCGTCGTTCTACCCGGGCGCCATGGCCGAGGCCGCCGAGATCGACCTGGCCGGCATCGTCGGCGCGACGCGGCCCGAGCTGGTGATCGTCGCGCCCGACGCGCCGGGCGCCATGGTGCGGCACGCGGCCGCCTGCCGCCGGCACGGGTGGCCCTTCGCGGCGGATCCGTCGCAGCAGATCGCCCGGATGTCCGGCGCCGAGATCAGGGAGTTCGTCTCGGGCGCCGACTACCTGATGACCAACGAGTACGAGCTGAACCTGCTCCTGGAGAAGTGCGGGATCCGTGAACCGGACCTGCCCGGCCTGGTCGGCACGGTGGTGACCACCCGGGGCGAGCGGGGAGTCCGGATCCGGGACCGGAACGGCGAGACGTCGGTGCCCGCGGCGCCGATCCCGGCGGTGGTGGACCCGACCGGAGGGGGTGACGCGTTCCGCTCGGGATTCGTCGCCGGGATCGCCTGGGGACTCGCGCCGGGCGACGCCGCCGCGGTCGGATGCCAGGTCGCCGCCTTCGCGCTGCGGCACGAGGGCAGTCAGGAGTACGCCTTCACCCCGGAGGCGTTCTGTTCCGCCCTCGTCGAGAACTACCGGGACACCCGGCCCGGCGCGGTGGCCGCCGCCGTGCTGCGGCTCGAGGGAGCCGCCGCCTGATTCCGATAATCCGCGGACCGTCGCCGAAAGGGGAGCTCACCGGAGCGTTCCCCGATTCGGCATTTCATTTTCGGAAAGGCTTCCAACAACTCAGCGGGTGACTCGTGACACTTTCTCGAAAAGAGAATTTCATCGACGTCCATATATGGACGAGTTACGGTTACCGGAGTCCACAGCGGACGAATCGCGGCACATCCACGTCGAGCGGCCGCTGCGTTTCATCGGATAAGAGCAAGTAATGGGGGATCCGAGTGGCAGTGTTGACCAGGACGCACTATCTCGATGAGTCGCGCCGTCTTGACGATCTTCGCCGGCTCGCCGATCTGGCCGAGACCGGGGCCGCACAGGTGGTGCTGGTCGAGGGATCCGCGGGGGCCGGCAAGACCGCCCTCGTCAACGAGTTCCTGACCGGCCACGCCGGCGGGTGGCGGGCGATGCGCGCCCGGTGCGGTCAACTGGAGCAGGACAGGCCGTTGAGCACCGTCCGGCAGCTGTTCGAACCGGCCACCCCGGTCGCGGGCCGCCAGGCGCTGCGCGGCGGGCTGCCCACCGCGTACACCGTCCACCACCGGCTGCACCACCAGCTCGCCGAGCTCGCCGGGCAGCAGCCGGTCATCCTCGTCGTCGACGACATGCATCTCGCCGACGACGAGTCGCTGCGCTGGCTCGACTACGCCGGCCGCCGGCTGGACGGCCTGCCGGTGCTGCTGCTTCTCACCCGGCGCCCGTCACAGCGCGGCGAGCACGCCGCGGTCCTCGCGGAACTGGCCGCGCACACCGCCTTCACCCGGGTGGGCCTGCCGCCGCTGAGCGTCAACGGGGTCCGGAGACTGGCCGGGACGATCCTGGACCACCCGATCGACGACCGTTTCATCCTCGCCTGCCACACGCTCTGCCGGGGCAATCCGCAGCTGGTACGCGCGCTGCTGGAACGGCTGGCCGGCGCCATCCCGGTCCACCACCTGGAGGAGGTCTTCCGCACGGTCCTGCTGGACACTCTGCTAGCGCGGCTGCACCGGCAGCCCCGGCAGCACGCCGCGGTCGCCGCGGCCCTGGCCGTCCTCCCCGAGCACTCCGACCGTGACCTGGTGGCCGAGGTCGCCATGGCCGACGTGCCCGGGATCGATCACGCGCTCGAACAGCTCGCCGACATCGGGCTTCTGCACCCGGACGATCCCGGGCGGCTGAGCGACCCGGGTCTGCGTGACGCGATCCGCGCGAGTCTGAGCCCGGACGAGCGCGGCGCCCAGCACACCCGTACCGCCCTGGCCCTGCGTCGGCGGGGCGCCAGCCATTCCGACATCGCCGAGCAGTTGCTGGCCGCACCGACGTACGGCGAGAAGTGGGTGGTGTGCACGCTCCTGCAAGCGGCCCGGGAACACATGGCGGGCGGCCGGGCCGGGACCGCGGCCCGGCTGCTGCGGCGGGCGATGCGTGAGCCCCTCGACGGGGAGCAGCGGCTCAACGTGCCGTTGGCGCTGGCCACCGCGCAGATCGAGGCCGGCAGCAACACCGGCGGCCTGCACGGGCTGGACGAGGGGATGCGGCTGGCCGCCACCCCGCACGAGCGCGGCACCGTGGCGGCGCGGCTGGCCTACAGCCTGCACAGCGCGCGCAATCCCTGCGGCACCGCGGAGGCCCTGCACAACGCGATCAACGGCCTGGCCGGCAGTGACGACGAGGCGGACCGCACGCTGACGCTGCAACTGCAGACGCAACTGATGTTCCACGGGTACTGGTGCTCCGCCACCGCACCGGACGCCGCCGCGCTCGCCGACCGGATCAGCCGTACCGTGCCGGGGCGGACCCACGACGAGCAGCAGGCGCTCGCGGTGGCCGCGCTGTGCCGGGCCGCGGCGCTCTCCGCCTCGGCCGAGAAGACCGTCGCCGTCATCGAACGACAGCTCACCGCGGGCCTGCACGCGGCGGCGGCCGGTCTGCCCTACTTCCTCTGCGCGCTGACCGGCCTCGGCCTCAGCGACCGGACCGACTTCGCCGAGCACCTGCTGAGCTGGCCACTGGACACGCCACGCTGCCTGCACTCCAGCCTGATGGAGGGGCTGGTCTCGCTGGTCCGCGCGGACCTCGCCCGGCGCACCGGAGATCTGGCGGCCGCACGGACGGCGGGCCGGGAGGCGGTCCGGATCCTGCAACGCGCCGACCGCCAGATGCTGTTCAGCCCCACGGCCGCCGCGGGTCTCGCCGACACGCTGATGAGCATGGGGCAGCACGAGGAGGCGGAGGCCCTGCTGCGCGAGTGGCGGGGCGACACCGTACCCGGCACCCAGGGCTGGGCCGCGCTGCTGGTGGCCTGCGGCCGGCTGCGGCACATCCAGGGCGACCACTCCGGGGCGCTGGCGGACCTGCTCGCCTGCAGCAACTTCGTCTCCTGGGCGCCGTGGGCCAATCCGGCGATCCTGAACTGGCGGTCGATGACGGTGATCGCGTACGCCGAGACCGGCCGTTCCCAGGCCGCACGGCGGCTGGCCGTGCAGGAGCTCGCGCTGGCCCGCAGCTGGGGTGCCGCCACGCCGGTGGGAGCGGCCCTGCGGACCCTGGGCAACGTCACCCCGGGCGCGGACGGGCTGCGCCTGCTGGAGGAGTCGGCCGCGGTGCTGGCCGGGTCGCCCTCCCGGCTCGAACACGCCCGGACCCTGGTCGACCTCGGTACGGCCCTGGCCGGGCAGGACCAGCCGGAGCAGGCGCGCCCGCACCTGCGCCGCGGGCTGGACCTGGCCCAGGAGTGCGGCGCGGCGCCGCTGGCCGAGCAGGCCTACGCGGCCCTGGTGTCCACCGGGGCGAGGCCGCGCCGGCTGCGCGGAACGGGCCTGGCCGCCCTCACCCCGACCGAGCAGCGCACCGCGATGGAGGCCGCCCGGGGCTGCTCCAACCGGGACATCGCGGCCCGCCTCTTCGTCAGTCAGCGGGCGGTGGAGAAGGCGCTCACCTCGGTGTACCGCAAGCTCGGCATCGCCGGGCGGCTCCAGCTGCCGGCCGCGATGGAGTCCGCCTCCCGGCAGTGACATCCGCTCTCGGGAGCCGGGGCCGCCACGGCGACGTCCGCCGTGGCGGCCCCGGCTGGGCCACCCGCTCAGCTGAGGGTGAGACCAGCTCAGCTGAGGGTAAGCGCGGTGGCCGCGCCGCCGGCCAGGACCGCCAGCACGGCGGCCGGCAGTCCCTGGGCCGGCTCCTTGGCCCGGGCGTGGGCGATGTAGCCACCGGCCATCAGGAGGGTCAGCCCGACCGCGGCGGCGACACCCAGCGGTTTCCAGGCGAGGCCGATGAGCAGGCCCACCGCGGCGGAGACCTCCAGCACACCGACGAACCGCAGGAACGGGAACGGGACACCGATCCGCTCCGAGGTCTCCCGGATCGGCTTGGCCCCGAACAGCTTCGCGAGCCCCAGCGACAGGAACACGACGGCGAGAAGGATCGACAGGGTGGTCGAGACGACAGACATGAGACAGCCCTTCGGAGACCAGACGACGGCATCTACCGGCAGGAAGTATAGTAACTTCTTTTTTTGCAGTGGCTAGACCCGGTCACACCGTACGCCAGACCGGCCGGCCCTCCTTCACGAAGGCGCGGTGCAGCATCACGATGTAGAGGATGTCGAGCACCACGGTGGTGGCGAAGAGCACCGGGAACAGCAGCCGATCGGGGTAGTTGGCGATCGCGAGGACCGTGGCGGCCGCGTTCGCCACCAGCTTGAGCACCGCGATGTACATCGTCTGCCCGGCCGTCGAACCGCGGCGCAGCAGCATCCAGATGAAGGCGTAGCTCAGGAAGCAGTCGAGGAGCAGGGCCGGGTACAGGAAGTCGCCGCCCAGGTCGTGCGGGAGCGCGTACATGAACCCGAACCCGAACGCGAAGAGGCCGGCGACGGACCAGCGGTAGACCGCCGGCGGGATCCCGGGGAAGTCGCGCCGGCCGAACCTGATCGCCTGGTAGACGATGACCAGGTCGATGCCGAACCAGAAGACGTTGATGGTCCAGTTCGCACGGTCCACCGGGAACACCCAGGTGAACATCGTCTCCCAGCCGATGTTGCCGGCGAGCGCGAGCAGCGGGATGCCCAGGCGCCCGTCCTTGAAGCCGCGCCGGATCGCCATCAGGTAGATGGCCGACCAGCCGACCGCGAACACCAGCTGGAGGATCGTCTGCACGGTCAGATCGATCTCGTGCTTGGGCGCCAGCGCCGGCACCGGGTCACCGGCGGCGAGCAGCACTTCCCATTGCGGCATGCGGAGAGACCTCTCTCATGGAAGAAGCGGGACGGGCGTCAGGCCCGGCGGCGGACGCCCGCGATCAGGACGGTGAACAGCAGGAGGTACGCCACCAGCAGAGCGCCCACCAGCGGGTCGCCGCCGGCCTGGATCAGCACGCCGAGCGTCGCGGCGAAACCCGTGGAGGCGGCGTGCAGCGTGGCCCGCAACGCCACCGCGTTGCTGCGTGCCGGATCGCTCAGCGGATCGTCCAGCAGACCCCGCACCAGCCAGTACGCCAGCGGCGCGGTGAGCAGCACGGCCACGCCCACCACCCGCGGCAGGACGCCCGCGATCGTCACCACGATCAGCAGCAGGTACGCGACGACGTTCAGCGCGGCGATCAACCCGACGGCACGCCGGGGGCCCAGCCGGTTGGGCACCGTGTGCTTGCCGACCGCGAGGTCCGCCTCGTGGTCGCACAGGTTCATCACCATCATGCGGGCGCTCATCACCAGGAAGAGCGGTACGCACACCGCCGGCAGCTCGACCGGGATCCGGCCCGCCTGGAGGTAGCACACCAGGCCCGGGGTGAGCAGGGTGAGCACGGCGGCGGTCGTCACCTCGCCCAGCGCGCGGTAGTTCAGCCGGACCGGCGGCGCGGTGTAGAACCAGGCGAGCGCCAGGATCAGCACCGCGGTCAGGCGGCTGCCCACCGACGGCATCAGGGCGGACACCGCGATCATCGCGAACAGCGCCACGAACGCCGCCGAGAGGCTGGCCGTCGGCGTCAGCAGGCCCTGGGTCAGCACCCGGCTGCCCCCGGTCCAGGCGGTCGGCGAGGCGTGCGCGTTGTCGGCGTCCCAGTCGAAGTACTCGTTACAGAAGTGGGTCATCAGGTGCGTGCCGGAGATGAAGACCTGGGCGAGCAGGTACTCGCGCCACCGCAGCCCCTCCCCCGCCAGCGCGGCCAGCCCCATCCCGAGCGCCACCGTGATGAGGCTCTCCAGCAGGAACTTCAGCCGCGCCAGCCGGATGAAGGCGAGGATCACCTCCCGGCGGGACCGGGGCGGCGCGGCTCGCGTGTCGTCGACGGCGGTCATCGCCTCAGTCGTTCCAGGTCGCGTCTACGGCGGCGAGCCGGTCGGGCGTCTGCCGCTCGTACGGCATACCGGAGGGCATGTTGAGCACCTCCATCTGCAGGCCCCACGGTGTGGTGAAGTAGACCCACCGGTCCCCGGCGATGACCCCGTCGGTGATGGTCTGCGGCTCGCCGAGGATCCGCACCCCGGGCTGGGCCCGCAGGTACTCGACGGCGGCGTCCACATCGTCGACGTGGATGGCGAGGTGGTGGCCGCCCCAGTCGCTGTTGCGCGGGAGCCTGCGGTTCTGGCCGGGAGCGTCGTACTCGAACAGCTCCAGATTGGTGGACGGGCCGAGCCGGAGCATCGCGATGTGGGCCGAGGCCTTCGCGTCGACGTTCAGTTGACGCGTCATCCAGTCACCGGCGGTGTCCTCCACCGGCCCGAGCCGGTAGAGCAGCCGTGCGCCGATCACCTCGACGAAGAACCGGACCGCCTCGTCCAGATCCGGCACCGTGTAGGCGACGTGGTGCACGTACCCGGCGCCCGGAATTCCTTGTGCTGCCATGCTGGTGGTCTCCTTCGTGGATGCGGTGCCGCGGATGCGGCTCAGTTGCGCCCGGCGTAGCGCGCGTTGGCCACGGCGGCCATCAGCGAGAGGCCGCCGTCGACGGTGATCAGGGCGCCGGTCAGGTAGGCGGCGCCGGGCCCGGCCAGGAAGGCGATGAGCTCGGCGACCTCGCGCGACCGTCCGGGCCGGCCCAGCGGGATCTCCGGCCGGGCGACCTCGGCGGCGTCGACCTCGTCGGGCACGCCGTTCATCGGCGTGGCCGTCTCGCCCGGGCTGACCGCGTTGACGGTGACGTCGTGTTCGGCCAGCTCCAGCGCCATCACCTTGGTGAGCATCGACAGGCCGCCCTTGGCCGCGCAGTAGGTGGCGCCGCCCGCGATCGGGATCGTGTCGTGCACCGAGCTGACGTTGACGATCCGGCCGCCACGCCCCTGCCGGACCATGTGGCGGGCGGCGGCCTGGGCGCAGCCGAACGGTCCGGTGAGGTCGACGGCGAGCACCCGCTGCCAGTCCTGGAGGGTCTCCTCCAGGAACGGCGCACGCCGGTTCACGCCCGCGTTGTTGACGAACACGTCCACCCCGCCCAGCCGTTCGATCGCGGTCTCGAGGGCCGCCGCGGCGCCCGCCGGGTCGGCGAGGTCCTGGGCGAACACCAGGGCGGCGGCGCCCCGGGCGGCCACCGCCTCGGCGGTCTCGTGGGCGGCCTTCTCGTTGGCCCGGTAGCCGATGCCCACGTCGAAACCGCGTCCGGCGAGGACGGTCGCCGTGGCCCGGCCGATGCCGGAGCTGGCGCCGGTCACGATCGCGATCGGTCGTCGCTTGTCACTCATGCCTTCGCCTTCCGGGACATCAGCTGGTATCCGGCCGTGTCGAGGTCACCGGCGCCGAGATAGCCGTAGACGGTGCGGGTCACCACGCCGGGCGAGGTGCGGTAGCCGTGCCATTCGCCGGCGGGCACGTGAACCAGGTCGCCGGGGCCCACCGGCACCGGCCCGGACTCGGTCAGGTGCTCGCCACCGCCGGAGAGGACCAGGAAGTACTCGTCCGCGGACGGATGACGGTGCAGGTCGTGGCTTCCGCCGGGGGTGAAGGTGGAGGTGGCCACGACGAGGCTCCGGGCGCCCAGCGTGGCGGCGGTGACCAGCCAGCGCACCCCCATGTCGACGAAGCCGCCGAACCCGGTCAGCGCGTCGCCGTGCGGCCGGGCGTTCAGCGTGAACCGTCCGGCCGGGGCCGCCGGGGCGACCGTGCCGGGGGCGGTCTCCCCGCCCCGGACCAGCAGCAGCGTCGCGCCGGCCGCACCGGCGGTCACCCGCCACCGGCCGCCGCGCGCGGCGGCGAACATGCCGTCGCCGGGGCCGAGCGGCCGGCCGCCGGCCTCGTCGTGCCAGCGCACGTCGCCCTCCCGTACCAGCACCGCGGTCTCGGCGCCCGGCGAGCCGGGCACGACGGCGCCGGGAGTGAGCCGCCGCACCGCGAGCGTGCCGCGAGCCCCGGCGTCCAGCCGGCTCTCGCCGGCGTCGTGGTGCGTGTGGATCAGGCGCATCGCCGGTCCCCTTCCCACTCGGTGAGGTCCAGCAGCACCTTGGGCGGGCCGGACCGGGCGCTCTCCATGAAGGCGAACGCCTCGGCCGCGGCCCCGGCCGGGAACGTCGCCCCGATCAGCGGGTCCGCCGTGAGCGCGCCGGTCGCGAAGAGCTCGATCGTGCGGTCGTAGTGGTCGAGCCCGTGCTGGATGCCGAGGACGGAGACGCCGCGCAGCGCGACAGACCCGGCGACCACTCCCGCGGTCGGCTCGTTGGCCACCCCGATGACCCCGACCCGCCCGCCCGGCTCGACCAGGTCGAGCGCGTGGGCGAACGCCTCCGGGGCCCCGGAGGCCTCCACGACCAGGGAGTACGAACCGGCGGTCGTCTCGCCCACCGGTATCGCCCGGTCCGCGCCGCAGCGGACGGCCAGCGCCAGCCCGGCCGGGTCCACGCCGACGGCGTCCACCTCGCCGGCCACACGGCGGGCGAACTGCACGGCGAGCAGGCCGATCGTGCCGGTGCCGAGGACGGCGACCCGGTCGTAGAAGGAACAGCCCGTACGCGCGAACGACTCGACCACCGTGACCGCCGGCTCGACCAGGGCCGCGGTCCGGTCCGGCACCGCGTCGGGCAGCCGGGCCAGGGCGTGCCCCGGGACCCGGATGTACTGTGCGGCGGCGCCGTCGAGCCCGTACAGCCCGACCTCGCGCATGCGCCGGCACAGTCCGCGCCGCCCGGCCCGGCAGCGGGCGCAGCCGCCGCACGGCACCATGGTCTGACCGGCCACCCGGTCGCCCGGCCGCCAGCCGGTGCCCGGATCGGCGCTGACCACCCGGCCGCACCACTCGTGGCCGAAGATCAGCGGGGTGGCCGCCCGGCCGTCGGCGAGGTAGCTCGACGTGCCGTGGAACAGCTCCAGATCGGTCCCGCAGATCCCGACATGTCGCGGAGCCACCAGGACGGTGCCCGGCAGCGGCTCCGGCACCGGCACCGAGGCCGGTTCCAGACGTCCCGGGCCGACGATGGTGATCGCTTCCATCGAGCCGGACGGCCACCCGGCCGGGGACTCGGTGCGGACCTCGCTGAGCAGCGACATCACAGCCTCGGCTTCCGGCCGGGCAGCCGTGCGCTGACCGGTTCGGGCAGCACGGCGATCCACAGCAGTTCCAGGCCGTCGTCACCGCCGCGCAGCCGGATCCGGCGTTCCTCCGGGGTGAGCACGGCGTCGCCGGCCGTGATCGGCCGGGGCCGGGGGCCGCCGTCGAAGAGCTCCCCGGCGCCGTCCACGACCAGCCAGACGCTCTCCAGGCCGGAGCGGCCGGTCAGTGCGAACTCGGTGCCGGGCGCCAGCCGCAGATGGTCGATGGACTCGCACTCGCTGTGCAGCATGCCGCGCCTGGCCAGGCAGCGCCAGTCGATGCGCTCGCCGGTCCGCGCCACGGTACGGGAGCCCCGCGCGGTACGGGTGACGATCATCGTGCCGTCTCCGCGACGGCCAGGACGACGGCGAAGTACTCGATCCCGCCCGCGCCGGCGGTGATCCGCAGCTCCGTGTCCAGTGGCACCGTCACCGACACCCCGTGAGTCAGCGCCGCGGTGGTGTCGCCCGAGTGCGCGTCGCCGTCACCGTCGAGGACGAAGAGCGTGGTCTCCGTACCCGGGCTGGAGAGCAGTCGCTGCTCGCCCGCCGCCAGCCGCACCCGCCGGATGCCGCGCACCGGCCCGCCGAGGACGCCGGCCGGGTCGGCCTCGCCGGGCTGCTGAAGATTGATCACCTGTGCACGGCTCATCCCGCCTCACTCCCTTCGCTCAACACCGCTGCGGTGGCGGGTGTCGACATCTCCACGACCAGCCAGGCGAGGTCGTCCTCGCCGACGTTGCGCAGCCCGTGCGTCACCCCGGCGCCGGTCAGGATCAGCGACCCCGCCCGCACCCGGGTCGCCACGCCGTCGAGGAGGATCTCGCCGGTGCCGGACAGCACGAAATAGATCTCCTCGGTACGGGTGTGCAGGTGTTCCCCGCTCACTCCGCCGGGCGGCAGGCACGCCCACTCGATCGCCTCCCAGCCGGCGGACAGCCCGGCCCGCCGGGCGAGGCACTTCCACCGGGACGCGCCCTCGGTGCCGTGCACGCCGTAGACCACCGACGGATCCGACACGTCGGCGACCACCACACCGTCACGCATGGGCACGCTCCATCTCCCGCAGGTCCTCCAGCGCGCGAGCGAGTTCGCCGAGGGTGACGTCGTTGGCGAACTCGGCCGCGCCGATCCCGGCCGGCAGGGGCAGCCGTTGCAGCCCGTCCCGATGCCGGATGGTGCTCTCCATGGCCTCCACCAGCAGCGGCCAGTCGACGGCGGGATGGTCCACCGGGAGGTCGAGCGCGCGCATCAGCCGCAGGACGCGGCCGCTCTCCTCGGCGCCGACCGAACCGCGCCGGGCGGCCAGCATGGTGAACAGGGCCATGTCGATCGCGACCGCCTCGCCGTGCAGCAGTTCGGGCAGTGCGACCATCTCGATGCTGGGGCTGATCGAGTGCCCGAAGTCGACGAGCCGGTCCAGCTGCTGCTCCTTGAGGTTGGGGGCCAGTTCGTGCAGCATCCCGGCGATCGCCCGGTCCAGGACCTCGTCCGCGGCCCGCCGGCCGGTCTCCGTCGTGCCCTGGAACCGCTCGTCGATCAGGAGCTGACCGTGCGCCTCCAGCAGGTCGAACAGGCGTGCGTCGGTGACCAGGGCGATCTTCAGGATCTCGGCGAGACCGTTGCTGAGGTGGCGGCGGTCCAGCGTCGCCAGGAACGACCGGTCCAGCAGGACGGCGGCCGGCGCGAAGTAGGTGCCGAGCCGGTTCTTGTGGACGCCGTGGTTGACGCCGGTCTTGACCCCGATCCCCGCGTCGATCAGCCCGACCAGCGTGGTCGGCACCCGGACATGGGGAGTGCCCCGGCGGTACAGGCTGGCGGCGAGACCGGCGATGTCCAGCAGGACCCCGCCGCCGATCGCGATGATCGGCTCACGCCGCCGGCTGATGCCGAAGTCGTCCAGCGCCGACACCAGCCGCAGGACCGCCTGCATCGTCTTGGTCTCCTCGGAGACCCGTAGCCGCAGGATGCGGTGCTGGACCTGGTTGCGGGTGAGGTAGTCGCGCACCCGGTCGCCGTAGTGATCGGCCACCCGGTCGTCGATGACCACGAAGCGGCGCGCCGGGCCGGCCGAGCCGCCGGCGGCGTCCAGCAGTGCCGGGTTCTCCGGGTCGAGCAGGCCGTCGGCGAGCTGGACCTCGTAGGCGAACTGCTCCGGCGCCGTCACCGCCCAGCTCCGCACCTGATACACCGGGGCGTCGCGCCCGTTGCGGCCCGCCACCAGCCTCTCGGACGCCACGACGGAACCGCTGCTTCCCGTCACGGTGATCGGTCCTGCGTCATTCATGGCCTCTCCCGTATATGCCCCGTGGTGATGCTCCGAGTCTCGGTTCGCATTGCTGGGACCAACAAGATCACCGTCTATTCTGTTCGGGTATCGGTTCGGGTGGCCGTACCATTTCCCGGCCTTTTCGAAAGAATGGGAATCGCTTGTCCTCACCAGTGCAGGACGCTGATTCCGGTCGCCATCCCGCCGCCGAAACCGGCGAGCAGCACCACGTCACCGGCCCGCAGCCGGCCGGACCGGTTGGCGTGGTCGAGCGTGATCGGGATCGAGGCGGCGCCGGTGTTGCCGTAGCGCTCGACGGTGCGGTGCAGCACGGCCCGTGGCAGGTCCAGGTGCGGCAGCAGGCTGTCGAGCATCCGCCCGTTGGCCTGGTGCGGGATGACGTGATCGACGTCGTCCGGGGACAGCCCCGCGTCCTTGAGGAACCCGGCGACCGCGGGCGGCAGGTAGCTCTCGACGAACTCGCGCACCGCCCGGCCCTGCATGGTGAAGTGCTGGAGGCCGGCGGCGAGGGCCTCGGTGGTCAGCGGGGTCCGGCTACCGCCGCCGGGCACCCGGATGAGATCCGCGTACTCGCCGAAGCTGGCCAGCTGGTCGGCCACCATGCCCCGCTCCGGGGGGACGTCGCCGAGGATCACGGCTCCGGCCCCGTCGCCGAAGAGTGTGCTGGTACGCCGGTCGGTGCGGTTGAGGATGCGCGAGTAGACGTCCGCACCGATCACCAGGGCCCGGCCGCCGGCGGTCTGCGCCAGGAAGCGCTGCGCCACCGAGAGCGCGAAGACGAACCCGCTGCACACGGCGTTGATGTCGAAGGCGGCGGCACCGGTGGCGCCGAGCGCTCCCTGCACCAGCGAGGCGGTGGACGGCTGGGGGTAGTCCGGCGTCGAGGTGGCGACGATGATCAGCTGGAGGTCCGCGGCCTGCACCGCCGCCGCCTCCAGCGCCCGGCGGGCCGCGGCGATCGCCAGGTCGGACGTCGCCTGGTCGGGCGCGGCCCGGCGGCGGCTGAGGATGCCGGTCCGTTCGCTGATCCAGGCGGCGTCCACTCCGGCCGGTACGGCGACCTCGTCGTTGCCGATCTCGGTCTCCGGCAGGTAGGAGCCCGTCGCCAGGATCCCGATCGATACCCGGCCCGGCAGCCGGACGGTCGTGCCGTGCCGTGGCGCAATCTGCTCTGCCGACAGGATTCCCATGTCTCCCCCTTGTCGAGGTCGTACGGTGTCCGGGTCTTCGGGTGCAACGGCGCCGCCGGGGTAACCTGGCTGGATGGATGCCGGTCACGACGAGTGCGAGAGCGTCAGCGACGCCCTGACGCAGGTCTTCGCCGTCCTCGGCAAGCGGTGGAACGGCCTGATCCTGGCGATCCTGCTCGGCGGTCCCGCCCGGTTCGGGCAGCTTCGCCAGGCGGTCCCCGGCATCGGCGAGCGCATGCTGGCCGCCCGGCTCGCGGAGTTGGCGGAGTCCGGTCTGGTGGTGCGCGAGGTACTGGAGGGCCCGCCGCTCGGCGTCCAGTACAGGTTGACCGACAGGGGCGTGGCGCTGCGGCCGGCGCTGCGGGAGCTCGACCGCTGGGCCCACGACCACTTCATCGATCAGCCGGCGCGGACACCCGCCCGGTCCTGAGGAGCGCCCGGCTACAGCTGCTCGTAGAGGCGCTTGTGGCCGGCGAGCCCGGCCAGGCGGTAGGGGCCGGTGGTCTCCCTCGGCACGGCGTGGTTCCCGCCGTCGACCGGGAAGGAATGGTCGTGGATCTCCCGGTACTTGGCGTAGTCGATCTCCTGCCGCCGGTCGATCGCCTCCCGGTGCATGTCGGTGCGCAGGTGTGAGCGATACCCCGGCACCACGGTGCCGCCGAAGAACTCGGCGACGCTGCCGGAGCCGTAGCTGAGGAAGCCGACGGTCCGGTCGGTCAGGTCGTCGGCGTTGTCGAGCAGCGAGGCGAGCGCGAGGTACACCGACGCGGTGTAGCTGTTGCCGATGACGGCGTTGTAACCGGTCGTCTGGCCGATGGCCCGGGTGATCTCGCCGTCGTCGACGTCGTAGCCGCAGTGGTCGAGCAGGTGCCGGTGCGCCTTGTAGGCCATCTTCGTGAACGGCTGGTGGTAGCAGAACGCGGTGAACTCGTCGAGCGAGCGGCCCCCGCGCTCGGTGTAGTCCTTCCACGCCCCCTCCACCGCCTGGAGGTAGGCGGAGATGGACTCCTGCCCGTCGACCAGGGCGGTGGTGCGGTAGTTCGGGCGCCAGAAGTCCATGATGTCGGCGGTGAACATGCCCGAGGGGTTCTCGATCCGCATCAGCGCGGGCTCCGCGCTGACCAGCATGGCCACCGCGGCGGCACCCTGGGTCGCCTCGCCGGGCGTGCCCCGCTCGTACCTCGAGACGTCGCTGGCGATCACCAGGACCTGCTCGGAGCGGTCCCGGTGGACCAGCCCGAGCGCGAACTGGAGCGCTGCGGTGCCGCTGTAGCAGGCCTGTTTGAGCTCGACGACCCGGGCGCCGGCCGGCAGGCCCAGCAGCGAGTGGACGTAGATGCCGGCGGCCTTCGCCTGGTCGATGGAGGATTCCGTGGCGAACAGGACCGTCCGGATCTGGTCGGCGCCGTGCCGGGCGACGACGGGTGCGGCGGCCGCGGCGGCCATCGTCACGATGTCCTCGTCGACGGCGGGCACGCTCATCGACCGCTGGCCGATGCCCTTGTGGTATTTGGCGACGTCGGCGCCGTTCTCGGCGGCCAGCGTCTCGTGCGTCAGAACGTACTGGCCGGTCGCTGCCGAGAAGTCGTGCAGGCCGATGGCGAAATCCGCGGACATCGCTATTCTCCGATCTTGGCGGTCTTGTTGTCGCGCTCCAACCGGACGTGCGCCTGCATCAGCTCACCCGGGTTGGTCTGCGCCGCGAGCAGGGACAGTTCCCCGCACAGCACGGTGGCCGCGGTGATCACCGCGAGCCGGCGGGCGTTCTCACCGGGCTCGCGCTCCTCCCGGCAGCCCAGCCGGGCCAGGTTCTCCTCGACGAAGTCGAGTCCCTTGCCGTTGCCGACGGTGCCGAGGATCAGGTTCGGCAGGGTGCAGGAGAAGTAGAGGTCGCCGTCGCGGTCCTCGGCCACCGTCACGCCCTGCGAGCCCTCGATGATGTTGGCGGCGTCCTGGCCGGTCGCCAGATAGATCCCGAGCAGCATGTTCGCGTAGTGCGCGTTGGCCGAGCGGATGCCGCCGGCGAGCAGCGTGCCGATCAGGTTCTTGTGCACGTTGAGCTCGGCGACCGCGGCGGCCGTCGTGTGCAGGTTGTCACGGACGATGTCACGCGGGATCGTCAGTTCGGTGATGACGTTCTTGCCGCGGCCGAGGATGCCGTTGACCGCGGTCGCCTTCTTGTCGGTGCAGTAGTTTCCCGAGATCGAGCCGTACGAGATCCCCGGAATGGTCTTGAGGATGTGCGCGAGGAGCGCGTCGGCGGCCAGCGTCGCCATGTTGTGCCCGGACGCGTCGCCGGTGGTGAAATCGAAGCGGAGATACAGCAGGTGCGCGGTGATCTCGTGGTGGAAGCCGATCAGCTCGACGAAACGGCCGCAGGTGCGCACGATCTCCCGCAGTTCGTCGAGCCGGGCGTCGACCTCCAGCGCGGCCATGTAGGCGGTCTGCGCGTCCTCCGCCCGGACCAGCACCGAACGGGTCATGCGCTCGTCGACGAGGGTGGTGACGATGCCCGGCCCGACCAGCCGGGAGATCTTCGCGCCCCGGCCGACCGAGGGCCACAGTGGCGATTCGTAGGTGGCGAGCGGGACCTCCGTCTCGATGTCTCCCACGTTCCCGGTGATGTGCAGCGGGCCCACCCACCGCAGGGGAACACTGGCGGTCAATGTCGTGTCGCTCATCGTGTGCCTCCGATCGGCTCCGGGCCGCCACGGTGCGACCGGGAGCGTGTAGCGAGCCGGCGGATGTCGATGTCCCGGTCGGCGCAGAAGTCGCGCAGGCCGTCGCTGATCAGCACATCGCACCGGGTCAGTTCCGCCGGGTTCCGCGAACCCAGCGCGGTCATCAGGGCTTTCAGCTGATCGAGCCATCCGGAGATCAGCGCGATCAGGGCGGGCGGGCCGCCGTCGAGCACGGTGGTGAGGAACAGCCCGGACGCGCCGACGGCGGAGGCGCCGAGCGCCAGGGCGCGTACGACGTCGAGCGGGTGGCGTACCCCGCCCGACCCGAGCACCGGGATGCCGGCGCCCTGGGCGTCCAGCAGACAGGCGGGGGTGGACTGTCCCCACCCGTTGAGGAAGGTGTAGTCGGCCCGGTCCCGCCGGTCGTTCTCGATCCGCGCGAAGTTCGTGCCGCCGCTGCCGGCGACGTCGGCCACCGTCACACCGAGTTCCCGCAGCCGTTCCAGGGTCTCGCGGCTGAGCCCGAAGCCGACCTCCTTGACGATCACCGGTACGCCGGCGCCGGCCACGATCCTCCCGATCTGCGGCCCCCACGACGAGAACGCGCGGTCGCCCTCCGGCATCACCGTCTCCTGGATGGAGTTCAGGTGGATCTGGAGGGCGTCGGCCTCCAGCAGGTCGATCGCCCGGCGGGCCTTGTCGACGGTGGCGTTGGCGTTGACGTTCGCGATGATGAACCCCTTCGGGTTCTCCCGGCGCATCACGCTGAACGTGTCCGCCACCGCGTCGTCGGCGAAGTACGCGCTCATCGACCCGGTGGCGATGGGCACCCCGGTCTCGTGGGCGGCGATCGCCAGATCGCGGTTGATCAGGCCGGTCTTGGCGCTGCCGCCGGTCATCGCGTTGATGTACAGCGGGACCGGCCATTCGATGCCGCCGAACCGGGTGGTCAGTGAGACGTCGGTACGGTCGATGCCGGCCAGCGCGTGGTGGACGAAGGACACGTCGTCGAACTGGTTGTGCCCGTCGGGGCGGCGCTGCTGCTCGGCGGCGAAACGGACGTGGTCGTCCTTCCGGTTGGCGATCATTCTGGGCTTCCCTTCGTGGGCTGGACCTGGATCGGCATGGGCAGCACCCCGGCGGCGACCCATTCCTTCCGCAGCTGTGAGATGTCCCGTTTGGCGGCGGCGTCCAGCAGGGCGATGCCGCAGTCGCCGCCGCCGGCGCCCGACGGTTTGGCCGCGCCACCGACGGCGTCGGCGGCGTCGCACAGCGCCGTGAGCCGGGGGGTGAAGATGCCCAGCCGGACCTCGTCGTCCAGGTCGGCGAGCACCCGGCGGGCGGCCCGGATGTGCTCCAGCAGCTCCCGGTCGTCTCCCCGGTCCAGCGCCCCCATCGCGGCCCGCACGCACTCGTCGCTGCGCGCCAGGAAGCCGCGTTGCGCCGCACTGCCCCGCCAGGCCCGCGAGCCCAGGCGCTGGGCCAGGGAGAACGTGCTGGCGGGCTCGCCCGTCCAGCCCACCTCCAGGGCCAGTCCCCGCGGCGGCTCCAGCCGGCGGACCGAGAATCCCGGCCACGGGCTGCGCAACATCTCCCCGACCCCGCGCCGGTCGGCGAGGTCGAGGACGGCGGCCCGGTCCGGCGCGTGGTACGCGAGCCAGCCACCCCACACGCTGGCGGCCAGGTCACCACCGGACGAGCCGGCATCGTGCCGTGCCGTCGCCAGCATCGCGAGCCGGTACCGCTGTTCGGGGGACAACTCCACGCCGCAGTACGACGCCACCGCCGTCACCACCGCCACCGTGACGGCGCCGCTCGAGCCCAGGCCGAACTTGAGGCCGTCGCGGTGCAGGCGGCTGCGGATCGACAGGTGCACGGCGGGCATCCGCGACCCGCGTTCGGTCAGCAGTTCACCGACCACGCCGAGCGCCGACAGCACATGGCCGAGCCCCTCGGGTGCCTTCACCGCGTCCGCGCCGGCCGGCACGAGGTCGCCACCTCGCCGGTCCAGTCGCGTCTCGGCCGGGTTCAGGTCGGAGTCGATCACGACGTCGGCGCCGTCCGGTGTGGAGACGGTGACGCTCACCTGCCGGTCGACGGCGATCAGGATCGCCGGGTGGCCCGGTTCCATCACCGCGTACTCGCCCGCGACGAACAGCTTTCCCGGCGCGTCCGAGCGGACCGGGGGCGGGCCGCTCACCGGCCGGCCTCCGTCCGCAGCAGGGCGGCCGGGCCCGGACCGGCGGTGAGGACCGAGCAGTCCGGTACGGCGGCACGCACCGCGTCGGCCACCCGCACGGCGTCCGCCCGGTGGCAGAGCACCTTGACGTTCGGTCCGGCGTCCATGGTCGCGTAGGCCGCGACGCCGTCCGCCCGCAGGCGCAGGACGCTGTCGAGCACGGTCACGGTGTCCGGCGACAGGTATCGCACCGCGGGGCGTGCGGCCAGCATCGTGGCGTGCATGCCGAGCGCGTTGCGCTCGGCGATCTCACCCACCGCCGCCAGATCGCCGCGGTGCAGCGCGCCCCGCATCTCGGCCAGGTCGATCTTGCTGGACGCCGCCCAGGACTGGTAGAGCGGTGACGTGGCGACGGTACGCCGCATCGCCTCCCGGCTGGACACCGCTTTGGGGCCCGCGTTGACCAGCGCGATCACCAGCGCCGGGTCCAGGCCGGTGACGGGCACCGGCTCGGCGAAGGCGCTCCGGTCGGCGGCCTCACCGCCACCCTGACCGGCGTGGCAGATCGCGAAGCCGCCGAAGATCGACCGGGAGGCCGACGCCGAGCCCCGCCGTGCCAGCCGGGAGAGAGCGGTGGGATCGAGATCGAGACCGTACGCGGCGGCGCCCGCCATGGCCAGCGCGGCGAACCCGCTCGCCGAGGAGGCGAGCCCGGCCCCGGTGGGCACCACGTTGCGGGTGTCGACGACGGCCCGCTCGTCGCGCCCGGCCATCGCCCGCAGCAGGTCGAGGAAGGTGACGACGCGCTGCCGGAAGTCGCCCTTCGCGGGTGAGCCGTCGAGGGTGACCCGATCGGTCCGCTCCTCCGTGCCGAGCGCGACGGTGGTGACGGTGGGGAGGATGTCCAGGGTCATCGACAGGCTGTCGACGTACGGGATCATCAGGCGCTCGTCGCTCTTGCCCCAGTACTTGATCAGCGCGATGTTCGGATGGGCCACCGCGGTCGCGGCAGCGGCTTTCAACTGGTTGTCAACGGTCATGGCTGGCGAACCTCCCCACCGGTACGACCCAGGTCCTCACCGCGCCGGCCGCCTCGATGCCGTGCGCGACCGCTTCCGCCTGGCCCGGGTCGCCGGCCAGCGCGATCATGCAGCCACCCAGCCCACCGCCAGTGATCTTGGCGCCCAGGCCACCGGCGGCCAGCGCCGCTTCGACCATCGCGTCGATCGGCTCCGTGCTGATCCCGAGATCGCGGAGCAACCGGTGGTTCTCGGTCAGGCGGGCGCCGAACCCGGTCAGCCGGCCGTCGTCGAGATCGCGCAGCGCCGCGGTCGTCAGCTCCGACACCCGGCGTACGAATGCTTCTTTGATCTTCTCGTCCTGTTCGAACCGATCCCGCAACAGCTCCACCGCCTCCTTGGTGCTGCCCCCGGCGCCGCTGTCCGCGACGATGAAGACACCGTCGAAACGGGACGGCCCGCCGGACATGGTGATCGGCAGCTCCCGGGCGCTGCCGCCACGGAAGAGCAGCGGGGCCGTCGCCCCGGTGGCGAGCGCGTCGATGCCGCTCGCCCGGCCGTGCGCCACCGTCTCCGACGCCTGCACGAGGTCGTAGACCGCGGCGGCGTCCAGCGGGCGGCCGAAGGCGTCCGCCAGGGCGAGCACCGCCGCCCGGGCGCACGCGGCGCTGGAGCCGAGCCCACGGCCCTGCGGGATGCCGGAGTCGATGAGCACGTCAGCACACATGCGCCCGGCGACGGCGGCCCTCTCCCTGAACTTCTCCACCAGGTACCGCAAACCGTCGGTGACCAGCGGCGTCACCGGTGCGGGATGCTGCCCCGCGATCGCGAAGGAGATCTTGTCCGCGCCGTCGCCCGGGCACGCGAACCGTGTCGCGTGCACCGTGACGGTCAGTTGCGGCATCGGCATGACCAGCGCCGGAGCGCCGTACACGACGGCGTGCTCGCCGAGCAGGATGGCTTTGCCGTGCGCGCGGCCGACACCGGGGCGACCGGACTCGGCGCCCGTGCCACCGCGGCCGGGGAAGGTGACCAGATCCGTCGACGACATCACAGGGCCCGCTGCGTCACCTTGATCGCCATTTCGGCGAGCTGATGTTTCGCGGGGCCGGCGGCGCTGCTCGCCTCCAGCACGGCCACCGCCTCGTCGGTGCGCCGCGCGATCTGCCGCTCGGTCTGCTCGACCGCGCCGACGTCGACGAGGACGGCGCGGATCCGGGCGAGGTCCGCCTCGGAGATGTCGGTGCCGACACTCGCCCGCAGGAAGGCCGCCGCCTCCGGGTCCTGTTCGTCGGCCAGCTTCAGCGCGGTCGCGAGCAGCACCGTCCGCTTGCCCTCGCGCAGGTCGTCACCGGACGGCTTGCCGGTCACCTCGGGATCGCCGAAGACACCGAGCAGGTCGTCGCGGAGCTGGAACGCGATCCCCAGACCGGCGCCGAAACTCCGGTACGCCGTGATCAGGTCGGCCGGGGCGCCGGCGATGGCCGCCCCGAACTGCAACGGACGTTCCACCGTGTACGAGGCCGTCTTGTACCGGTTCACGCGCAGCGCCGCGTCGACGTCCTCGTCGTCACGGGCCTGGCTGATCAGGTCGAGCAGCTGGCCGTACATCACCTCGGAACGCACCGCGGACCACACCGGCGACACCCGGGCCTGCGCGTCGGCCGGCAGCCGGGACCCCCGGACCAGGACGTCGGCCCAGATCAGGGCCAGATCGCCGATCAGGATGGCGGTGCCCGTGCCGAAGATCTGCGAGTCACCGGAGAAGCGGCTCGCCCGGTGCCGTTCGGCGTACGTGATGTGCGCGGCGGGATGCCCGCGCCGGGTCCGGGACGCGTCGATGATGTCGTCGTGGATCAGGCCGGCCGCGTGCAGCAGCTCGAAACCGGAGCAGGCGCTCAGCACCGCCTCGGCGCCCGGGTCCTCCGGGTCCCCGCCCGCACCGATCCAGCCCAGCCAGGCGAAGGTCGGCCGGATGCGCTTGCCGCCGCGCAGCACGAAACTCTCCAGATCGCCGACCATCACCGCGAAGTCCGGTCCGAGCGCGGCGGCCTCGGCACGGCGTTCGATGAAGAAGTTCCTGATCGCGACATCGACGGCGGCCGTGGCGGCGGCCACTTCGAGATAGGTGGCGGTCATGCTCTCATCTCCCGATTGCGGACTCCCATGAATCCGGGTTGTTGCTCCGAGTCTTTTAGCCACGCTCGGCGAGCGTCAATGCGGAAATGAGTTTTGTACGGGGTTCGGTTCGGTGAGGGTACGGCCCGGTGCCGCCCGACAGTAAATTGCTATTGGCGGCCCGCCGGAGCCGCTCCTACCCTGGCCCGGGCGCATTCGGCGCCGCATCAATGGATTCACCTGCCGCAGGCCGCGACGAAAAAGCGCGGGGCTGCCGCACGCTTACGGGGAGGAATTGACATGGAGTACGCCAAGAGTTGGCGAAGAATCACGGCATCAGGGGTTGCCGCGCTGATCGTGCTGGCACCGGTGCGCGGTTCCGCCGCGGAAGAGAGCTCCGCCGACCCGTTCAAGAGGATCGCCTGCACGGCCGGCGCCGCGCCGACCGCGGTGCCGGCCGATCCCGCTTTCCCGACGTTCCCGAAACTGCCCGGCGATCTGGCCGCCCACCCCGGGATCGGCTGGGAGGGCTGGTATTTCGTCGGCCACCTGTGTGCGGGCCCGCACCAGTTCGCCTACCAGGTGGCGTTCACCGTCGGTAAGAACACGGCGGAGACCAACATCGCCGTCACCGACCTGAACACCGGCGCCTTCCACCAGAAGTGGAGCAGCTTTCCGCTGGACCAGGTCAGCGCCTCCGGGTCGGAGATCGCGGTGCGCATGCCGACCGGGTCGCTGACCGGCACACTCGACGCGCTGTCACTGCGCGGAGTCCTGCCGAACGCCGACATCGACCTCGGCATCCGGGCCACCGGGCCGGCGCTGTACTTCGGCGGCACCGGGCTCATCCCGCTGTGGGGAACGACCACCTACAACATCGAGCTGCCGTACCTCGCCGCCGCCGGGACACTCACGCTGGACGGTAAGAAGTACCCGGTGACCGGTACGGCCTGGATGGACCATCAGTACTTCGCCGGCGACTTCTCCAAGTTCAAGAAGTGGACGTGGATGGCCGTCACCCTGGACAACGGCGACCGGATCGCGCTGCTGGACAACTACTCCACCGTCGACGAGGACCACGCCGCGACCGTGCTGCACCCCGACGGCCGCATCGAGGTCGCCGAACTGGTGCCGCTAGCCGAGGACGCGGGCGCCTTCTGGACGAGCCCGGTGACCGGCAAGCGGTTCCCGACCCAGTGGGTGGTGCGCATCCCGTCGATCGACACCAGGCTCGTGGTGGACGCGCGTCCCCGGGCGCAGGAGATCGTGCGCACCAGTGCCGCGTCCGGGGTCTACGAGGGGGCGGCCACCGCGACCGGGACGTACCGTGGCCGGCCGGCGCGGGCCCTGGTGCACGTCGAGATGCTGGGCGACTGGAGGTAGCCCGGAGAGCCGGCCGGGCCGTCGCGGCCCGGCCGGCTCCGGGTCACCACCGCACGAGCATCTCGGCGGGCCGGGGGAAGGCCGGTGTGGTCCAGGTCAGCGGGTCGTCCGGGTTCACCAGGGCCAGGGTCGGCAGCCGCTCGGTGAGGGTGGCCAGCAGGATCTGCATCTCCGCCCGGGCGAGCTGGGCGCCGAGGCAGTAGTGGATGCCGGCCCCGAAGGAGATGTGCGGGTTGTCCTGCCGGTCGAGGACGAGGCGGTCCGCGTCGGGGAAGACGGCGCCGTCCCGGTTGGCCGATCCGAACGCCGGCACCACGGCGTCGCCCTTGCGGATGAGCACACCGGACAGCTCCACGTCCTCCAGCGCGATCCGCATCGCGCCCAGCCCGTTGGCCACCTGGCTGTAGCGCAGCAGCTCCTCCAGAGCACGGTCCAGCACCTCGGCCGGCGCGCCAACCAGCGAACGGTAGCTCTCCGGCCGGCGCAACAGGTGGAACAGCGCCTGGCTGATCGCGCTCGCCGTGGTGTGGTAGCCGGCCATCAGCAGCGTGAGCGCGAAGACCCGCAACTCCTCGGCGGACAACCGGTCGTCCGCCTCGTGCGCGGCCAGGAGGGCGGTGAGCAGGTCATCGGCCGGTGTGCGGCGCTTGCTGTCGATCAGCGCGTCAAGATAGCCGAACAGCTGAACGGCCGCCTCCTTCACCGCGTCCGGGCCACCCGCCGAGCCGGATAGCCCGACGACCGCGTCGCCCCAGATCCGGAACTGTTCACGGTCCTGGAACGGCACACCCAGCAACTCGCAGATCACCTTGATCGGCAACGGCATGGCCACCGCGGCGACCACGTCGGCCTCCGAGGGGCCCGCGGTCATCGCCGCGATCAGCTCCTCGGTCACCTGCCGCATGTACGGCCGGAGGCTCTCCACCCGCCGGGCACTGAACGCCTTCACCACCAGCTTGCGCAGCCGGGTGTGCTCCGGTGCGTCCATCACCACGATGGACTTGAGGTCCTGGAAGATCGGCAGCAGGCGCGGCGCACCGGGCTCGGTCACCGCCTGCTTGCTGAACCGCGCATCGGTACAGACCGCCCGGACGTCGTCGTAGCGGGTGACCACCCAGCCCGCGTGCCCGGTCGGCAGCAGCACGGGCGAGACGGGCTCCGTGTTCCGCAACTCCGCATATCGTGGGGCGGGCTCCGCCGGCAACGCCGTGGCGAACGGGAACCGCTGAATCTCCTGTGTTTCGGGCACAACCGCCTCCTTGTCGATCACCTCACGTTAGGTAGGCGCGCACTGACCGAACAATGACAAGAAGATGCTCCCCGCCGGGCGGCCGGATAGCAGATCCTTGCCGACCTTTTTGTGGTCGAGGTCCGCGTTTCGCTTCCGCCCCTTTTCTCGTACGCGTGACGCCGCCCCGCCATATCACGACCGTTCCGTCCGGTCGGCGCGATCTCGCTGCCCGCTCCCGCCTTTGCCGCGCCCGCCGGGCTCAGATCGGTGGCCGGGCAGCACCGTCCCCAGCGGCGCCGCGATCAGCACGGCCGGGATCAAGGCCTGAAGCGCGTGGCGTCAGGAGCGCAGAACGATGTGTTCACTGCTTCCCCGCCAGGCCGGCACTGACCATCGACAAGTGTTCTGCCCTGAAGTGGTTCACCGAGATCGACTTCGTAGGAAACCTGATCGTTGCCGGGGCACCTCGCAGCGGCAGGATTCATCGGCGCGACCATGAAAGTCACCACGACCTCCGACTCGCCCCTGTGGATTTCCGGGGCCAGAACCTGCCCCGTGACCCCACTGTTGCACTCCAGCCGTGAGACGAACGCGGTGAACCTCGTGGACGATTTCTTGAGACTCTGGTTTGGCTTGAGGAACCAGACAGCAGCAGCTTCGCCGGGTGCGCTCGTCCTCGCCGGTGAACTGGCTTCGGTCCGGACGTTCCCATCGGATCCAGCTGCGGATGGATTGGCGGAGGTCGCACAAGCTGACATCGGAGACGCCAGAGACGCCGACACCAAGACCGAGGAAAGCCGAAGTCGCATCATCACCGCTATGAGACGTCATGGCGTCTCCGCTGGTTCCGAGGCCGGCCACGGCCCGCGGATCGACAGGACGCATTCCGTATCACGACGGGGCCGATACGCAGGGTGACGTCAGTTCTGGAGTGCCGGGAGCCCGCGGGCACACCGCACGGCAAATGAGCGCGCCGGACTCGGCCGCGTCCGCCCGCTACCATCGCCCGGAACACGCGGACGCCGGAGGAGACCTATGGCGATGTTGACGACAGTGGGACAGGTGGCGGACCGGGCGATGGAGCTCGGCATCGTCGCAGTGGTTGGGCCGGCCGAGGACGACCTGCGCGAGCGGCCGTGGTCCTACTACGGCAGGGACATCGCCGGTGCGCTCATCGACATGATGGAGGAATGGGGCGCCGGCGTTCGGGTACACCCGAAAGTGGACGGCCTCCTGGAGGGCTATCGGGACCTGTTCGGCCGGTTCGCCGCCAGCAGCGGAGGCGCGGTGACCATCACCGACGTGGAGCTCCTCGACACAGCCGACGGCGAGCGCATCCGGATGCTGGTCAACGGTGACGAACTCGTGTGGCACCTGGAGCACCAGTGCGACCGGTACATCGACACGCTGATGGTCTTCGAGATCGCCGACCGGCTGGCGCCCCGCGACGACACGGACCCACGGGTGTTCGTCGAGGTCAACGACTCCGACGACCAGTCCGGGTACATCTTCGCCGATCCGGCCGCCCTGTCGATCCTGATCCGGGAACTCGGAATCGAGCCGGCATGACCGGACCAACCCTCGAGGACCAGACGCGCGAGCGGGTCGGCCGATCGCCGTGCTGCCCGTTGACGGAGGGCATCACGTGTCGCGGTGAGGCATGGACTCCGCACCGGAACCCAACCTCGGCACGGCTGCGGCCGCTGCCTCGGGCACGGTCGGCGATCCGCCGGCCAGACGTGTGTCGAGGACGCGCAGCACGGCACCCAACAGAGAAGCGATGAGGACGACGGCGCCCAGGTTGATCAGAACCGCCGGGTAACCCCAGCGGGAGACGTCGGAGAACGGGTACGGGTACCAGTCGGTGGCGGCGCCGTGTGCCAGGGTGTAGGTGATCCACAGCAGGGGCCACAGGGAAGCCCACGCCATGGTGCGGGCGTCGATGCGCTGGTGCGGGCCGAACAGGAGCCAGCCGAGCAGGGCCGCCCACGGGGCGATGTAGTGGAAGCCCAGGTCGGCCAGGTAGGCGGCGCCGTGCAACTCGACCTGCCCGGCCAGGATCGTGCTGTAGACGATGCCGGTGATCACGATGCCGAGCAGGGCGTCGAGGCGGATCACCCGCCACACCCGGCCGTCGCGGCGCGGGTTCACGGCGAGGGCCGTGACGGCGCCAGATCCGGGATCTCATGACTTCCCCGCCCCTCACCGAACTCGCCGCGGAAGGGTAACGCGGGTGGTCACGCTTTCGGTAGGCGTACCTCGACTCGGAGACCGGGGTGATTGTCGCCGAGGGTGACCGAACCGCGATGCCGGCGGACCAGCTCGCGGACGATGGCGAGGCCGAGCCCGGAGCCGCCCGCGTCGCGGGCCCGGGCGTCGTCGAGGCGGGTGAAGCGCTGGAAAACCCGCTCCCGGTCGTGTTCCGGGATGCCGGGGCCGTCGTCGGTGACCACGACGAGCAGGTGCCCGCCGGCGGCGGCGGCGCTGACCGTCACCTTCTCGCGTTTGTGCCGCTCCGCGTTGTCCAGCAGGTTGGTCACCACGCGGGCCAGCGCGTCCGGCTCGGCGAGCGTGGGCAGCGGCACGCCCGGATCCTGGTACTCCACATCGGGGTAACGCAGCGCCGCCTCGCCGACGAACTGGGCGAGATCGATCCTCTCGAGGCGGGTGGCGGGGACGCCCTCGTCCGAACGGGCCAGCAGCAGCAGGTCGTCGACCAGGCGGGACAGCCGCTGCACGTCGGCCAGGAGATCATCGGTGAGCGCCGGCCAGTCGGTGTCGTCCGGCAGGTGCTGCGCGACCTCCAGTTCGGTACGGATGTTGGTGAGCGGGCTGCGCAGCTCGTGTGCGGCGTCGGCGACGAACGCGCGCTGCCGTGCACGGGCCGCGTCGAGCCGGTGCAGCATGTCGTTGAGCGTCACGGCCAGCCGGTGGACCTCGTCGCGGGAGTCCGGCACCGGCAGCCGGCCGGCCCGGGTGCCGCCGGTGATCTCCTCGGCGCCGGCCCGCAGCGCGTCGACCGGCCGCAGCGCCGCGCCGAGCGCCCGCCACAGCCCGGCCGCCAGCAGCGCGGCCAGCAGCGGGAACAGGATCAGCAGGGTGATCCGCAGGATGTGCAGGTTCTGCGTGACGTGGTCGATGGAACGGGCCACCAGGATGCGGACCGGCGCGGTCGGCGGACCGGCGGTGAGCTGGACGACACGGGCCTTGCCCTGGTCGTGGATCAGGTGGCCGGGGATCTGCCGGCCCTCGCCGTCGCGCATGTGGGCGAGCTCCGCGGCGCCGAGCATGGGGGTGAGGTCGTCCGCGGTGGCCGACGAGGCGAGCACCCTGTTGTCCTCGTCGATGACCTGCACCTGCACGCCCGGGGTGACCGGGATCGGGTTCGGCAGCGCACCCTGGTCGACGAGCGCCGCCACGCCGCGGGCGGTGGCCATCGCCTCGCTCTGCACCGAGCGGACCTGGGCGTATCCCAGGACGGCGATCAGCAGGACGGCGCCGGCGGACAGGCCGAAGACGAGGCCGGCGAGGGAGACGAGCAGCAGCCGTGCCCGCAGGCTCAGCTCCTTGACGCGGCGCATCATCTACTCGACTATCGCCAGCCGGTAACCGGCGCCGCGGACCGTCTCCAGCCGCTCCCGGCCGATCTTGCGGCGCAGGTAGCCGACGTAGACCTCGACCGCGTTCGGCGCGGTCTCGAGCGCGGCATCCCACACGTGGTCGAGCAGCTCGGTCTTGGAGACGACCTGGCCGGGATGGCGCATCAGGTACTCCAGCAGGGCGAACTCGCGGGCGGTCAGGGTCACCTCGTCGCCGCGGACCAGGACCCGGCGTTCCGCCGGATCGAGTTCGACATCACCGAACGCGAGCACGACGGGACGGGCCTGGGCGCCGCGGCGCAGCAGGGCGCGGAGACGGGCCAACAGCACGACGTACGAGAAGGGCTTGGTCAGATAGTCGTCGGCGCCGCAGTCGAGGCCGTCGGCCTGGTCGTACTCCCCGTCCTTGGCGCTCAGCATGAGCACCGGCAGCCAGTGCCGCTCGGCGCGCAGCTGGCGCACCACCCGGTAGCCGGAGAGGCGGGGCAGCATCACGTCCAGGATCATCGCGTCGTATCCACCGTGGCGGGCCATCTCGAGACCGTCCTGGCCGTCGGCGGCGATGTCCACCGCGAAGCCCTCGGCCTGCAGGCCACGCCGTAGCGCGGCGGCCAACCGCGCCTCGTCCTCCACCACCAGCAACCGCACCCCCACACCTTGGCACGCCGGGGCACGCGATTGTCAGGCACTCTCAGCGACTTCTCAGCGGCTCGGCGGCGGCCCACCCGGCCCGCCGCTCGGTGGCGCTCCGGACGGGACACCGTCTCCGGTGAGCCGGCCACCCGTCGGGGTGGTCGTGGTGTCGACACCCACCTCCAGCGTGACCGTGTAGCCGCTCATCGCGTCGCCGGTCACGGTGGCCAGCTGGAGCGCGCCGGAGTCGTCGCCGAACACGTTGTCGCCGTCCAGCGAGACCTGGGCGAGATCGGTGACCGAGGCCTCGTACCCGGTCTGGGTGTATGCCTCCTCGCAGATGTTCTCCGGAAGCGCGACCTGCGACGTGGCGATGGCGTTCGAGGCATCGGAGATGCTCGCCTGGTCGGGGTAGACCTCGAAGTGGACGTGCGGCCACCGGCCGCTGTAGCAGGCCGGGAAGATGCTGGTGAAGGTCACCTCGCCACGGTCGTCGGCGATCTGGACGCCGCGCAGGTAGTTCTCGCCGGTGATGCCCTCGGAGTAGAGCGAGTAGGCGCCGGCCCGGTCGCAGTGCCACACGTAGACGGCCACGCCGGCGAAGGGGGCGCCGCCGCCGGCCAGATCCTGGATGGCGAGGATGAGGGTCATCGGGATGCCCTCGGCACGGGTGGTGGAGCTGCCGAAGCTGGACCGGATGTCACTGCGGACCACGCCGCTCCGGGTCAGCACGTCGGGCCCGTTCGAGCCGTCGCCCGGGTAGGGACCGGCGGTCTCGTCGGGGATCTCGCCGATCACCGTGCCGGTCTCGGTGATCGGCGTCTGCTCATCGTCGCCGCAGCCGCCGAGCCCGAGGGCTACCGCGCCCAGCCCGAAGACGCGCAGCGCCTGACGGCGGCGCATGGTGGCCAGGTCGAAGGCCAGACCCTGGTGGAGAATGTCCACGCCGGGCCGGGGCAGTGGACGCCCCTGATCGGAAGCCATGAATATCCCCTATGTCGCACATAACGCTATATCGGCGGCGAACCCCTAGGGGAGCTTCTCAGCAGGATCACAGCGGCCCCGGCGCACGATTGCCCCAGAGATTCGGGAGGTGGACATCGTGTCCGTGTTGAGGTCCAGGCCGGCGCTGCGCTGGCTGGTCCCGTCGGCTGCGGCGGTGGCGGTCATCGGGGGCGGCGCAGCGGCCGGGACGATCGTGGCGAACGCCGACCCCGCACTGCCGGAGCGCAGTGCCGCACAGTTGCTCGTCGACCTGCAGAGCGCCGATCCGGAGGGTCTGTCCGGCACCCTGGTGCAGAGCGCCGACCTGGGGCTTCCGGGCATCGCGGGGCTGCTCGGCAACGTCTCCGGAGGTGGCGGCAACCTGACCAGCCTGATCGCCGGAAGCAACACCGCCCGCGTCTGGTACGCGGGTGAGGACAAGGCGCGGTTCGCGCTGCTCGGCACGAGCGGCGAGACCGACGTGATCCGCAACGGCTCCGACGTATGGATCTGGAGCAGCAAGGACAACACCGGTACGCACGTGAAGCTCCCCGCCGACGTGGGCGGGAAGCCGGACAAGGTGCCGGCCGGGGTGCCGGCGACACCGCAGGAGGCCGCCGAGGCCGCGCTCGCCGCGATCGACGAGAGCACCAAGGTGGAGACGACCGGCGCCGCCGAGGTGGCCGGGCGGGACGCGTACGAGCTGGTGCTCAGCCCGCGGGACACCGAGTCGCTGGTCGGGCAGGTGCGCCTGGCGATCGACGCCGAGCAGCACATCCCGCTGCGGGTGGACGTCTACGCGAAGAACACCAGCAAGCCCGCGTTCCGGGTGGCGTTCGAGCAGATCACCTTCGAGGTTCCGGCGGACGACCAGTTCAGCTTCAACCCGCCGCCGGGTGCGAAGGTCAGCGAGGGTGGTATCGCCGACCACTCCGACAAGGCGGCTCCGGGCGCTCCGGGCGTTCCGGCCAAGCCGTCCGTCCCCGGCGCTCCGGCCGGTTCTCCGGCCGGTGATGACGTCAAGGTCATCGGCGAGGGCTGGACGACGATCGTGGTCGGGAAGGCGCCGGTGCTCGACGAACTGGAGGGCGCCACGTCCTCCTCGTCCTCCTCGCCCGAGGAAGCCCAGGCGGGTCAGGTCGCCGAGCAGTTCCTCGGCACCCTGGAGAAGGTCGAGGGCGCCTGGGGCAAGGGCCGGTTGCTCCGCAGCTCGCTGTTCAGCGTGCTGCTGACCGACGACGGACGGGTGCTCGGCGGGCTGGTCTCGCCGGAGGCGCTGTACGCGGCGGCCGCCAAGTAGTCAGCTACACGCAGAACGCCCCGGTGCACGACTGCCGGGGCGTTCTTCCTTTGCGCCTCCTCCACAGTTCTAGAACTCTCGCCGCTTTCATGGCACACTGGAGTGGCAAGAGTTCTAGAACTCTAGGAGATGGTGATGACCGTGCTCGAATCGATGGCCCCTCCCGCCGGCGGCCGCTTCGGTGATTTCGGCGGGCGCTACGTGCCCGAGTCCCTCGTCCCGGCCTGCGCGGCGCTGGAGACGGCCTTCCGGGAGGCCTGGGCGGACGCCACCTTCCACGAGCGGCTCGCCGAGCTTCGCTCCGTCTACGCCGGGCGGCCCACCGCCCTGACTCCGGCCGCCACGCTCTCCGCCGACCTGGGCATCACCCTGATGCTCAAGCGGGAGGATCTGGCGCACACCGGGTCCCACAAGATCAACAATGTGCTCGGGCAGGCGCTTCTCGCCCAGCGGATGGGCAAGACCCGCCTCATCGCCGAGACCGGCGCCGGTCAGCACGGCGTGGCCACCGCGACCGCGGCCGCCCTGTTCGGCATGCGCGCGACCATCTACATGGGCGAGCGCGACATGGCCCGGCAGCGGCTCAACGTCTTCCGCATGGAGTTGCTCGGCGCCGAGGTCATCCCGGTCACCGCCGGCAGCCGCACGCTGAAGGACGCCACCAACGAGGCCATGCGCGGTTGGGTGGCCGCCGTCGAGGAGGCGCACTTCTGCCTCGGCTCGGCGGCGGGCCCGCATCCGTACCCGTGGTTGGTCCGCCAGTTCCAGCGGGTGATCGGCGAGGAGGCCCGGGCCCAGGCCGCGATCCAGCCCGATGTGGTGGTGGCCTGTGTGGGCGGCGGCTCCAACGCCGCCGGCACGTTCGCCGGGTTCGCCGACACCCGGGCGCGGCTGGTCGGTGTGGAGGCCGCCGGTGGGGCCGCAATGACCCACGGCCGGCCCGGCGTCGTCCACGGCTACCGGTCCATGCTGCTCCAGGACGAGCAGGGCCAGATTTTGGAGGCCGAGTCCATCTCCGCCGGGCTGGACTACCCCGGCATCGGCCCCGAGCACGCCCATCTCGGCGCCATCGGCCGCGCGGAGTATGTGACCGTCACCGACGACGAGGCGGTCGCCGCGCTCCGCCACCTGGCCCGCGCCGAGGGCATCATCTGCGCACTGGAGTCGGCACACGCGGTCGCCTGGGTGCTCCGCGCCGCCGGCACACCCGAGCTGCCGGCCGGCTCCACCGTGCTGCTCACCCTCTCCGGCCGCGGCGACAAGGACATGGCCACGCTGGCCGGGGTCACCGAGTGAGCCCACCGGTGCCGCACCCCGGTCGTTCTTCCTTCACGATCCGCCTGGCTTCCGGGACAGCTCTTGCCCGGTCGTCCTTCCCACGCGATCCGCCTCGCTCCCGGCACGGCCCTCCCCTGTCGTTCCTTCCTGCCGATCTGCCTCGCTTCGGGACGGCCTTCCTCTCTCGTCCTTCCCTCGCGATCCGCCTCGCCTTCGGTACGGCTCTTCCCCTGTCGTCCCGGAAGCAAGTCCGGCGCAACGCCGCACATCCCGATCTCGCCCGGCCGGCTTCGGTAGGGGCTCTTCCCTCTCGTCCCGGGCACGGGCCGACCGCAACTCCACGTATCCCGGCCCGTCGCTGACGGGCGCTCTCCCTGGACACCGCCGCCCTGTGTTCGTCGCCCACTGATCAGGCCCGACCTTGGTCGGCGGCTCATTCGTGAGACCCACAATCCCGCGCGGCACCGCCGTGTGCTTCCTCAACCGACTGGAGGTGCCGCATGAAGCGGCTCTACCCCTATCTGACCGGCGGCATCACCGAGGACTGGACCGACTACCTGCTCGCCTATCAGCAGGCAGGGGCCGATGCCATCGAGATCGGCCTGCCGTTCTCCGATCCGATGCTCGACGGCACGACCATCCAGCAAGCCTCCGACCGGGCACTGCGCCGCGGCACCACGATCGACGCGATTCTGGCCGACCTGGCCGCGGTGCGTGACCGCATCAGCGTTCCGCTGTTCGCGATGACCTATGCGAACCTGGTCTTCCGTGACGGCCCCGAGGTGTTCTGCCGGCGGCTGGCCGAGGCGGGCGTCTCCGGGCTGATCGTGCCGGACGTGCCGGTCGACGAGGCCGACGGCCTCTCCTCCGCGGCCGAGGCGGCCGGGGTCGACCTGGTCCTGCTGGCCGCCCCGGTCACCCCGCCGGAGCGGCTCGCCGAGATCGCCGCACGCAGCCGGGGCTTCGTCTACGCGGTCAGCGTGCTGGGCACCACCGGCGAGAGGGACGAACTGGCCGGCACCGCCGCGCCGCTCGCCGCCCGGATCAAGGCGGTCACCGATCTGCCGGTGCTGATCGGCTTCGGCATCTCCCGTCCGGAACACGCCACCGCCGCCGCCCGGGCCGGGGACGGGGTGGTCGTCGCCTCCACCCTGATGCGTAGGGTTCTGGACGGGGCCACACCCGGCGAGCTGTTGGACGACGTCGCCGCGCTGCGGGCCGCCGTCGACCAGGCCGACCAGGAGGTGCCCGCTGACCACGCGCACGCCGAAGTATCAGGTGATCGCGGCTGACCTGAGCAGCAAGATCCGCGCTGGGGAGCTGCCGCCGGGCTCCGCGCTGCCGCCGCAGAAGGAGCTCAGCGCCCGCTACGGGGTCACGCTGGCCACGCTGCGGCAGGCGCTGAAGCGGCTGGAGGACGAAGGGCTGCTCTCCCAGCAGGCGGGGCGGGGGACGTTCGTGTTCTCACCGCGGGCTACGTACACACTCGACTCCCTGCGCGGCTTCGCCGAGGACCTGCGTGCCCAGGGGCAGACGGTGACCACCGAGATCCTCGGCCAGGACACCGGAACACCCCCGGACTGGGCCGGCACGGTCCTCGGCGACGGCCCCGCGGTCCGCCTCGAACGGCTCCGGCTGGTCGCCGGGCGTCCCGCCGTCCACCAGCTCTCGTGGATCCGCGGCACCGTCCTGGCCGGCGCCGACCTGAGCGGCACCTCGCTCTACGCGGCGCTGGCCGAGCACGGCATCGGTGTCCGGCGGGCGTCCGAAGTGGTCCGGCCCGCCCTGCTGGAGGAGCCGGCGGCCACGCTGCTACGCCGCTCCCCCGGCGAGCCGGTGCTGCTGTCCGAGCGGATCTCGTACGGGTTGGACGACTCGGCCCTGGTGGTGGATCGGGCGACGATCCTGGGGTCGGCCATGGAGATCCGTACCGAGCGGGCTGTGCACGGTCTCACCCTCCACTGGAGCCGACCGGCCGTCTGATGATCAACTGGCGCTTCCCGGTGAGGTCACGGCTCCAGCAGGCGATGACGGATCACGGTGATCTCCGCCGGAGGGACGCCGTGAAGTAGCAGGTAGGGCACCACCCCGCCGTAGCGGGCATCGGCGTGTGCGAGGGTGTCACGCATGGCGGCGGGATCGGTTCCCGGCGTCCGGGCGAAGTCGGCCGCGATCACATCGGTGTCCACCCCGGCGACGCCGAGCAGGAGGGCGACCAGAAAGCCGGTCCGGTCCCGGCCACTGTGGCAGTGGATCACCACGGCGCCCGGCGGAGCGATGGCGATCTCGTGGACGGCGCGGGCGACGCGTTCGCCGTTGTGGTCGAGCATCGGCACGTACGTGTGGTCAGGAACCTCGTAGTCCATCGGATCGGGAAGCAGGGGAACGTTCCGGTAGACCGGGTCGGCTGCGAAGGGGCTCGGTGCGCTGTCGCATTCGCGAATCCAGCGCAGATCCAGGATCAGCCCGGGACCGTGGCCGCGCAGCACGCCGACCGAGGCGGCGGTCATGCGGGCATGGCTGTCGGAGCGGATCAGCGCGCCGGCACGGACCCGGCCGCCATCACGGGTGGGAGTGCCGCCCAGATCACGGGCATTGCCGCAGTCCGGCCAGTCGAGTCGCACATCCGCGAACATAGACCGGCGTGTCCAGCGCCTGATGGTCGCTCACGGTACGTGAACCAGAACCTCCTCGGCACGTGGTCGCGGAACCGCCGGTGTCGGGCGCTGACCGCGCAGCATGGCGTAGGCGACGGCCAGCAGCGCCGCGGCGGCGAGCGCGTCGAGCCAGTAGTGGTTGCCGGTGACCACGACCACCAGCAGGGTGATCGCCGGGTGCAGCAGCCACAGGCCGCGATACCGGGTGGTGGTCGCGGCGATCAGGGCGATCGCGACGACCAGTGCCCAGCCGACATGCAGGCTCGGCATGGCCGCGTACTGGTTGGAGATCTGATCGGTCTCCGGCGGGCCGTAGACGGCCGGGCCGTAGAGACGGCCGAGATCCAGCATCCCGGTTTCGGTCAGCATGCGGGGCGGGGCGAGCGGGACCAGAAAATGTACGCCCAGGGCACCGCCCGTGAGCAGGACCAGAACATTCCGCGTCCAGCGGTAGTGGGCGGGGCGGTAGCGGTACAGCCAGACCAGGCAGACCGCGGTCGCCGGAAAATGCACGTACGCGTAGTAGCTGTTCACCGCTTCGACCAGGATGTCCCAGCCGAGCAGGCTCTGCTGGGCGGCCAGTTCGCCGGGCAGGCGCAGCCAGCGTTCGGCGTCCCAGACGGCGCGCGCATTGCGGAACGCCTCGCCGACGTGGCCGTTGGCCGCCAGCCGAGCCACCTTGTAGACGAGGAACAGCACGGCGATCAGCGCGAACTCCCGCAACGCCGACAACCGACCCGACCCGGCCACCCCGACCCGTCCCCACAACGCCGGCAACCGACCCGACGCGGCTTTCCCGGCCCGTCCCCGTAGTGCCCACAGCCGACCCGACCCGGCTTCTCCGGCCGGGCCCCGTCCCGCCGCGGCCAGATGGTCGGCGGCAGCGCTCGCTACTTCGCCGGAGCCGTCCAGGCGGGCGGCAGTACTCGCCGCGCGGCCCGAGTGCCCACCGGCACCCGCCGCACGACGTAGGCTCCCCGAACGTTTGGCGCCACCCGTCCCATGGCCGCCGGCAACGCCCGCCGCTCGGCGCCAACCCTCCGGTCGTCCGGCGCTACCCATTCCATGGCCGGGACCTTCCAGGCGGGTGGTAGCACCCGCCGCACGGCCCAGGCGGCCGGCGGCACCCGACGCACTGCCGGAGCCACGCTGCCGGGGCACGCGGGTACGGGACAGGGGCGGAGACTCGGAGGTATCCGCCGGGTCACTGGAATGTGAAATCGCCATGACGCTCCCCCGTCGATCAAGGGGCATAGCATCCGACGATCTTGCCGCTTGGGCAAGTTCTAATCGGGAAGATCACCGTCCGTTCGCTCGACCGCTCCCGCGGTGAGCAGCACGATCAGCACCGCGAACGCGCAGGCCAGTGCCGGCCACGTAGCGCTCACCGCGTACCGGATGAGAATCGGCATGAGAGCGACCGCGCTGATCAGGCCGACCACGACGGCGCGGCGCATGCGGGCCGGAAGCAGGCCCACGCAGATCCACGGGAGGCGGCCGGCCGGGATCAGCACGCGGCCGGCCAGGCCGACCGTCACGAACACCATGACGGCGGCGGCGCCGCGGGCCAGCAGTTCCGCCGGCGCCCACCAGTGGCCGATCACGGCCAGGACGGCGGTGAGCGGGATCCCGGCGGCCAGGCCGCGGCGCAGACCTGCGAGCAGACCGCGGATGGGCCAGGTGAGGGCGGGCGCGCCGTACCGGTCGGGCCGGTCGGCGGCGAGCCGCCGGAGCCCCCGCATGGCGTCGCGGACACGCATCCGTTCCGCGTCGAGCAGGGCCATCATCCAGCGGCCGTCGGCGTCGTCCGGATCCTCTGCCAGTGCCCGGGCCGCTGCCGCGCGGGCGGCGTCGCGGTGGCCGGCATGGCGTTCCGCTTCCGCCAGGGTCATCAGATCCGGTACGGACTGCGGCGCGATCCCGACGGCACGCCCGGCCGCCTCGCGGGCGCCGTCGAAGTCGCGGCGCAGCATGAGGCAACGGGCCACCGAGCGGTGCGGCTCCGGGGCGTCCGGGCGGAGCCGGGCCGACTCGCGGGCGGCGGCCAGCGCGTCGTCCGGCCGCGAGAGCAGCAGCAGGCACTCGGCGTGCTCGATGTGCACGGCGGCCATCTCCGGAGCCACCGCGACCGCGGCCTCGGCCGACACCAGAGCGTCCGGGTAACGGCCTTGCAGCCGCAGCAGGCCGGCGAGCAGTCCGAGCAACTCCGGGTCGGCGGGCGTCTCGCCCAGTCCCGCACGAACGGCCGACTCGGCCTGCTCGAGACGCCCGACGTCGGCAAGCGCCCGTGCCCGCGCCGCGGCACTCACCGGCCGCCGCCGTCGCCGGTCGCGACACGTGGGTGGGCCACGACCAGGGAACGGGCCACGTGCAGAAGGCGTGCGGCCAGCAGTAGGCGGACCGCGCGCGGGAATCGGACGGCGGGCCGAAGACGGGCCACGCGCGGGAACCGGACAGCGAGCAGACGGCGGGCCGCGCCCAGCACGCGCGCCGCGAACACCAGGCGCGCCGCGCCCAGGATCCGCGCCGCGAACCCGAAGCGGGTCGCGCGCAGGAATCGGGCCGCGGCCGGGAAGCCCGCCCGCAGCAGGTGACAGCCGGCGAGCAGGACGCGAGCGACGGAGAGGACGGCCGCCGCGACGAGGGAGCGGATCATCGGAGCTTGCGCTTCTTGAGGTAGGCGGCCAGATCGTCGTATTCGCCGCTCTCGTTGGCGAACATCGCCACGTTGCGGGCGGTGGCGAACCAGGCGTCCGTCGACGGCCGGACCTCGCGCGCCGCGCCCAGCATGTCGGCCTGGCTGATCATGCGGACCTCGCCGGTGGCGATCGAGTCGCGCATCGCGTACTCGGCGGCGGTCTCGCAGAGGTGGGCCAGGTCGGCGCCGGAGTAGTGCTCGGTCGCGGCGGCGACGGCGGCCAGATCGATCCCGACGACCGGACGATCCCGCAGGTGGTATTCCAGGATCGCCTCGCGCGCGGGCCGGTCCGGTGGGAGAACCAGCACGGTGCGGTCGAGGCGGCCGGGGCGGCGCAGGGCCGCGTCGACGTCCCACGGCGCGTTCGTGGCGGCCAGCACGAACACCCCGTCGTTGCCGCCGTCGACGCCGTCCAGTTCGGTGAGCAGCTGGTTCACCACAGTTCGCATGGACGACTGCAACTGGCTGCGCTTGTGCCCGAGGGCGTCGATCTCGTCGAGGAACAGCACGCACGGCGAGTGCCCGCGAGCCGACTCGAACAGGTCGTGCAGGTTGCGCTCGGAGCTGCCGATCCACATGTTCAGCACGTCGGTGATCGACAGCGAGATGAACGCCGCCCCCATCTCCCCGGCGACCGCCCGCGCCAGGAACGTCTTGCCACACCCAGGCGGGCCGTAGAGCAGCAGCCCGCCGCGCAGGCTCTTGCCGAACAGGCTGCGCAGCTTGGGGTTCCGCAGCGGCCCGAGGAACGACACCTCCAGCCGCTTCTTCACCTCGGCCATGCCACCGACGTCGGCGAGCGTGACGGCGGAGCGCTCCACGTCGAAGGCTCGGTCGGCGTGCCCGCGCACCGGATCGGGTTCGCCGTCGGCCCGCGCGAACCGCGGCGGCACCACGTCCCCGAACTGCTCCTCCATGGCCGTCCAGTCGATCCCGGACCCACCCGTCGCGGGTCTCTCCGGCGCCGCCTCCGGCGACTGTGCCCCCGCCTCGGGCGCGACCGTCGCGGTCGGCGGTGCCTGCTCTTCACCGACCGGGGGCACGGGCGGCGCTGTCCCGCCCAGCGCCCGGGCCATGACCTGCTGCGCTCCGGTATTGCCGGGTTCGCGGGCCAGGATCTGAGCGGCATGCCCGATCGCCTCCGGCCCCCGGCCGGCGGCCACCAGCATCTCGGCCAGGTGCAGCCGCAGCGTCAGGTCGTCGGGCCGTGCTTCGACGGCGGCCGCCAGGCTGTTGATCAAGGCATCGCTCATGCGGGCGATTATGCCCCCGCCACGCCGCCCACCGACCACGGACGGACCCCGACGGCTCCCCCGGCGCCGATCTGTCTCCCGCACCCACCGCTCCTCCCCGGCCGCTCCCGGCGCTCGTGCCGGGGTCATCGGCCGGTCAGGGTGCGGAAGAAGGTGGTCACGTCGGCGGTGAAAAGGTCGGGGACCTCCAGTGCGGCGAAGTGGCCGCCGCGCGGGAACTCCGTCCAGTGGCGGATGTCGTGGCGCTGCTCGGCGAGCGGGCGCACGGACTGCGTGATGTCGCCGGGCAGGACGGCCACACCCAGCGGCACCGGGCAGGGCGCCTGCGGGCCGTCCAGGCCGGTCTCCTTGACGATGCGGGCCGCCGAACCCGCGGTGCGGAACAGCCAGTGATGGGCGACATCCGCCACGATGCGGTCGTCGGGGACGGGCGTGGCCGGGTCGGCCCAGGTGTCGAACTTCTCACCCAGGAAGGCGAGCAGCCCGGCCGGGGAGTCGTTCAACGCGTACGCCGGGGTCTGCGGAGTCGCGGCGAACAGGATCTGGTGCGGGTGCCGGTTGGCGGCCAGCCGCATCGTCCTGGCGAGCCGCTCCTGATCCTCGGGGCCGAGGCCCTCCGCCGGGCCGGGGGTCGGCAGGTAGTTGACATGGACGCCGACGACCCGGTCGGGGGCGACCGCGGCGAGCGACCGGGAGATGCCGGAGCCCCAGTCACCGCCCTGGGCGCCGTAGCGCCGGTAGCCGAGGCGGGACATCAGCTCGGCCCAGGCCTCGGCCACCCGGCGCAGTCCCCAGGGCCGGGTGGTGGGCCCGGAGAGCCCGAAACCGGGGATGGCCGGGACGACGACGTGGAAGTGCTCGCTGAGCGGGCCGATGACGTCGAGGAACTCGACGGTGGAGCCCGGCCAGCCGTGGGTGAGCAGCAGAGGCAGGGCACCGGGGTCGGCGGAACGGACGTGGAAGAGGTGGATCCGGTCGCCACCGATCTCGACGGCCTGCTGCGGAATGGCGTTGAGTTCGGCCTCGTGCGCCCGCCAGTCGAACCCGAGCCAGCGGTCGGCGAGTGCCCGGACCCGATCGAGCCGGATGCCGTAGTCGCCGGGAGCGGCGTCGGGCCACCGGGTGTGGCCGAGCCGGGCGGTCAGATCGTCGAGTTCGGATTGCGGGACCCGGACACTGGATTCGTTCATGCGACTAACGTTAGACTAGCGAACGTTCAGAAGTCCAACGTTAGATTCGTCAACGTTAGAGAGCCCAATGTTAAAATCGCGACGTGGAAGAGCTGCCAAGCTGGGTGCTGAGTCAGGTCTCGGCGCAGGGTCACCGGATCATCGTCGAGAGGTTCGGGGCGGTGGGGGCGCGGGGCTACCACTACCGGCTGCTGCGCTCCCTGGCCACCGAGGGTCCGGCCAGTCAGGCGGCGCTCGGCCGGCGCACCGGGATCTATCTGAGCGATCTGGTCGGGGCGCTCAACGAGCTGGAGTCGGCGGGCCATGTGCAGCGGTCACCCGACCCGGCGGACCGGCGGCGCAACATCGTCGGGCTCACCGAGCGGGGGCGGGAGCGGGCCGAGGAGTTGTCGGAGCGGGCACACGCGGTCCAGGACGAGCTGCTGGCACCCCTGTCCGGCCCGGAGCGCGAGCAACTGACCGGGCTGCTGCAGCGGCTGTTGGAGCACCATCAATCGGGCGGGTGACGGGCCACTCACCCCCGGCGGGCGCGGCACGGCCGCGACGGGCCGGGGAGCTCGCGGGTCTCCCACGGCGGCTCACGAAGGCGTACGAAATCAAAAGAAAGACCGCCGGCGCGAAACGACGGCGGTCTTTCCCGGAGGGTTTTCTAGCCCGGTCGGCGATAGCCGGCGATGGGCCCCCGATCGATGGTCGCCATCCGCACGTGGTCTCCCGTGTGCGGGGCGTGCACCACCTGGCCACCACCGATGTAGATGGCGACGTGGTGCACGTCGGAGTAGTAGAAGACCAGGTCACCCGGCTTCAACTCGCTCCGGCTCACCGGTGTGCCCGAGCCCCACTGGTCCTTCGTGTAGTGCTCGAGATGCACACCGACCGCGGCCCACGCCTCCTTCGTCAGGCCCGAGCAGTCGTAACTGTTCGGTCCCTCGGAGCCGAAGACATAGGGCTTGCCGATCAGGTCGCACGCCTTCTGGGCGGCACGGCCACCCTTGTCGTTGGTGTACGTGACCGGGCACGGGCCGGTGCGCAGAGGACCGTCGTCGATGTTCGCGTCGCCGTACGCCTGGATCCGGAGCTTCTGGAGCTTCGTGATCTCCTTCTCGATCGCCGTCTTCTTCGTCGCGAGGTCCGTGTCGCGGGCGGAGATCTCGGACTCGAGCTGGTCGACCGTGGCCTTGTCGGCGGCGTACTTGTCGCGGAGCTTCGCGACGTTGGAGATCGAGGCCTCCTGGTTGTGGGCAAGCTGGTCGAGCAGCGTGAGCTTCTCCACCAGACCGTCCGGGTCACCACTCAGCAGAGCGTTGAGGTTTCCCGGCGGGCCCTGCATGTAGGCGTCGACCGCCAGACCTCGCACCTGCGCCATCGCGACATCCACCTGAAGCTGAAGCGGCGTCAGCGTCTTTGCCAGCTGCTTCTGCTGCTTCCGCAGCTTGGTCAGCTTCGTGTGGTTGGCGTTGTACTCCTCGATGACGGGCTCGAGTTTGTTCCACTCCTCGTCGATCTGACCCTCGACGGTGGACGGCGAGGGAGTGGCATGGGCCGCCACCGGACCCGTGATCACCAGGCCGGCCGCGGCGAGCGCGCAAACCAGGATGCGCAGCAGGCCGGCGCGACGCGCGCCATTGCGTTTCACGTTGTGTGCGTCGTCCTTTCTTCCCACTCAGCCGCCGACCGGGTTAGCTGACGGGTTCGGGCGGGAAGCATGCCCGGCCGCGCGTGGTGCCACGGCTTCACCCCACTGACCTGGGTCCCCGGTTCGCGTGTCGCGATTGGGCGGTGGTTCGCCAGATCGGCCGGATGGACGATGGGGGGCTGCCGAACCGGGGACCACCGTACTCGGATCATGCCGGCAAATGAAGGTCGCACAGCCCGCCGAACTGTACGAACAGCCGGCAATACGGAGGGTTACTAGAATGGCCAGGTATTCAGGGCACGCGCCAGCCACGGCACGACGACGATCACCGTGGGTAGCACCAACAGACCCGCGGCCGCTGCCGTCCCGGCCACCGCGAGTGCCGTCGAGCTACGGCCCGGACGATCCAGCCGCGCCAGGCGCCGTCGCCGTGATTCACCCTCCGGGTCGGCGGTCACCTCCTCCGCCAAGGGGACGGCGTCGGCGAGACGAGCCAGCGCGGCCCGCAGCGGCGCGTGCCCGGTGCGGCGCCTCGCGGCATCGTCGGCCACCATCTCCAACAGCAGGTGTACGGCGTCCAGCGGCGCCTTCGACCGCAACGGCCCGGGCACGGCCTGGTAGAAGGCCGTGAACGACTCCATCACCAGCTCGTGCTTGTGCCGCAGGTGGGCACGCTCGTGGGCGAGGACGGCGTCGACCTGCTCCCGGTCGAGCACGTCGAGCACGCCGTCGCTGAGCACCACCCGTGGGTTCCGGCCCGGCACGCAGTAGGCCAGCGGCAGGGGCGCCTCCAGCACCCGCACCTCTCCCCCGCTCAGGCCGTCATGACGTTCCACCCGATCGAGGAGGTCGACGAGCATGCGGTGCCGGTCGCGCCGGGCACGGGCCCGGGAGGTCACCTTGACGAGCGAGACCACCAGCCGGGTCACGATGGTCGCGGCCACCGCCAGGGAGAACAGCAGCGCCGCGACGGTCTCCGGGTGCCGCGCGCCGGCCGCACGGACCACCTCTTCCGGGGCGGCGAGCACGACCCCGAGCGCGCAGAGCACGGCGGTCAGGGTCAGCGCCTGCCAGAGCAGCACCCCGGCCACCGGGGCGCGGTCCGGCCAGCGGGCGTTGGCCAACAGCCTCGGCACGGCAAGCGACAGTGTCAGCCCGAGGGCGCCGAGCAGGAGGGCGGTCACCGCTCGATGTTACGGCCGGCCTTCTCGATGGCCGCCCTCAGCGCTTCCGGCGGCAGCTGGCCGACGAAGTAGGCGAGCGCGGCATCCCGGTCCGGCGTGGCACTCAGCGCGTCCAGCATCACACCGGCGGTCATCTCCTCGCGGGTCTGCGCCGGGGCGTAACGGTAGGCACGATCCGCTCGCTGCTGAACGACCAGGCCCTTCTTGGCGAGCCGGTCGAGGACGGTCATCACCGTCGTGTACGCCAGGTCGCGGTCACGGCTGAGCAGATCGTGCACCTGCCGCACGGTGAGCGGCTCGCGTGCGTCCCACAGTTTCGCCATGACCTCGCGCTCGAGGTCGTTCCTCGCCATGTGAGGCAGTCTACTGCACGACGTCGTACTACGAGTCGTAGTATCTACTACGAATCGTCGTAGAGGGGTTGCCATGGACGTGCTCGACCTGACTCGATTGCAGTTCGCGGTCGTGACGATCTACCACTACCTGTTCGTACCGGTGTCGATCTGCCTGTCCGCCACCGCGGCGGGCTTCCACCTGACCTGGCTGCGCACCGCCCGCGAGAAGTATCTGCACCTGGCCAAGTTCACCGGGAAGCTGCTGATCGTCACGTTCGCGGTCGGCGTGGTCACCGGCCTGGTGCAGGAGTTCCAGTTCGGGCTCGGCTGGAGCGCGTTCGCCCGGTTCTACGGCGACGTGTTCGGGCCGACGCTGGCCATCGAGGGGATGCTCGCGTTCTTCCTCGAGGCCACGTTCCTGGCGTTGTGGTATTTCGGGTGGGACCGGCTGCCCCGCCGTCTGCACGCCGCCACCATCGTGGTCGTCGCGGTCGGCACGCTGCTGTCGGCGTACATCATCCTGGCCGCCAACTCGTTCATGCAGAACCCGGTGGCGTACGAACTGGACCCGTCGACCGGGCGGGCCGTGCTCACCAGCTTCACCGAGCTGATGACCAACGAGGTGGTGCTCGCCGCGTTCCCGCACACGATGGGCGGCGCCGCGATGGCCGGCGGCGGGCTCCTCATGGCGATCGGCATCTGGCGCACCGTCGCCGACCCCGCCTTCCGCACGCTCGCCCGGGTCGGCGCCTGGACCATGCTGATCGGCGGTGCGGTCACCGCGATCAGCGGCGACCATCTGGGCAAGGTGATGACGGCCGTGCAGCCGATGAAGATGGCCGCCGCCGAAGCCCTTTACGAGACCGCCACCGCTGCGCCGTTCTCCGTCTTCGCGATCGGCGAGCTGGGCCACGACCGGCCGTTCTTCAGCATCGAGATCCCGGGCCTGCTGTCCTTCCTGGGCACCGGATCGTTCGGCGGGACCGTGCAGGGCATCGACGACCTGCAGGCGGCGTACGTCGCCCAGTACGGGCCGGGCAGTTACGTACCGATGATCCCGGTCGCGTTCTGGACCTTCCGCCTCATGATGGGCGCCGGGATCCTGGCGATGGCGGTCGCCGCCTACCACCTGTGGTCCACCTGGGAGACCGCCCGGCGGATGCCGCCGCTCCCCACGTTCCTGCGGCCCGGCCAGGGCACGCCACGCTGGCTGCGCCGGTTCGTCCTGCTCGCCCCGGCGCTGCCGGCCGCCGCCAACACCTTCGGCTGGATCTTCACCGAGACCGCCCGCCAGCCATGGCTCGCGTTCGGCATCTCGAAGGTGGAGGACGGCGTCTCCCCCGGCCTCACCGGCGCCGAGGTGATCGCCTCCCTGGCCGGATTCACCCTGATCTACGGCCTGCTCGCCATCGCCTGGTACCGCCTGGTCGTCCACCTCTCCCGCCAGCCGCTCACCCCGGTCGCTTCCGAGCAGGAAGAGCCCGAGCCGGTTCCCGCCTACTAGGAGTCGTCTCCCATGATCACGTTCTGGTTCGCGGTCCTCGTCCTCGCCTGGGTGCTCTACTTCGTCCTCGAGGGCTTCGACTTCGGCGTCGGCGTCCTCTCCCCGGTCCTCGGCCGCGACGAGCACGAACGCGGCGCGATCATCCGGACCGTCGGCCCGTTCTGGGACGGCAACGAGGTCTGGCTGGTCGCCGCGGTCGGCGTCACCTTCGCCGCCTTCCCCGCCTGGTACGCCGCCCTGATGTCCGCCCTCTACCTGCCGATGGTCGCCATCCTGCTGCTCCTCGCGATTCGCGGAGTCGCCCTCGAGTTCCGCGGCAAACACGACTCGCCATCGTGGCGCCGTCGCTGCGACCTGCTGCTCGCCGCGAGTTCCGGCGGCATCGTGCTGCTCTGGGGGGCGGTCCTCGGCGTACTGGTCGACGGCCTCGCCCTCGGCAGCGACGGCGAGGTCACCGGCACCGGGCTCAGCCGCAGCCTGGGCCCCCTGCTCAGCCCCGCCGCCGGTCTCGGCGCGCTCGCCGCGCTGCTCGCCGCCGTCCTGCTGGGCGCGACGTTCCTCGCGCTGCGCACCACCGGCCCGGTGCGCCGCCGGGCACGCGACGTGGCACGCCACACCAGCACGGCCGGCGCGGTCGCCCTTCTGCTCATCGGCATCGGTACGGGCAATCGCCTCGCCCTGGCGGCGGCGGCCATCGTGTTCGCCGCCGGACTGCAGGCGCGGCGCTCCCGGGAGGGCACCGCCTTCACAGCCGTCGCCCTGGCCGTCGCCGGCGCGGTCGTCGCGGTCTTCACCACACACGGTTCGGTGGTGCTGCGCAGCACTCTCGACCCGGCCTGGTCCCTGACCCGCGCCTCGGCCGCTGCCGGCCCCGAGGCCCTCCGCCTGATCACCATCGCCGGGGTGATCATCCTGCCCGGCGTCCTGGTCTATCAGGCCTGGTCCTACTGGGTCTTCCGCCGCCGTGTCGCCAGCGAGCGGGTCGCCTCGTGAATCCGGCCCACCCCCGCTCCCGGGCCACCGTTGACGAGCCGCGCTCCCCCGGCCACCTCTCGGCGAACGGCCCCGAACCGGCTCCCACCAGCGGCGCCCCCACCTCCCCTCCCCTCACATCCTCGTCCACCATTTCGGTCGCTCTTGGACGATCCACCACCGCAGCGGGTGGGACAACGTCCAAGAACGCGGGAACAGACGATCGCGAGCCCCCGACAGCGGACCTTGGACGATCCACCACCGCAGCAGGCGGAGAAACGTCCAAGAACGCGGAACAAGACGATCGCAAGCCCCCGACAGCGGACCTTGGACGATCGGCCACCGGATCCGGTGGGAAGAGGTTCAAGGTCGGGAGGCGGGCCGGGCAACGGGAGCCGGTGCCGAGTGCGGCCGGGCCACAGCCGGCGACGTCGGCGGTGACGGGCGCGCGGGTCTCCCGTGGGCCGATCGATCCACGGCTGCTCCGCCACGCACGGACCAGCCGAGCCGGAATCGCCCTGCTCGCGCTGATCGGTATCGGCCAGGCCGCGGCCACGATCGCCATCTCGGTGGCCCTGTGCGGGATCGTGACCGGCCTCGTGACCGGCCGCTCCGTGAAGGTCTTTCCCGGGCAATTGAGCGGGACGACCGCGATCCTCCTGCTGGCCGCCGCGTTCACAACACGCGGCGCACTGGCCTGGGCGGAGCAGGTGGTCGCCCAGCGCACCGCCGCCACGGTCACCGACGAGCTACGCCGGTCCCTCCTGGACCGGGTGATCCGTCGCGGTCCCGCGTGGGTCGCCGCCTACGGCTCCGGCCGGCTCACGACCGTACTGGGCACCGGCCTCGACGCCCTGCGCCCATGGTTCTCGGGTTACCTGCCGGCGCTCGTGCTGGGCGTCCTCCTGCCCCCACTCGTCATCGTGATCATGGCAGCCGTGGATCCCGCCTCCGCGGTGATCGCCCTGCTCACCCTGCCGTTGCTGCCGATCCTGGGCGCGCTGATCGGCTGGGCCACCAAGGCCCGCGCCGAACGGCGCTGGGCCGCTGACGCACGGTTGGCGGGTCACTTCCTCGACGTCGTGCGCGGCCTGCCGACCCTCAAGATGTACGGGCGCGCCGAACACCAGATCGACGTCATCGCCGATCTGACCGACCGCCATCGAGCGGCAACGATGCGGGTGCTGCGGGTAGCGTTCCTCTCCTCGACCGCCCTGGACCTGGTCGGCACCCTCGCGGTCGGGCTGATCGCCGTCCAGGCGGGCCTCCGGGTGGCGGCCGGCGCCATGGACCTCGGCCCGGCCCTGCTGGTGATCCTGCTGGCGCCGGAGGCCTACCGCCCGCTGCGCGAGATGGCCGCCCGCTACCACGCCTCCACCGGCGCGGGCGCGGTCATCGCCGACGTCGACGAGATCCTCACCGCCCCGTCGCCGTCGGCAACCGGTCTCGCCGACGAGGTCGGGTGCACACCCGCCCCATCGCACCGGATCCCGGCACCCGAGGGATTCCGGCCGAGCGACACCGGCCGGTGGGGTGTCCGTGCCGCCGGGCTCCGGGCCCGCTACCCCGGCTCGCTCACCGACGCGCTACACCTTCCGGAGCTGTTCGTGCACGCGGGGGAACTGGTCGCGTTGCGTGGCCCATCCGGTGCGGGCAAGACGACCGCCCTGCGCGTACTGGCCGGACTGCACCCCGCCGAATCCGGCGCGCTCGCCGTGGGCGGCACGTTCTACCTGCCGCAGCGCTCGGCGTTGCCGCACGCCCGTACGGTCGCCGGCGCCTTCCCGGCCGAGACCGGCCTCGCGGAAATCCTGGCCGCGCTGCGATCGGCCGGCCTGACCGGCGAGATCACCCCGGAGACACCACTCGGCGAACAGGTCTCCGGAATCTCCGCGGGCCAGCGCCAGCGCCTGGCGTTCGCCGTGCTGCTGCACCGGGCCACCCGGGCGATGTCCTCCTCCTCGCGCCTGGTCACCACCGCACAGGGCCGCCTCGCGCCCCGGTTCCCCCCACCGGTGGTCACGTTGCTGCTGGACGAGCCGACCGCCCACCTGGACGTGACGGCGGAACGCCTGATCGTCAGCCGCCTGCGAGACCTGGCCGCCCGGGGCTGTGCCGTCCTGGTGGTCGCCCACCGCCCGGCCCTGCTGGCCGCCGCCGACCGCATCGTCGATGTCGCCCCACCCGCCGGCCCGGCCGTACTGACCAGCACGGTGACGGCCGTCATCCCCAACGATGCCGAACAGCCCTCCTGGTCGGCCGGGCCACCGACGGCCGTCATCGTCCGGGCCACGACCTCGTCGTCCACCCCCACCCACCAGCCGGACGGCGGCGGGCGGGTCGTCACCGGGATCGACGAGATCATCCGGGAGGTGACCGAGACCGATCGGCTGGATCAGCCGTCGCCGACCACGCCCGCCCGGCCGCTGCCCTCCCCGGATCCGGATGCGGCACAACCACCGCACGGCCTGACCTCGCCCACGGCGAGCCGGCCCGAACAACCGTCAGCAGCCCGCTCGGCAGCACCGCCGTCGCCGCTTCCGAGGCCGGTCACAGACCACCATCCCTCGCTTCTCTCGACCACCCGCGCGGCACACCAGGCGGCGGGCGTTACCGGCCGCGGCTTCCCGGGGCGGCGGGGGTGGGGCCGGTTGCGGCGGCCCGGTACGGCGGTCGCGCTCGGCGCCGGATCGTCGCTGGCCGGGATCCTGCTCACCGGGGCTGCGGCATGGCTGCTCGTGCGGGCGTCCGCGCTGCCGCCGGTGCTGAGTCTCTCGGCGGCGGTCGTGCTGGTACGGGGCAGCGCGGTGGCCCGGCCGCTGTTGCGCTACCTGGAACGGCTGCTCGCGCACGACGTGGCGTTCGCCTCCTTGGGGGCCCGCCGGGCACAGGTCTACGCCGACCTGATCCCGCACGTTCCGGGGCCGCGGCTGCACCGGCGGGGCGACCTGCTCACCCGGCTCGTCGATGATGTCGACGCCCAGGCCGACGGGCTCCTCCGCGGCCGCCTGCCGATGATCACCGCCGCCGTGACGGTGACGGTCGGCGCGCTGGCGGTGGTGTGGGCGGCCCCGGCGCTGGGGGTACCGCTCGCGGTGGGCCTGGTCATCGCGGGAGTGCTCGCCCCGGCGATCGCCGCCCGGCAGGTGGACCGCCGGGAAGCGACGACCGGCGCGGCCCGCTCGGCGCTCCGTGACGCGGTGGTGGAGACCGTCGACGGAATCGAGGAACTGAGCGGCGGGGGCGGCAACCCGGGCGTACCCCAGCAGCGAAGCCGAACCCTCGCCGTGCTGGAGGCCCGGGCGGCCCGTGAAGCCGGGCTGGCAGCGGCGACCGCCCACCTGGGTTGGGGCGCCGCCGCTGCCGGAGTCGCAGTTCTTCTCACGCGCGGAGGCCTGTCCGCGGAATGGAGCGCCGTGGTGCTGCTGAGCGTGATCGTGCTCGGCGAGACGGTGGTCGGCCTGGCTGAGGCAGCGATCGCCGGGCGGCGTGCCGCCGGAGCCGAGCACCGTGTCTCCGCCCTGACGGCCAGGCACCCACCGGTCAACACGGCAGTCAAGCCAGTCAGCGTGACCAGTCGAGACGTCAACCAACGCGGTCAGACCGTCAACTTGAGCGGCCAGGTAATCAATACAGCAAATGAAGACGTCAACATTGACGACCTTGCAGTCAATGTTGACGTGTACATGGACGACGGTGCAGTCAACACCGACTGCGACAGGAATGATGGTGCCATCCATAAGGACGTCAACGTTGTCGGCGTGGATGGGCGCATCTCTGTCACGGGTCCAGAGTCAACCGCCGAAGCTTCGGAATCATCGGAGGTGCTGGCAGTCGGCACCGGGGTCAACGGTGGCCGGGGCGAGGTTCGGGTCGAAGGGCTTGTCGCCGGGTGGGATCCGAGGCGGAAGCCGGCACTCAACGGCCTGGACCTGCACCTTCCCGCGGGATCGCGGACGGTGATCACCGGACGATCGGGCTCCGGCAAGTCGACGCTCGCCGCCGTACTCGCGGGCCTCCTGACGCCCCACGCCGGCACGGTCATCGTCAAGGCGCGCGACGCCGGCACGGCCATCGTGGATGTGCCCGACACCGGCGCGGCCATCGTCGACGCATCCGAGACCGGCACGGCCACCGGCAGCGCACCCGACACCGGCGCGGCCATCGTCGGCGCGTCCGAGACCGGCACGGCCACCGGCAGCGCACCCGACACCGGCACGGCCACCGGCAGCGCACCCGACACCGGCACGCACACCGCTATCGGAGACGGCACCCGCACTGCTTTCGAGGGCGGCACGCGCACCGAAGCCGAAGGCGGCACCACAGGTGACCCTGATGGCAACAGCACCACCACTGTCACCGCGGGTGGGCGGACAGTTCTGGTGGGGGACGACACCGGGCATGTCTTCGCGTCGACCGTGCGGGAAAATTTGCGGCTCGGGGACCGGGACGCGAGCGATCAGCGGCTCCACGCCGTTCTTCGGCGGGTGGGGCTCGGTGAGTGGCTGGCGGGGCTGCCGGCCGGGCTGGACACCTGGCTGGGCACCGGCGGCAGCACCGTCTCCGGTGGGCAACGCCGCCGTCTCGCGACCGCACGGGCGCTCCTCGCGGATCCGGCCCTGCTGATTCTCGACGAACCCACCGAAGGGATCGACGAGGACGGCGCGCACCGGCTGATGGCGGACCTGCTGGGGGCGGCCGACGGGCGTACCGTGCTGGTCTTCGCGCATCGTGTGGAGGGTTTCGGGCTCGCTGACCGGGTGCTCCGCCTCAGCCGGGGCAAACTGACCGATATAACCCCTTAAGCTGGTTATCGTGGCACGCACGCCTGCTCCGGGCACCCGGGAAACCATTCTGACGGCGGCCGCCGGGCTCTTCTATGAGCACGGCGTCCGCGGTGTCAGCATGGCCCAGGTGGTCGAGGCGGCCGGGTGCGGCAAGAACCTGCTCTACAAGCACTTTCCGAGCAAGGCGGAGCTGGCGGCGGCCTACCTCTCACTGGTCCGCCATGAGCGGGAACGCTCGGTGACCGAGGCTCTGCACTGGTCCACCGATCCGGTTGATCGGCTGCTCGCGCTGACCGGGGAGGTCGCCGACACGGTTCGGCAGCCGGGTTATCGGGGGTGCGCGTTTCGTAACTATCTGACCGAGTTCCCGGACGAGGACGACGAGCCCGCCCGTGTCGCCCAGGCTTATCTGGCCGACAGCCGCGCTCAGTGGGATCGCCTCGTCACCGGCATCGGGGGGAGTTCACTGCTCGCCGACCGGATCTGGCTTGTCGTGAACGGCCTGTACACCGGACCGCCCGAGCAGGCCGCCGTCGCCGTCGAATGGATCACCGAACTGGTGCGCGCGGAAACCGGCAGCTCCATCAGCGCCACCCGCTGACGCACCGCCCGACCGTACTACCCGCGTGGCGCCACGGCCGCAAGGATGCGCCACCCGCTGACGCACCGCCCGACCGTACTACCCGCGTGGCGCCACGGCCGCAGGGATGCGCCACCCGCTGACGCACCGCCCACCACGAAGCGCACCTCCGGGTTCGGGAGGGCGGCGGCCGAATATGCGGGTGAGCGGGTCGGGGGTGACCGTTATGGTCGGCCGGTGGAGCGTCTCTACCATGTCACCTCGGTTCGCAACCGGGATTCGATCTGGAGGTTCGGCCTGGACTCGTCGCGGATGGGCGCCGCCCGTGGCATCGCCGGCAGCCGGGGACCCGAGGTCGACGGGATCTTCCTGGCCGACGAGCACACCGCCGGCTTCTTCATCCGGATCAACAACACCGGTGGACCGGTGGACGTGTGGGCGGCCGACGGCATCGACCCGGCTTCACTGGTCATCTCGCCGGAGGGGTTCGAGTACCTTCCCGGCACGGTCTCCCGGGACCGGATCACCCTCTACCGCCAGGACGTTCCAGTCCCGTGACGACATTCCCGGATGAGGCTGCCGTGCCGGTCGTCTGCGGTCGCTGTCCGCCGGGCGCGACCGCCACGGTCGGCGAGACGATCGTCTACGGCCGTCTGCACTGGTCACGGCTTCATGCCTGCACGGACGGCCCGGTCCTGGAATGCGGCCGGGACGAGCCTCCGCCGGAGGTGCGCCAGGCGCTGCTGGACCAGTGCGGCGTCTTCCGGCTGCGCCTGTCCGGGATCACCTCGCGGGTCGCCGTGTTGAAGGTGCTCCGGGACCGTGGCACGGCGCTCTCCGACATCGCCGCAATGTTGACCGCATTGACTGGTCAAGGTCTGCCCGGCACCGAGATGGAGTTGCGCCTGCTGTCCATGCGTCTCGACGGGGCCGGCGTCACCACGCTCAGCCGGGAGCGCCCGTGACCGGCGACGGCCCGTACGGAGTGTGGCCGGCCCGGAATCGCCGCGGGTGATCGAGGCACGACCGCAGCACTCTCTCGAAGAGGTCCGGCTCCCGGTCCAGCGTTCCCTGGTGACGCGACGGATCCTGCTCGACCGTGAGCCCGGTCAGCGTCGCGCCGTCCGGCCCGGGAACGAGCCGCGCCTCGTAGACCTGCTGGCCTTTCCACGACCGCCACAACCGCAGCACGCCGGAGTCGTCGAGGTGGGCCATCCAGCGGATCTCCATGTCGTACCAGCCGAGTCCGTCGCGCAGCAGGCCGACCGCGTCGTTGTCGAGAACGAGTCCCGGTTGCACCGGGACCGGGCGCAGGTCCAGGGCGGGCGTGGCCTTGCGCGCGGCCTCCCCGCCGAACAGGGGCCGCAGATCCGGTGAGGTCAGCGGATCACCGCGCGAATCGCGGCGGTCGGCGTCGGCGGGAACCCACGGGCCGGACGTCCACTCCGGGTCGTAGCCGTGCACGGCCAGCACGAACACGTCCGGCGGACGGTAGCCGTGGGCGGTCACGTAATGCCAGATCAGGGTGGGCGCCGCGAACATCGTGCCAGGCCCGGACGGCACCCTGATCTCGGAGGATCCGAGATACAGCGTGCGAGACCGATGCACCACCTCCAGGCTCCGCGGCCGTCCGGGCGAGGCCTGCGCGGGGCAGAGCGTGCAGACGTGGAAGCCGCGCATCTGGTTGATCCGGCGCCCGGCGATGATGTCGAGCAGCGCGTCCGCGAACCCGTCGGCAACGGTTCCCGTTTCGAACTCGTGCGGAGCGTCCAGCCAGCCCACGTTGAGCCGCTCATAGCCGGGCCGACAGCTGGTCGTCCCGGTCGGAAAACCGATGATCTCCTCCGGGTGATACGTGTAGACACTCAGATCCGGGAAATGCGCCACGTCGATGTCCTATCAGAAAACCAAAACCGCTTCTGGTACGGACGTGGCCGCGATCGCCGAACTACGGCCGCTCCGCCGGCTCCACGCGGCCACCCGCCACGCCAGGCCGCAACGCGCCCGTCGGCCGGAACCGGCACGAAAGCCCGAACGCGCCCGCCGAGACACGGGCAGGCCGCTGGCTCAGGGCAACCACCTGACACGCGGGCCCGCGTCACGGCCATCCGCTGGAAACGCCGGAAAGCAACCGCGCCGATGTCCCTCAGAACCGCCTGGCCGGGGCGGACAGACCGAAACCACCCGGTTTGACCGCAGGATGGACGAGCGGGACAAGCCGCCCAGCTGACAGGGTTGCGGGCCGAAGCCGAAGCCGGGCCGACGAAGCGGACAGACCAGAACCGGTCACCCGGCCCACGAAGCGGACAGACCAGGGTAAGGAGTCCGGCCGACGAAGCGGACAGACCAGGGTAAGGAGTCCGGCCCACGAAGCAGGTAGGCCGGGTCGGACGCCTGACTGACGGGGTCGCGGGTCGCGGAAACGGGATGCGTTTTCGGCTGCGGCGCGGGCAGACTGCGGTGCGGCATGGGGGGAGCGCGTCGTGCGTACGTTTGAGGAATTGGTTGTGGAAGGCTCTTCCGCGGACGTCTCCGGCTGGGGTTTCGGCTGGCTGGACGGGCGGGCCACCGAGGAGCGACCGCCGTGGGGATATGCGCGGCTGCTCGCGGCCCGGCTGGCCGGGGTGTCGTCGGCGCTGGACGTGGACACCGGCGGTGGGGAGATCATCGGCGGGATGCCGGTGCTGCCGCCGCGGATGGTGGTGACCGAGGGCTGGCCGCCGAACGCCGCACACGCCCGGCGGCTGCTGGGGCCGCGGGGCGTGGTGGTCGCCGAGGTCGCGCCGGGTGACCCGCTGCCCTTCGCGGACCGGACGTTCGAGCTGGTCAGCAGCCGTCATCCGGTGCGGCCGGACTGGCCGGAGATCGCCCGGGTGCTGGTGCCCGGCGGTGGCTACCTGGCGCAGCATGTCGGTCCGGCGTCGGCGTTCGGGCTGATCGAGTGGTTTCTCGGGCCGCTGCCGGCAACGCATCTCGCTCGCGATCCGGAAGCCGAGGCGACCGCGGCACGACGGGCCGGACTGGAGATCGTGGATCTGCGGACCACGCGGTGCCGGATGGAGTTCCACGACATCGGGGCCGTCGTCTGGATCCTGCGTAAATGCGTGTGGTGGGTGCCGGACTTCACCGTCGGGAGGTATCGCGAGCGGCTACGGGCGCTGGACGCGCACATCCGGAACACGGGTCGTTCGCCGCGTACTCGACACGGACGCTGATCGAGGCCCGGCGCGCCTGAACGGTCCGCGCCCGTCACCCCACGTCCATAGACGACGGCGACGGATCAAGGACGTGATGATGCTCGACATGACATCATTGTTCGCGCGGATGGGTGCGGGCGAGTTGGCCCGGCTCGGCACGATGGCCGCGGAGTGCGGCGCGGAGGAGATCACGACGGCGCTGCGGGTCCTGGCCGCCCTGCACCGGGATATCCGCGAGGAGGCCGTTCGTTCATGAGCACCGAGATCTACCGTCTCACGGGCCGGAACCGGCTGATGATCGCCGACTTCCTGGAGGGCCTGGACGACGGCGCCTGGGCCGCGCCGACCCTGTGCGAGGGCTGGACGGTACGGCATCTGGCCGCCCACTTCGTCCAGCCGATGGTGATCGGTTTCGGCCGTTTCCTTCTGACCTCCCTCCGCCATCGCGGGGACACCGACCGGACCGTCGACCACCTCACCCGGCGTCTGGCCCGGCACTCCCCCGACGATCTGATCACCCTCCTCCGGCAGCACGCCCCGGACGAGGTCAACCCGCCGCGGGTCGGCCCGATGGGCCCGTTCGCCGAGACGTGCGTGCACCTGCGCGACATCGCCCGCCCGCTCGGCCTGTCCGCCGACGTCCCGGCCGGCCACTGGCGGATCCTGCTCGACTACCTGGCCGGCCCACGCCCGGCCCCGGCCCTGGTCCCACCCGGGCGCCTCGACGGCCTGCGCCTCGCCGCCACCGGCCCGGGCACCGGCTGGACCGTCGGTGACGGGGCGCTGATCACCGGCCCGTTCGAGGCGCTCGGCATGGCCGCCACAGGCCGCGCCGCCGCCCTTACCGACCTGTCCGGCCCGGGAGTCGCCGTCCTCGCCGGCCGGCTGCGGGCCCGCTGACCGACAGGGATCACAGCACCGGTGAACGGTGTACCTTCTCACGCATCAGGGACGCCTCGAGAAGGCGGCCCTGGCTCCGGAAGAGGTCGTGGGCGGCGCCCCACCGGCGGACCGCCTCCTCGGAGCCGCCCGGCATCGTGATCAGCAGGTCGCCGAGACGGGCCGTGGTGTTCGCCAGGGACGAGATGTTGCCCAGCCGTTCGTACAGGTCGATGGCCTTTTCGTAGTGCCGCCGGGCCGCCGCCGGCCGCCCGGCCGCCATCTCGACCGTGCCGAGGCCGTCCTCGGTGGCGGCCACACCGTTGTCGTTGCCGAGCCGGCGGTGGGCTTCCAGCGCCCGGAGGCAGCACCTCCGGCCGGCGCCGGGGTGACCGAGTGCGGCCAGCATCTCGCCGATCGCGTTGAGCTGGACGGCCGACCACCTCGGGTCGGGCAGCGTACGAAAGAGCCGCAACGCCGCGATGGCGTGGTGCAATGCCTCACGCCGGTTCTCGTGCTCAAGTTGCAGCGAGAGGGCGCGATGGGCCAACGCCCGGTGCACGAGGTCGCCGGGACGGATCAGATCGAGGGCGCGGCGCAGATGGTCTCGCGCGCCGATGCCCCCGATCCGGCCCAGGCACAGCTCGGCCAGCGCGATCACGTCCCGATCTTCGGTGCGCTCGGCAGCCGTCAGCCCGAGCCGCCACATCCGCTCGTGCGATTCGACCGTGCCGCGCCGGTACAGGTAGTCATCCATGCACCAGGCGAGCTGCCACACCTCCGCATGCCACCCGAGATCGGCGGCGGCCCGCTGCACCACCGGCAGAGTCGACTTCTCGGCGTCGAACCAGGCGAGCGCGCCCTGCTCCTCCTCCATCCGCTCGACCGCGACGTGCTCGGGGAGCGGCTCGATCGTGATCTCGGGCCGTGCCGGCGACAGCAGCCGCTGGCCGGCGTACGCGGAGTGCAGGTAGTAGCGCACCAGCCGGCGTACGGCCGGGTCGACCTCACCGGTGCTCTCCTCGTAGTACAGGCGGACGTGTTCGTGCATGCCGTACCGACCGGCGGCGTCGCGATGCACCAGCCCGGCGCGTTCGAACTCGCGGAGGACGAGCCGGCTCCCTCTGGGCGGCAGGCCGAACAGCGCGGCCGCCCCGCCCAATCCGACAAGCACCGGTGGCGCGGCGCTGAGCAGGCACATGGCTCGCCGGGTGGCCGGGTCGAACCGGTCCGACCAGGAGATCACCGTTCGCAATCCATCGAGGACGTCCAGCCGATCCGACCGACGGGCGAGTTGCGCCGCGACCGTCGTCAGCGGCTCGCCGGGATGCGCTTCCAACCGGGCGCCCACGATCCCCAGGGCGAGCGGCAGACCCGCACACGCCTCGATCAGCGTAGCGACCGCCGCCTGCTGGCCTGCCATCCTGGTCCGGCTCAGACGTACCTGGAGCGAGTCCGTCGACTCCGCCACGCTCATCGGTCGCAGCACGAGAGGGTACGCGTGCTCGCGAACCTCCAGGTCTCCCATGCGATCACGGCTGGTGATCAGCACAGTCGCGCCGTCGCCGGGAAGGAGCGCGCGGACCTGACCTGCATGGGCGGCGTTGTCGAGGACGACGAGCATGCCCGGGCCGGTGAGCTTCCGGTACAGGATGGCCGCACGGCGTGGATCGGCTGGGACGACGGCGCCGAGTGCGGTCAAGAACGCCTCCACTACCGACTCCGGCAGCTCCGGCTTCTCGCGATCGAATCCGTGCAGGTCGGCGTAGAGGACGCCGGACCGGAAGCGGCGGGAGTGGTCCTTCGCCCACCGGACAGCGAGGCAGGTCTTGCCCATCCCGCCCATCCCGCTGATCACCACGATTCGTTGCCGGGCGACCGCTTCGGTGATCTGTCGCATCGCGTCGGCGCGTCCGGCGAACGCGGAAAAGGCGCGCGGCAGCATGCGGGGCCGGGCGGTGCGCCGCTTCGGCGGCCGGACGGACTCGCGGGCCAGCCGGAACGCCTTCTCCCGGTCGGCCGGGCCGGCGCCCAGCGCACGGAGGATGTCCTCCAGTACATCATCACCGGGCGCCTTGCGTCCCTTGAAGACATCGGCGACATGGGAGTACGCGCGCCCACCGGCCCTCTCGCCGATCACGCGGAACGAGAGCCGGCGGTTCTCGCGCCGTCCGGCGGCGTCCCGGAGCAGAGCCAGGAAATCCCGCAGATCCTCGGTGGGCACCTTTCCGAGTATCGGTGTTCGCTGCCACGATCGCCCTTTTCAGAGTGTTCTGCCTGCTCGGAGAGGTGCCGTGTGCGCTGGCGAACCATCCGTGAAGGCGCGGCGGCCACGCTGAAGGGTGGAAGGGAGACGCTTTCATGGCGACGTCTACAAAGCCCAGGCAGCAGGCGCAGCGTGCCGGCCGTGACAACACCCGGATCCAGAACGTCCGGGGCTCGAAAATCATCATCGGGGACGGCGGTCTCGGCATCCTCGGCAGGCTCGCGGCGGTGGCCACCATCCTCGGCACGATCATCGCGCTTCTCGTGGCGATGCGGCCGGACGCGCGGCACCGGGCCACGCCGCAGCCGTCGTACTCGACGACCGCGTCACCGGCCGCCACCCCGGTGTTCGCCCGCGTCGTCAACTCCGGCTCGGATGGGATCTACACATACCCGCAGCCGCGCCGGGGCGCGCACTACCCGGACGGGTACCTGGACGGAAGCCTGGTCGAGGTGGTGTGCCAGGAGCGGGACGGCGAGAACGTGCGGGACCGTGACCCGGCACCGGGCCAGCCGTCGGACTGGGCCGTCTGGAACCGGCTGACCACCGGCCGGTGGATTCCGGACATGTGGACGGATCTGCCCAAGGTTCCGGGTTCGGCGCCACCGCATGGTCTGCCGCGCTGCTGAGACACCGGGTCCGGGCCATGCGGCACCACGGCCCGGACCCGGGCTGGCCAGCCGTTCCTACGCTGGCGGGATGCGGCTGACGGAGATGAGCGGCACCTGCTACCGGACCTCGATCAGTGTGCTGGGACGGCCCGGCGGCGGCATCCGCTGGGTCCTGATCCCGACGATCCACATGGGGCACGCGGACTACTACTGGGAGATCTGGCAGCGGCTTCGCACCTGTCAGGCGGTCATCGCCGAGCAGTACGACGGGCCCAGCTCGACCGGGCTCGCCTACGTCACCGCGATGCGCTGGACCGGGCAGCGGGTGGCCCGGCAACTGGTGCACCAGGACATCGACTACGGCGCTCTGGACGTACCGATCATCTTTCCGGACGCGCACCTGGGGCCGGAAGCGCGGCCGGACCGTCGCCTGCCCCGCGAGACGTGGGCGGGTCTCGCCGTGATGACCCCGGTTCTCGCCATCCGGATGGCCCTCACCGGCTCCGAACTGGTGGAGGGCATGACGTCGCTGGAACTGACCGACGAGAGCAGGCCGCGGTTCGCCGACGAGTACCTGACCCGGGTCATCCTCACCGAACGCGACGAGCTGCTGCTCGACGCGATCGGGAAGATCGACGGCGAGTTCGCGGCGGAGGACATGGAGGTCGCCGTCGTCTTCGGCGCCCTGCACATCCCGGTCGTGGTCCGCGAGCTGCGGAGGATCGGCCACCGGGTCGAGCCGGGCACCCGGTGGCTGACCGCGATCGACTTCGAGGAGCCGCCGTACCTGCGCAAGCCCAGCCTGGACGGCTGGATGGACTGGTGATCGCGAATGGATGATCTACTAAACGGGTGAGTGATCTACGCGAGACCGTCGTCCGGTGGCAGCGCGGCTGGTCGGTGGCCCGGTCCCTGCCCCTGGCGGAGACGGTCGACGGCGGGCTGCGGTCGGACTGCCGGCAGCCGACCCGCGATGTCGAGTATCTGGCCCTCGACGTGGATCCGGCCACCCTCGCCGGGCTGGCCGGCCGGGTCGCGGCGGAACGGACGGTGACCTGGCTGACCGTGCCGACCACCGATCCGGACGCGACGGCCGCGGCGCTGGAGGCGGCCGGGCTGGTGCTGTTGCAGAAGTCCGAGGCGATGATGACTATCGACCTGCGGGAGCATCCCCGGCGGGAGGCGGCCGCCGGCTACCGGGTCGAGACCGTCCGGTCCGGTGCGGTGGTGACGGCCACCGTCGTCCACGAGTCGGGTGAGATGGCCGCGTGGGGCACCGCCGGGCTGTCCGGCACGGACGCGGTCGCCGACAGGATCGAGACGCATGCCGCCCACCGGCGCCGGGGCCTGGCCAGCACCGTGATGGGCTCGCTGGCGGCCGCGGCGGTGGCTGCGGGCGCCGAGCATGGCCTGCTCGTCGCGAGTGTGGACGGCCAGATCGTCTACCCGCGGCTTGGCTGGCGGACGATCGCCCACGTGCTGATCGCCACCACCCCCGGCCGAGTCGCCACAGACTAGCGGAGTTCGCGCAGGTCGAGGGCGTAGAGGAGCTTGTCGTACCGGGCCTCGCCGACGGCCACGAAGCGGTCGAGACGGCCGTACTGGTGGAAGCCGAGTTTCTTGTAGAGGGCCGCCGCGCGGGTGTTGTCGCCGCGCAGGTCGAGGGTGAGGACCTCGATCCGGTGGCGCAGCGCGGCCGCGATCAGCGCGGTCAGCAGGGTCCGCCCCAGGCCGAGGCCCTGCCGGTCCGGGTCGACGGCGAGTTTCTCCAGGTCGGCGTTGGGACGGTGGGTGGGCCGGTCGTAGCGGCGCCAGTACCCGAATCCGGCCACCTCCTCGCCGCCGTCGGCGGGGACGACGGCCAGGGCGATCGCGGCGTCACCGGACGGGACGGCCGCGGTCAGCGTGTCCAGGAGGGCGACCACCTCGGCGGCCGGCGGGGGCTCCACCCAGCCGAGCGCCGCGCCACCGGCGACCAGGGCGCGCAGCAGTGCCACGACACCGGCGGTCTCCCCCTCGGTCAGCCCGTCGGATCCGATCAGCCGCACTTCCCAGTCGCCCACGGCGGAAGTCAACCAGAATCTCCGGTCAGCAGTTCGATGACCTCGGCCTCGGTCTTCTCCGGACGCCCGGGTTCGATCACCTCGCCGCTCTCGTGGGACTCGATGACCCGCGGGTCGTCTGCGCAGGTCAGCGCGGTACGGCCGCATGCTGGACCTCGTCGGCGGCGGCGAGCACCTCGTCGGGGGTGATCGCGAGCAGCGCGGGGTGGACCGGGCCGGGCAGGTCGCCGCGTTCGCTGCGGGTGCCGTGCCAGATCGGGCGATGGTAGGGCCGGTCCGGCGGCGGTCCCCAGCGTTGCGGCGACACCGGGCCGAACAGGGTGACCGACGGCGTCCGGTAGGCGGTGGCGAGATGGGCGACCCCGGTGTCGCCGCTGATCACCAGCCGGGCGGACGCGACCAGGGCGGCGAGTTCGTTCAGCCCGGTGCGCGCGACCGCCTCCTCCGGGAGCCCGGCGAGCGCGCTCACCCGTACACATAGGTCTCTCTCGGCGGCGGAACCGGTGATCAGCGGGTGGTGACCCGCGGCGCGCAACCGTCGTGCGACGGCCGCGTAGCGGTCCGGAGGCCATCGCCGGGCCGGGGATTTCGCGCCGGGATGGATGATCGTCATGCCGGTGGGCACGTCCGCGTGCGGCGCTTCAAGATCAAGATCAATGTCCAAGCAGGGTACGCCGTAATAGCGCACCAACCGGCACCAGCGCCGGACCTCGTGTTCGTCGTCGTGCCAGCCGGGCCCGTCGTGGTGCCCGGCCGGGGTGCTGGCGAACGCCCACAACGCGCCCGGGCGCAACGCCATCAGGCGGCGGTGCGATTCCGGACCGGAGCCGTGCAGGTTGACCGCGAGCCGGGGCTCGGTGGGAGCGCCGTCGAGGGGTTCCAGCTCGCGGGCCGGGACGATCCGGTCGATACCGCCGATCGTGACGATCAGCGGGGTGAGCCAGGCGGGGGCGGCCAGGGCCAGGGTCTCGCCGGGAAAGGCGGCGCGGAGCCCGCGCAGGGCGGGCACCGCGGTCGCCAGATCTCCCACGCCGAGCGCGCGCAGGACCAGGATCACGGGTACGAGCTCTCCGTCTCCGCCGCCACGACGAGTTCCCGGACCGCGCAGCCGGGCGGCTGGCTGAGCGCGAACAGCACCGCGGCGGCCACGTTGGCCGGATCGTTGAGGATCGCGTCCGGTCCCGGCTTGTACCTGTCGTCGCGGTCGTCGAAGAACCTCGTCCGCATGCCGCCGGGGATCAGCAGCGTCACGTTGACCTGCCCGGCGAGTTCGGCGGCCAGCGCCCGGGTGAAGCCGACGACACCGAACTTGGCGGCACAGTAGGCGGTGGCGTCCGAGACGGCCTTGATCCCGAGGGTGGAGGAGATCGTCACGACACCGCCGTGCGACCGCTTGAGCGCGGGGATCGCGGCGCGGATCACCGCGGCGGTGGCGAGCAGGTCGACGGCGACGATCCGGTCCCAGGTCTCGCCGGGAACGTCCTCCAGGGTGCCGGGCACGTCCATGCCGGCGGCGGTGACCACGCCGTCGAGGGTTCCGCCGGCGCGGGCGATCACCTCGGCCGTGGCCCGTTCGGCGGCGCGGGTGTCGGCCAGGTCGCACTCGATCCAGTCGACGCCCGGCTTCGGGGCTTGCCGGTCGATGACGTACGGGCGGCCGCCGGCCTTGACGACGGCGTCGACGACCGCGGCGCCCAGGCCACTGGATCCTCCGGTGACGATGACTGCGTCCATGCGCTACCTCCTGCGTGCTTCGGCGATGGTTTTCGTGGTGGAGCGGCCGTCCAGGTACGGCACGATCACGGTCTGGCCGCCCCAGCGCTGGACGATCTCGGTCTCCGGCAGCGTGTCGTAGTCGCCGCCCTTCACCCAGACGTCGGGGCGCAGCCGGGCCAGGACCGGTTCCGGGGTGGGCTCGTCGAAGACGACGACGGCGTCGACGCAGTCCAGGGCGGCGAGCAGGCGGCCGCGGTCCTCCTGGCCGGTGAGCGGGCGGTTGTCGCCCTTCAAGCCGCGGACCGAGGTGTCGCTGTTGAGGCAGACGATCAGGCAGTCGCCCAGCGCACGGGCGGCTTCCAGCGTGGCGAGATGGCCGGCGTGCAGCAGGTCGAAGCAGCCCCCGGTGGCGACGACGGTGCCGCCGCGGGCGCGGACCGCGGCGGCGAGCCGGCCGGCTTCGTCGGCGCCGATCCTGCCCTCGCGGCCAGCTCTTCCAAATATTTCGTGATCTCCGGCCACGTATTCTGATGCTGCGGCGACCGCCTCACCGACCGCCTCCGAGACCAGAGCGCCCTCGGCGAGAGCCACCGCGGCCGCGACGGCGAACGCGTCCCCGGCACCACAGGTGTCACCGGACGACGCCACCGGAACCGGCACCACCAGCGGTGTCGGGCCGCCCTGGCAGAGCACCGCGCCGCCCGCGCCGCGGGTCACCACCACCGCCGCGGCTTGCCAGCGCTGCCGCAGGGCGTGCCCGGCCCGCTGGGCGATGGCCAGCCCGGACCCGTTTCCGGCGTCGCCGGACAGCCGCCGCGCCTCGGCCTCGTTCGGGGTGACGAGACGGCAGTTCGGCACCGGCGGCGGCCCGTTCGGGTGCGGATCCCACACCACCGGCGCCTTCGACTCCTCGACGGCGGCCCGCAGCGCCGGATGCCGGGCCACCCCGCGGCCGTAGTCGCTGACCAGGATGGCGCCCGCGTCGCGCAGCACGTCGAGCGCGGCGGCCGGGGCGTCGCCGGGCGGCTGGGGCGGGCCACCGCGGTCCAGCCGCAGCAGCACCTGGCCGCCAGCGTTCAGCCGGATCTTCTCCGGGGTGTCTCCGGGCAGCGGGAGCGCGTACGCCCGAATGCCGGCGGCTGTGAGCAGCTCGCTCAGCCGGGCCCCGGCGGCGTCCGGGGCGAGCGCCGTGACCAGCGCGACCTCGATCCCCCGCCGGGCGGCGAGCAGGGCCGCCAGGCCCGCGCCGCCGGGGCGCTCCGACACCCGCTCCTCGTCCAGGACCGGGGCGGGCGCGTCCGGGGCGATCCGGGTGACGGTGCCGTGCACGTCCCGGTCGAGCAGCGTGTCCCCGACGACGACCAACCTCGTGCCGCGACCTGTGCCGCGCTGCGGTGCCGCCGGACTCGCGCGGCCGCTCATGCGCTGACCATCTCCTCCAGCTCGTCGCGGCCCAGGTCCGAAGGGGCCAGGTGCCGGTCCACGTATTCGCACATCACGTGCACCGAGACCAGGTGCAGCTCCTGGACGACCTGGCTGTCCGGTGACGGGCAGCACAGCGCCTCGTGACAGATGTCGGCGAGCGGGTTGGGCCGTTCGCCGACCATCGCCCAGGTCCGCATGCCGATCTCCTCGGCGGCGCGCGCCGCGGCCAGCAGGTTGGGGCTGCGGCCGCTGGTGGAGAGCAGGAGCAGGATGTCGTCGCGGCGGCCGTGCGCCCGGACCTGGCGGGCGAACACCTCCTCGAAGCCGTAGTCGTTGCTGATCGCGGTGACCGCCGACGAGTCGGGGGTGAGCGCGATCGCGGACAGCGGGATCCGGTCCTCGCGCAGCTTGCCGACGAGTTCGGCGGCGAGGTGCTGGGCCTCGGCGGCGCTGCCGCCGTTGCCGGCGACCAGCAGCCGTCCACCGCCGGAGAGGTGACGGGCCAGGGTGGCGCCCCAGCGGGCCAGGCGGCCGGCCTGCTCCCGGTACGGCAGCAGCGCCTGGACGAGCCCGGTCAGGTGGACGTCGAGGGGGTTCAAACCGTGCTTCCTTTCGGCATGCCCTCCTGGCCCTCGTCTGCGAGGTCCTGGGAAGGTCCGGCGGAGTGCCACTCGGTGCAGTCGGTCATGCCACGACCTCCAGGTTGGCGACGGTCGAGTAGACGGCGGTCAGTCGTTCGGCGATGCGCGGCCACGAGTAGGAGGCGGCGGCCCGGTCGGCGGCCGCGGCGGCGTACCCGTACCGGCGGACCTCGTCCCCGGCGAGCCGGCGCAGCGCGACGGCCAGGGCGCGCGGGTCGCGGGGCGGCACCAGGTCGCCGGTGACGCCGTCGACGACCGTGTCGGTGAGCCCGCCGACCGCGGTGGCGACCACCGGCACCCCGCAGGCCATCGCCTCGAGGGGGGTAAGACCGAACGGCTCGTACCAGGGGGTGGCGGCGAGCACGTCGGCGGACCGGTACCAGGCCGGCATCTCGTGCGCCGGAACCGCGCCGGCCAGCCGGACCCGGTCGGCGACCCGGCAGTGCTCGGCGAGGGCCCGGAGCCGACGGGCGTACGGTTCGGCGTCGAGTGCCGCGGCCGGCGGACCGCCGACCACCACGAGCTCGGCGCCGGGCACGGCCGGCATGGCCCGGATGGCGTCCTCGATGCCCTTGCGCTCGACGAGCCGGGCCACCGTGAGGATCCGGCTCAGCCCGGGGGTGCGCTCCACCGCCGGCCCGCGCGAGCTGAACCGTTCGGTGTCGACCCCGGACGGCACCAGCGACATCCTCGACCGCGGCACCCCGAGGGGCAGCAGTTCCTCGACCTCGTCGCGGGACTGCACGATCACCCGGTCGGCGGCCCGCCCGATGTGCCGTTCGTAGCCGATCCGCCCGGGTGGGCTGGTGTCGGCGGCGCCCTGGTAGCGGCGTTTGACGGTGCCGAGGGCGTGGAAGGTCTGCACCACCGGCACCCCGCAGGAGTGCCCGGCGTCCAGGGTGGCCAGCCCGCTCATCCAGAAGTGGGCGTGCGCCACGTCCGGCATCCACTCGGCGCGCCAGTCGGCGGCCATCCACGCGGCGAAGGCGCCCATGTACGGCAACAGCTCGTCCTTGGGCAGCGCCTCGGCCGGCCCGGCCGGTACGTGGACCACGTCGGCCCGCTCCCCCATCGGCACGACCTCCGGCAGGTCCGGGCTGTCCCGCCGGGTGTAGACGCGTACCTCGTGACCGTTCGCGGCCAGGGCGGCGGCGAGTTCGGCGACGTGCGAGTTCTGCCCGCCCGCGTCGACGCCACCGAGCGCCGCGAGCGGGCTGGCGTGTTCGGAGATCATCGCGATGCGCATGTTTCCTCCTCCAGCAGTCGGTCCCAGTCGGCGAGGAAGCGGTCGATGCCGTACCGGGCCAGGGCCACCTGCCGGGCCTGGGCGCCGAGCCGGGCCGCCTCGTCGGGTTCGTCGATGAGCCGGCGGGCGGCCTCGACCAGGGTGTCCACCCGGGTGGAGAGGATCCCGGCGTCCGGCGGGACGGCGGCGATCGCCTCGGTGGTGGCCAGGGCCAGCACCGGCATGCCCATCTGCATGGCCTCGATGAGGCTGAGCCCGAGCGACGTCCACCGGCACAGGTGCAGGTAGGCGCGCCGCTGGGCGACCTCGGCGTGCATCTCGTGCTGGGGCGGGTCCTCGAAGGTGGTGACGCCGGCCAGTCCGGAGACGCCCATGCCGAAGACGTCCAGTGGGGCGACGGACGCGAACCGGGGGAACAGGTCGGTGCCGGTGACCCGCCCACGGCGTACCGGCTCGTTGGTGACCACGGCCAGGCGGGACAGCGAACCGGTCCAGCGGGCGGCCGGTTCGACGACGCCGTGCTCGATGACCGTGGTCCGGGTGCCGCCGCAGTCCCAGAACAGGTCGTTGAAGTCGGTGACGTGCGCGATGACCAGGTCGTCACGGTCGGCGAGCGGGTGCCGGGTGTCCGGCACGTCGCCCTTGGGCGTGTTGTGCTCGACGTAGATCACCGGCACGTGCGGCGGGATCAGGTCGAGTTCCCCGGGACGCTGGGCGATCGCCACGTCCACGTCACGGATCTCGGTGAGCGGCAGTTCCTCGACGGTGTCCGGCCAGTCGAAGGTACGGGCACGGCCGCGGCCCCACTCGTCGCGGGCCGGGTTGACCGGTACCAGGTACCGGTGCTTGCCCTGGACGAACGAGGTCGTCCAGGAGCCGTGCACGTGCCAGAGCAGGATGTTCACGCGGCCACCTCGTCGTGGTTCGGTTCGGGTACGGCGATGCCGAGACGGTGTACCGCCGCCAGCACGTCGTGCGGTCGGATGCCGGTCAGGCAGGGATGCCCGGGGACCGGGCAGCGGGTGGCCCGGGTGTCCCGGCAGGGTGCGCCCGCGTCGCCGAGCCGGACGGCGGGCACCCGGTAGGGGCCCCACCGGCCATAGGGGACGGTCGGCGCGTACAGGCTGATCACCGGGGTGCCGACGGCCGCCGCCAGGTGGGCCGGGCCGGTGTTGGCGACGATCAGGCAGTCGGCGCCGGAGAGCAGGGCGGCCAGCTCGGCCAGCGGCATCGGCCCGGGGTCGTCGGCGGCGTCCCCGGCCACGTAGGCGGCCAGATGCCGCTCTCCCGGCCCGCCGGTGACGACGACCCGGTGGCCCTGGTCGGCGAGGGCGGCCACGATGCGGCGCAGGTTCTCCGGCGGGCACGACCGGGCCTCGCAGCTCGCGCCCGGGTGCACCACCAGGTAGCCGCCACGCGGCCGGCGCGGGACGGTCACCCGCAGCCGCCCGTCGTCGCCCGCCGGGAGAACGAAACCCGCGGCTGCCGCGACGCTGCGGGCACGTTCCGGTTCGGGCAGCTCATCCGGTACGCGGTGCCGCACGTCCAGCAGCGTTCCCGGGTAGTCCTCGCTGATCGCGGTGATCCGCTCGACGCCGGCCATCCGCAGCAGCAGGGCCAGTGGCAGCGCCGACTGGTGGAACGAGGTGAACACGACGGCCTCGTCCGCGCCGACGGCCCGCAGCCTGTCGGTGAGCGCCCGCATGCCGGCCGGGTCGACCGGGCCCGGCTCGGGGTCGATCCACGGCAACCGCCATTCGACGATCTCGTCCACACCGGGCAGCAGTTCGGCGGCGGCCCGGCCGCGCGGGCCGCACAGCAGCACCACCCGGTCGGCGCCGGCCGCCAGGGCACGGATCGCCGGGCCGGTGACCAGCACGTCCCCGGCCGAGTCGGAGCGGACGGCCAGGATCGTGCCGGCGGCGCGCGGCCGGGGCGCCGGGCTGAGCAGCCGGTGCCGGTCGAGGATCAGGTCGGCGGCTCCGGCCAGGTCGGCGGCGCGGTGCGGTGCGGCCGCCACCTCGGCCTCCAGGGTGACCCCGGTCGGGACGAGGATCCCGGCGGCCCCGGCGGCGAGCGCCGCCTCCACGTCCCGGCCGATGTCACCGACCAGCACGCAGCGCTCCGGGGTGGTGCCGAGCGCGGCCGCCGCGGCCAGGACCAGACCGGCGGCCGGTTTGCGGCACGCGCAGCCGGCCGTGTCGTCGTGCGGGCACACCTGCCACGTGCCGAACGGGCCGAGCAGTTCCTCGACCCGTTCGTTCACGGCGGTCAGTTGCTCGGCGGTGAACCGGCCGCGGGCCAGCCCGGACTGGTTGGTGACCACGCCGAGCCGCAGGCCGGCGGCGCGCAGCCGGTCGAGGGCGGCCCTGGCGCCGGGCATCGGCCGGACCTTGAACGGGTCCCCGTTGTAGGGCACGTCCACGATCAGCGTGCCGTCCCGGTCGAACAGCACCGCGTCGTAGAGCGGCGCGCTCACCGGTTCCGCCTGCCGCGCGGCGCGGTGGAGCCGTCCGGCAGCGGAACGCACGGCGCCTCGGGAACCGGCCGGTGCGGCTCGGCGCCACGCCATCGGAGCCAGCCGCGCAGCCAGTGGGCGATCGCCACCGGGGGGATGACCGCGCTGGTCACCAGCATGGTGGCGACCTCGCGGGAATCGCGGGGGCCGGGGGCGATGCGGGCCAGCGCGAACTCGGCGGTCCCGGCCGCCCAGCCGGCCGCGGCCAGGGCGGCCACCGGCGACCAGGCCCGGCCACCGGTGGCCGCGCGCAGCAGGGCCGATCCGGCGGCCGCGGCCAGGCAGGCGGTGATCACGGCGTGCCGGTGCCGGCGGCCGGCCGGAATCCCGAGCACCGCATGCCAGTCCGGGCCGTAGAGGCGGCGCAGCAGAGCGTCGTCCGCGTTGCCGCGCTGTGTCCGTACGCTGATCCATCGATCTTCGGGACGGACCGGATGGGTGGCCCGGCGACGGCCGCGGTGCAGCTCCCAGCCCGCCAGCCGGACCCGGAGGGCCAGCTCGGCGTCCTCGCGGAAGGCGCGCGGCAGCCGTTCGTCGAAGCCGCCGGCGCGGGCCAGCGCGGCACGGCGGTAGGCCATGTCCGCGGTGAGCCACTCGCCGTCGGCGAGGGACGCGGTGACCCGCTCCCAGTCGGTGGGCGGCCGGTCCGGCGGCAGCGGCACCCGGAGGTCGCCCTGCACCCCGCCGACGGTCGGGGCCGCCGATCGCAGGTCGTCGACCAGCCGTTCGATCCAGTCCGGGTCGGGCAGCACGTCGTCGTCGAGGAACGCCACCCACTCACCCTCGGCGGCCCGCCAGCCGGTGTTGCGGGCCGCGGCGGGCCCGGCGGCACGGCCCGCGATCACCCGGGCCGGCACTTCGAGAGGGGTACGCCGGTCGGCCCGGTCGTCGACGATCAGCAGCTCGATGTCCGGCGGCACCGAACCGAGCGCGGCCAGCAGCGCGCCGAGGCTGACCCGTCCCACGGTGGGTACGACGATGCTGGCGAACGTCACTCCACGCTCCGGTGGGTCTGGGCGCGGTGCACCGCGAACGGGCCGAGGGCGAGCAGGTCGACCGGCGCCGACCCGAACAGTTCGAGGGCCTCGCGCGGGGTGTCGACCATCGGCCGGCCGGCCGTGTTGAGCGACGTGTTGACGACCACCGGCAGTCCGGTCAACCGCTCGAACTCCGTCAACATCGACGCCACGACCGGCTCGTCGTCACCATGTACGGTCTGCACACGTGCGGTGCCGTCGACATGGGTGACCGCCGGGATGCGGTCCCTCCAGTCCGGTCTCACCCGGTGGACGAAGAGCATGTACGGGCTCGGGTAGACGCCTTCGAAGATGTCGTGGAAGCGTTCCGCCCGGACCATCGGCGCGATCGGCCGGAACTGTTCGCGGCCCTTCACGTCGTTCATCCGGGTCTGGGTGTCCCGGTCGCCGGGGTGGGCGAGCAGCGACCGGTGCCCGAGCGCCCGCGGCCCGTACTCGCTGCGGCCCTGGTACCAGGCGACGATGCCGTTGCGGGCCAGTACCCCGGCGGCCTCGGCGGCGATCGAGGCGGGCCGGCTGTACGGCACGGCGGCCCGGCGCAGCTCGGCCTCCAGCTCGTCGTCGCTCCAGCCGCGGCCCAGCGCGGCCGTGGTGAACGGCAGGTGCTCGCCGTTGACGGCGAGCGCGGCCCCGAGCGCGGTGCCCGCGTCACCGGCGGCCGGCTGCACCCACACCCGCCGGAACGGGCCCTCGGCGGCGATCCGGGCATTGGCCACGCAGTTGAGCGCGGTCCCGCCGGCCATGGTGAGCGTGGGCAGCCCGCCGGCCGCCTGGTACGTCCACCGGGCCAGGTCGAGCAGCACCTCCTCGAGGCGTTTCTGCACGCTGGCGGCGAGGTCGGCGTGCGCCTCGGTCATCTCCTCGCCGTCGGTCCGCGGTTTGGCGAGGGCGTCCCAGTCGATCCGCTCGACGGTGAACCCGCCGTCGTCGCCGGCCCGGACCAGGTCACGCAGCAGGCCGAGGTACTTGGGCCGGCCGTAGGAGGCGAGCGCCATCACCTTGTACTCGTCGCTGGAGTGCAGGAAGCCGAGATGCCGGGTGAGGTCCTCGTAGAGCAGACCGAGCGAGTGCGGCAGATCCTGGCCGTACAGCACGTCGAGCCGGCCGTCCCGGTAGGCCCCGGCCAGGTGGCTGGCCCGCTCTCCGCGCCCGTCGAGCACCAGCACGGCGCTGTCCCCGGGCACGCTGAGCCCGGCCGAGGCGGCGTGCGCCACGTGATGCGGCACGAACCGCACCTGCTCGGGGTCGAGGCCGGGCAGCGCGGTCGCCAGGAACTGCGGGGCCCGCCGGGCGTAGTCGGCGCGCAGGTGGTCCCAGGGATCGTCGAGGCCCATCTCGGCGGCATCCCGGCAGAGCCCGGGGTCGAACGAGTAGGCGACCGCGTCCAGGTCGCCCGGCCGCAGCCCGGCCTGTTCCAGGCACCAGGCGGCGGACAGCTCCGGCAGCTCCCAGGCGGCGAACGGCACCGGCCGCTTGCCGTGCTTGCGGCGGCTGAACCGCTCCTCCTCCGCTGCCGCCACCACGCGACCGTCCACGATCACGGCCGCCGATGGGTCATGGAAGATCGCATTGATCCCGAGAACGCGCATGGCGGGCGGCATACCCCCGGATCTCCCCTTTAACCGCATGATCATCAACTTCCCCCGGATAGCTGGAATCCCCGTTTTCCTGCACTTTCACGGTGAACATTTGCCGTAAGGCATGTTTTCGGGCGATGCGGTGTGGGCAGACTGGCCGCATGCATGAGGTGGAACAGCTCATCGACGGCAGGTGGGCGCCGGGCACCGGCGGACGGACCCTGACCGTCACCGGCCCGTGCGACGACCGCCCGGTCACCCGGGTGCCGGTCGCCTCCGAGGCCGACGTCGCCGCCGCCGTGCGAGCCGCCCGCGCCGCCGCGCCGGAGTGGGCCCGCACCGCCCCGGCCGCCCGGGCCGCCGCCCTGCACGCCGCCGCGAACGCGATCGAGGCGGCGGCCGGCGAGCTGGCCGAGATCATGGCGGGCGAGATGGGCAAACCGGTCGACGGCGCCCGCGACTCGATCGCGGCCGGGGTCGGCACCCTGCGCCAGTACGCCGAGCTCGGCCCCACCCACCGCGGCCGCTCGCTGGCCGGGGACGACGGCGCGATCGACCTGATGGCGTACCGGCCGCGCGGCGTGGTCGCGGTGATCACCCCGTGGAACGACCCGGTCGCCGTCTCCTGCGGGCTGCTCGGCGCCGCCCTGGTCACCGGCAACACGGTGGTGCACAAGCCGAGCGAGCGCACCCCGGCGACCGGCTGGCGGCTGGCCCGGCTGTTCGCCCCGCACCTGCCCCAGGGCGTGCTCGACGTGGTGCACGGCGACGCCCCGGCCGGGGCCGCGCTGGCCGCCGGGGCCGTGGACGTGGTGGCGCACGTCGGCTCCACCGCCACCGGCCGGTCGATCGCCGCGGCCTGCGCCCGGACCGGCGCGAAGGCGCTGCTGGAGAACGGCGGCAGCGACCCGCTGATCGTGGACGCCGGCGTGGATCCGGTGTGGGCGGCCGGACAGGCGGCGCTCGGCGCGTTCGCCAACTCGGGGCAGATCTGCGTCGCCGTCGAGCGGATCTACGTGCACCGGGAGGTGGCCGAGCCGTTCGTCGAGGCGCTCGCCGCCGAGGCCGAGACCTGGGGCAAGCAGATCGGGCCGCTGGTCGACCGGCGGCTGCGCGACACCGTGCACCAGCAGGTGCGCGCCGCGGTCCGGGACGGCGCCACCCTGGTCTGCGGCGGCGCCGTCCCGGACGCGCCGGGCGCCTACTACCCGCCGACCGTCCTGACCGGCTGCACCGACGACATGCCGGTGATGCGGGAGGAGACGTTCGGGCCGGTCGCGCCGGTGCTCGTGGTGGACTCCTTCGAGGAGGCCCTGGAGCGGGCCGCCGACTCGCCGTACGGGCTGGCCGCCACCGTGCTGACGCCCAGCATGAGCCACGCCCAGCGGGCCTGGCGGGAGCTGCCGGCCGGCACCATCAAGGTCAACGCGGTGTTCGGTGGGGCGCCCGGCGGTGCCGCGCATCCGCGCCGCGGCAGCGGACAGGGCTTCGGGTACGGCCCCGAACTGCTCGACGAGATGACGGTGACCACAGTGGTGCACCTGGAGGCCCCGCCCACCGGCTGGTGAACAAGGCCGAACGAGGTATGTCGCCCGGACCGTCCGCACGGGAGCATCGTCGGCGTGACGACCGACGAGCTGTACGACGTGTGTGCGGCCGTCCGGGCCGGCGACTCGGACGGCAACGGCTTCTTCGTCGCCCCCGGGGTCCTGGTCACCTGCGCGCACGTGGTCCAGGACCACGCGGAGTGCACGGTCCACTGGCACGGCCGCGACTACCCGGGCACGGTCCGCTGGCGGCGCCCCGAACAGCGGCCCGACGACGGCTGGACCCCGCTGCCGGATCTCGCGGTCGTGGACGTGACGATCGGCGACGAGCATCCGTACGCCGATGTGCAGCGCGCCCCGCACCCCGACGAGGCCCACCCGGGCGAGGTCCGGATCGCCGGCTACCAGCGGCTGTTCAGCGACCGGCCCACCCTGGTCCACGGCCGGTACCGGATCGACGGCCCGACCGAGGCGGACGGCGTCCGGTTCCTCCAGATCGGCGACGACACGGTCGAGCCGGGGATCAGCGGGTCACCGGCGTTCGACGTGCGGACCGGGCGGGTGATCGGGCCGGTCAAGGCCACCCGCGGCGGCGAGCACGGGGCCCGGGGCGGCTGGGTGGTGCCGCTCGCCGGCGTACCCGGCCTGGAGGGTCTGGACGGCAGTCCCGGCTGGAAGGCGGCCCGCCGCCGCTGGCTGGTCCCGAAACTCGGCGCCATCCTGCACCGGCCCGGTGAGCGCGCGCCCCGCGGCGGCGCCCACGGCAGCACCGCCGACCTGCTGCGCCCGGAGCGCGGCATCGTGCCGTTCGAGGGCCGCGACGCCGAGATCGAGGCGCTCACCGCCTGGTGCGACTCGGCCGAGCCGTTCTCGGTGCGGCTGGTCACCGGCGCGGGCGGCGTCGGCAAGACCCGGCTGGCCGGGCAGCTGGTCAGCCGCCGGCACGAGCACGGCTGGGTGGCCGGGTTCCTGCGGCCGGTGGACCGGATGGATCCCGGCCCCGGCCCGGTCGACCGGCTGATCGAGGCGCTCGACCGGCTGGGCGAACCGGCGCTGATCGTCGCCGACTACGGCGAGGACCACGTACGCCTCAGGCATCTGATCTCCGAACTGGACGAGCTGGCCCGCTCGGAGCGCCCACCGATCCGGCTGCTGGTCCTGGCCCGCCGGGCCGGCGCCTGGTGGGAGGACGTCGGCATCGGCATCAGCGCCTCCCTGATGACCAGCCTGGACACCCGGGTCTGCCGGCTGCACCTGTCCGGTGTCGCGCCCGGCGACTGGACCGGCGAGTACGAGCGGGCCCTGGCCGCGTTCGCCGTCCACGCCGGGGTGCCGCCCGGACCGCCGGGCCCGCCGCCGGACTTCCGCGGCGACACCCCGCTGCTGCACCTGCACGCCGCGGCCGTGGTGGCCGCCCTGAACCCGGGCACTGTCGCACGCAGCGGTGTGGACGCCCTCGATGCCGTTCTGGAACACGAGCACGTCTACTGGAAGGCCACCGCCCGCGTCGCCGGGTTACGCCTCGACCCGGTGGCGCAGCGCCGGGCCGTGGCGCTGATGAGCCTGGCCGGCGCCACCACCGAGGCGGAGGGATGTGCCCTGCTCGGTGACGTGCTGGGCTGGCGGCCGGAACGTGCCGAGCCGGTCGCGGAATGGCTGCACGACCTGTACGACGGCTCCCAGCACGGCGCCGGCTACTGGACCCCGCTCGGCCCCGACCTGCTCGCCGAACGCCTCGCCGCCGTGGTCTGCGAGGCCGAGCCGGACCTGCCCCGGAAGGTCGCCGCAAACGTCGACGACCGCCGGGCCGGGCAGGCCCTGACCGTGCTGGCCCGGGCCGGACGGCACTCGCCCGGCGCCGCGGCCACCCTCAAGGACCTGCTCGGCACCGACATCCGCCGGCTGGTGCCACTGGCCGTACGCCTCGCCCCGTCGGTCGGCGGTGAACTCGGCAACGCGGCCGGCGCCGTGGTCGAGGCGCAGCTGGCCCTGGACGACGACCTGTTCTACGAGGTCGGCTCCTACCTGCCGGACCACGTCGAATGGGCGCTCAAGGACCTGGCCGTCGTGGTCCTCGGCAAAATCCTGGACGCGGCCGGCCACGACGGGTTCGAGGAGTCGGTGGTCGTCATGTTCCGCATCACGATCGCCCGCTACCTGCTGGTCGGCGGCCAGTTGCGGGAGGCCCTGAACCGGCTGGAGCCGGCGGTCCGGATCACCCCGGACGGCCCCGAGCGCACCGGCCAGCTCGTCGAGGCGCTCACCCTCAAGGCGCAGCTGCACAACGGTCTCGGGCAGCCGGGCGAGGCCAGCGCCGCCTCCGGCCGGGCGCTGCGGCTGCTGCGCCGGGCCAGCGGGCTCAACGACGTACAGGTGGCCGAGGCCAGCCTGGGTCTCGGCCAGATCCTGATGTCGCAGGGGTCGGCCACCGAGGCGTCCGCGTTCTTCACCGAGGCGCACCGCGCCTACCAGCGGATCGGCATGAACCCGGTGGCCGCCATGCAACTGGCCATCACCCTGGCCAGCAACGCCATGAACCTGGTCGTGGTCGGCGACCACGACCAGGCCACCCGGCTCGCCCAGCAGGCCGTGGACACGCTCGCGAGCATCCCCGGCGACCACCCGGTCTACCGCACGGCCTCGATCTTCGTGGGCCATCTGCGTCTCCAGGTCCTGGCCATCGGCACGGTCACCGCCGACACGCTGGCCGAGGCGGAGGACCTGTTCGCGCTGCTGCGCGCCGAGCCGCCCAGCTACACCCAGATGCAGATCCTGCTCGCGCAGTCCCTGGTGGTGTCGATCGGCATCGCCGTCCAGCTGGACGACCACGACCTGGCCCGGCGCTGGTCCGACGAGTCGTTCCGGGTCGCCGAGCGGGTCAGCGGCCTGGCCATCGGCGTGCACCTGCGACGGTCCGCGCACTGGGCCGCGGCCCGGCTGGCGATCTTCACGGACCGCAACGCCGACGCCGAACGGCACCTGGTCGAAGGGCTGCGCGGCACCGTGCCCGACGACGTCAGCGAGCCGGGCTTCGCGGTCCGCGACGGCGAGATGTGGCGGATGCTGGGCCTGCTGCGCATCGAGGCCGGTGACCTGTCCGGCGCGATCAGCGCCGGCAGCCAGGCCAAACGGCAACTCGAGGCGGTCGTCGCGAAGGCGCCGGCGATGTGGGCGGCGGCCGGGCTGCCCACCGTCGCCGGGGAGCTCGCCGACTGGCAGGAACAGCACGGCCTCGGCCTCCAGGCGTACCGGACGACCCTGGACCTGGTCGACGTGTGCCGCCGCCGGATCGCCGCGAACCAGCCGATCGGCGAGACCGACCTGTTCCAGGCGCTGGCCCGGGCCGCGATCCGGGCCGCGCACTTTCTCGACGTCGACGCCACCGGGACGTATGCCGTCGAGGCCGTCGCGCTGGGCGCCCAGCCGGCCGCCGACCGCCGGCCGGGCGCGGCCGAGACGATGGCGCTGGCCCGGCTCGCCCTGGCCCACCACCTCATCGGCGCCGACCCGGCCGGCGCTCACGCCCAGTTCGGCGCGGTCCGGGAACTGCTGCCCCCGCTGGCGGACTCGTCGGCGTTCGGCCTCAACCTGCACAGCCGGGTCGCCGCCGGGCTGCTCGCCGCCGCCGGAGACGACACCGCCATGGCGGACGCCCGCGACTACGACCGCGCGATCCGGGAGCAGGCGGTCACCGACGGCGTCGACCTGCCGTTCACCCGCGACCGGCTGGTGCACCTGCTGTCGCTGCACTGCCGGCTGCGCCACGAGCACGACAGCGCCCGCCGGATCGGGCAGCGGGCCGGTGACCCGCCCGTGCCGTACACGTCCGAGCATCTGATGCGCGTCATCGAACTCCACGACGGCGGGGTGATCGCCCACGTCGACGACCGGCCGGGGCACGCCCGCCGCCTGTTCACGGCCGCGTTCTCCCTGGCGCCGGAGAAGGATCCGGCCGACCCGGAGGATCCGATCGCGTCCACCCTGCTCGTCCGGCTGGGACTGCTCGGCTACCACCTCACCGACGTGGCGGCCGGCACCGGCAAGGCGCGGGAGCTGCTGGACCGGACCCGCGGTGGAAGCACCCTGCCCGACCGCGCCCTGCACGCCGGGGTGGCCGCCGGACTGGCCGTCGACGCGGCCCACGACGGCGACCCGGAGGAGGCCGCCGCCCTGTGGTCGGAGGTCCGCGCGATCCTCGACATGCCCGGCCCGAACGCCGCCGACTGGCTGGGGCTGCCGCTCTACGACATGGCCATGGCGTTCATCGAGGTCGTCGATGCGGAAACCGCTCTCCAGGTGTGCCAGTACGCCGAACCGGTGGCCCGCACCTACGACGAGCAGATCGCGCTCATCGAGTTGCGGGGGCTGCGCGGCCTGCTTCTGTCCGACCTGGACCGGCCCGCCGAGGCGATCGGCGACCTTCGCCACTGCCTCGACCGGGATCCCACCCTCGACCCGCCGGTGCGCGCTCCCCGCGGCCGGGTCGCCCTGATGCATCGTCATCTGGGCCGCTGCCTGCGCCGTACCGGCCGCCTCGCCGACGCCGAACCGGTCTACGCCGCCGGGCTGGCGACAAGCCGCTCCCTGCACGACACCGACCGCGCCGACCCGGACCTCGCCGCGCTGCTCGCCGGCGACCTGGCCGAGGCCGTCACCGTCGCCCGCCACTCCGGGCGCCTCCGCGAGGCCGTCGAACTGGCCATGGAGGCCTTCGCGCTCTGCCGCCACACCCCACTGCCCGGCCTTCTGCCGGTCGCCGCCGCCGAGGCGGGCCTGCTGCGCAGCGCCGTCCGCGACCACCGGATCGCCTGCCGCCTCACCGCCCGCGCCGTCACCCTGGCCGGTTCCCGCCCCGTCACCCCGGCCGGCTCCCGCCCCGTCACCCCGGCCGGCTCCCGCCCCGTCACCCCGGCCGGTTCCCGCCCCGTCACCTCGGACGCCGAGGCCACCACGATCCTGCTGCACGCGGCGGTCACCCACCTGCGCGCCGACCGCCCCGGCCCGGCCGCCGACTACGCGTGCGCCGCGGCCGCCCGCTACGGCTGGCCCGCGGTCCCCGGCGGCCCCTGCACCGAGGTCCTCACCCGCTTCGCGCAGGCCCTCACCGCCGCGGCCGGCCGAAACCCCGAAAACCCCGCCGCCCTGACCCAGGCACAATCCGCACGCCTCATCCTCCGAGCCCTACGCGCAGACCCGGCCCACATCGACGAGGCCACCGAAACCTACGTCACCGTCCGCCGCACCCACGGTTTCCCCTGATCCCGTACGGGACTGCCGAGTCCCGCAGCACCCCGCGACCACCTGCCCACTCCGGCCCGTGCCGCGCCCACCGGGCTGAGCTGCCCCCGCACCCCGCACCCCCGCACCCCGCACCCCCGCACCCCCTCATCCCTCACCCCACCGCCCGCGATCTTGGACGATTTCCCACCGCAATCGGTGGCAAGCCGCCCAAGATCACGGAGGCCACCCGCGCCGGCAGGCCCCACGCCCGCCGCACCCGCCGCACCCGCCGCCGCCCACCCGCCGACCCGCCGACCCGCCGAACCCGCCGAACCCGCCGACCGCGATCTTGGACTATCGGCCACCGCAATCGGTGGCCAGACGTCCAAGATCGGCTAAAGCGTTCAACAGGCTGGCGGGTCCGCGCCGGAGAGTAGTGAGCCGCCCCGCTGGTTCCCTGGGCGGCGGCGAGCTCGTATCCAGTCTCATGGTGCTGCCGATTCCCGGATCGGGAGGGGACAACGTCCCCTAGGAGGTGGCCGTGTTCCGGACGTCCTGTGCGCCCGAGCGGGCCGTCTCCCCGGTGGTCCGCGCCGCGTCCCGGGCGATCCCGCGCACCTCGCCGGCGGCGTGCCGGACGGTGCCGCCGAGGTCGCCCTTCCGACCGGTCGGACGCAGGCGACGGTCTCCGGTGTCTCGTCCGGGTAGCCGGCGTAGGTGTAGTCGACGGGGCGGCTGTTCTCTCGGCTACCCCGTCCACAGCCGTCGATTCCTCTCCGGTTGTGACGCATGACGCGAAGTTCCGGCTGCCAGAACTCTTGATCATGGGTACGGCGTACCGGCCGGTACACCCGCCGGCCTTTGTTAGGGTCGGCGACCGTGAGCGAACTCAGCGGTACACGGGTCATCGGCGGCCGGGCCTACGACTTCTCCCGGCAGGTCGTGGTGATGGCGATCGTGAACCGTACGCCGGATTCGTTCCACGACAAGGGCCGGACCTTCGCGCTGGAGAAGGCGACCGAGGCGGTCCGGGCGGCGGCCGCCGACGGCGCCGACTGGATCGACATCGGCGGTGTCCCGTTCGCGCCCGGCCCGGAGGTGACCGCCGCCGAGGAGCTGGACCGGGTGCTGCCGGTCGTCGAGGCGGCCCGCGGTCTGGCCGTGGTGTCGGTGGACACGTTCCGTCCCGAGGTCGCCGCCGAGGTGATCAAGGCGGGTGCCGGGGTCGTCAACGACACGTCCGGGCTGCGTGATCCGGCGATGGCCGATGCCGTGGCGGGGACGGACGCGCAGCTGGTGATCTGTCACAGCCTGGCCGCGCCGCGTACCGAGTATCCCCGGCCGCGGTACCGGGACGTGACCGCGGAGGTGGGCGCGTTCCTGCGGGAGAAGGTGGAGCTGGCGCTGTCCCGCGGGGTCCGCCCGAACCAGATCATCATCGATCCGGGTCACGACCTGAACAAGAACACCCACCACTCGCTGGAGCTGACCCGGCGGCTGGACGAGATCGCGGCGATCGGCTATCCGATGCTGGCGGCGCTAAGCAACAAGGACTTCATCGGCGAGACGCTGGACCGGCCGCAGCAGGAGCGACTGGCCGGCACGCTGGCCACGGTGGTCTTCTCGATCATGCGGGGCGCCCGGATCATGCGGGTGCACGATGTGCGGGCGAACCACGACGCGATCCGGATGACCGAGGCGATGCTGGGCTGGCGGGAGCCGGCCTACACCCGCCACAACATGTGACGGCTCACTCCTGGTCGTAGGGCAGGGTGCCCAGGAGGTCGGTCATCCACGGCTGGGGTGGCACCGCGTCCGGCCCCAGCACCCGCATCGCCCCGAGCACGGTGATCAGCATGCCGCTGGCGAAGAAGTCCCGTGCCTGCTCGGCGGTCGCCCCGGTCAGCTCGCGGACCAGCATGAACATGTTGCCGTAGCACTGGCGGACCGCGTCGCCGAGGCCGGGGTCGGACCCGGCCGTGAACCCGTGCAGCAGCACGACCAGCAGGTCCCGCTCGGCCAGCAGCGCCTTGAACGCCTTGCCCAGCCCGGGGAGTGTGGGATCGACGGCGGCCGCCTCCCGCCAGATCCGCTGCACCCGGTCGGACGCGTGCCACATGGTGGCCAGGAACAGCTCCTGCTTCGTGCCGAAGATCCGGATCACGTACGGCTGGGAGACGCCGGCGATGCGGGCCACCTGGTCGGTGGTGGTGCCGGCGTAGCCGCCCCGCGCGAAGGCGGTGACGGCGGCCGCCACCAGTTGAGCGTGGCGTTCCTGAGCAGTGAGACGGGTCCGGGTCACGTTGACAGGTTATCAGTCGATGCTTACCGTGCTTAGTTATCAGTGGATAACAACTTCTAGGGGGAAGTTCGTGGCCACCGCCACCCTCGGCACCGCAAAGACAGTCAAGACCCGCCCGCTGGGCCTGGTGATCGCCGCCGTCGGCATCCCGGCCTTCATGGGCGCCCTCGACAACCTGGTCGTCAGCACCGCGCTCCCGGTCATCCGCACCGAGCTCGGCGCGTCCATCTCGGACCTCCAGTGGTTCGTGAACGCGTACACCCTGCCGTTCGCGGCGTTCCTGCTCACCGCGGCCGCGCTCGGCGACCGGCTGGGCCGCCGCCGGATGTACCTGGCCGGCATCACCCTGTTCACCCTGGCCTCGGCCGGGGCCGCGCTCTCCGTCGAACCGTGGCAGCTCACCGCCTCCCGGGCCGTGCAGGGCATCGGCGGCGCCATGATCGCGCCGCTGTCGCTCACCCTGCTGGCCGCCGCCGTACCGGACCGGTTCCGCAATGCCGCGGTCGGCATCTGGGGCGGCATCACCGGCCTCGGCGTCGCGCTCGGCCCGGTCATCGGCGGCGCGGTCGTCGACGGCCTCACCTGGAACTGGATCTTCTGGGTCAACGTGCCGATCGGCGTGGTCGCCCTGGCGCTGGCCGCCTTCACGCTCGGCGAGTCCTACGGCGGCGCCCGCCGGCTCGACCCGTTCGGCCTGCTGCTGTCGGCGAGCGGCATGCTGTTGCTGATCTGGGGCATCGTCGACGGCCCGGAGCGCGGGTGGACCAGCGGCCGGGTGCCACTCATGCTGAGCGCGGGCGTCGCGCTTCTCGCCGGGTTCCTCTTCTGGCAGAGCCGCAACCGTACGCCCATGCTGCCGCTGAGCCTGTTCAGGTCCCGGTCGTTCAGCCTGGTCAACGTGGTGACCCTGACCTTCTCGGCGGGCGCGTTCGGCTCGGTCTTCCTGCTCGCCCAGTACTTCCAGGTGGTGCAGGGCCTCACCCCGCTGGAGTCCGGTCTGCGGACGCTGCCGTGGACCGCGGCCCCGATGGTGGTCGCCCCGCTGGCAGGCATCTTCGGGTCCCGCATCGGGCTGCGCAACCTGATCGTGGCGGGGCAGGTGCTCCTGGCCGCCGGCATCCTCTGGATCGGGCTGGTCACCACCACCGACGCCGGGTACGCCCGGTTCATCGGCGCGTTCGTGCTGGGCGGCATCGGCATGGGCCTGACCTTCGCGCCGATCAGCACGGTCACCCTGGCCAGCGTCGGCGAACAGCAGCGCGGGGTGGCCTCGGGCGCGAACAACACGATCCGGGAGTTCGGGGTGGCGGCCGGGGTGGCCACGCTCTCCTCCGTCTTCAGCAGCCAGGGCGGTTTCGCGAGCGCCCAGGACTTCGTCGACGGTGTGGTGCCCGCGGTGCTCACCGGAGCGGCGATCCTCGCGGTCGGCGCGATCGTCGCCACCCGGCTGCCGAACCGGATCTGAAACAAGTAGAAACAGACTGTTGCATCACCGCAACATCGCTGCAACGATGACCTTCGATTCCGCGCCGCCCGGTCACGCGGGACTCGCCGGCACCGTCCTCGCCGGCGTGATCCCGCCCCGCTCTCCCCGGACCGGACGGCACGGAACCCCGCCGCCGCAGGCCTCAGCCTCGGCGGCGCGTGAGTGGTGAAGCAGCGTGTGCCGGCCCTCCGACCGGCACACTCTGCTAATCCGCGGCGGGCTCGGCTAGCCCCGCGGCGGAAAACTGAAAGTGCCGCACTTCAAGACACCCCACTTGAAGTGCTCCTTAGCGCTTCAAGAAACCCGCTTGAAGCGCTTCTCCTTCCCCTACGTCAGCCGATGTGGACCCAGACGTCGTCCAGGGTGCCGTGGAACTGGTCGTTGTTCTGGCCCACGCCCTTGCCGCCGACGGTGAACGGCTGGTTCGTCTCCACCGACAGGGTTTCCGGGACGGCGGTCACCGTCTCCAGACGGTCGTCGACCACGATCGCCAGCGTGGGGCCGGTGCGGCGGCACTCCAGGCTGTGCCAGCGGCCGTCGGCCACCGAGGTCCGGCTGCGGGCCACGTACACCGTCGTGCCGGTCCGGTCGCTGATGCCGCAGCTCGGCTTGCCGGACTGGCCGTCGACCTGGAGCTTGTACTGGCCGCCGCCGTTCGAGTAGCCCTTCTGGAGGATGTTCTCGCCCCGGCCGGTCTCCGAGGGCGACAACAGCACGCCCGCCCCGTACCGCAGAGCTCTGGTCCCGGGGTTGAGATCCGCGGTGTCGGCGGCCTGCAGGACCAGGCGCGGGCAGCTCTCGTCGGCGCACTTGGCCGGGAAACTCAGCGCCTGGCCGCTGTCGTGCGGCACCATCCGCGGCGCCCCGCCGTTGCGGGTGACCGCCCGCAGCAGGTGGCCGTGCCCGGAGCCGTCGTCGAAGGTGCCGTCCGCGATGGTCGTGTCGAAGTTGTACGCCGCCACGTCGTCCGTGGCCGCCCTCTCCATCCGCGGCATGACCCCGGTGAACTCGGCGTACCGTTTCCGGCTCACCCCGTCCACCTGGGTGAAGTCGCCGACCGCGCTGACCGAGGCGAGCCCGGCGCTGGCCGCCAGCTGCCGGGTGCCGACGATCCCGTTGGCCTGCGGCGCCCATTCGAGCAGGTTGCCCTCCCGGTCGATCGCGGCCAGTTTGCCGCGGATCACCGAGCCGTCGGTGCAGATGCCCCGTACCCCGTTGTTGGTGGTGGTGCACGCCTTGTCGAAGTGCCCGCCCACATAGATCACATCGGAGAGCTGGGTGATCGCCTGGGCGTCACCGTCGAACACCCGCGTCCAGCGGGTCTGCCCCTCCCGGGTGTACGACACCGCCCGCCCACCCTGGCCGCCGAGCGCCGCGTACACCCCGTCGGTGTGGGTGGCCAGCGCGAACACCTGGGACACCGGCTTCGGCGCGAAACTCCGGTCGAGCACGCCGGTGTCCGGGTCCACGGCGGTCAGCCGCAGTGTCGAGCGCACGTCGTTCGTACGATGGAAGCTTCCGCCCAGATAGACCCGGTCGTCGGTGACGGCGAGCGCGTTGACCGTGTCGTCGGTGGTCGGCGCCCACGCGTCCAGCGTCCCGTCGGCGGCGGTGAAGGCCGCCAGGTTGCGGCGCGGCTGACCGTCCACGGAGGTGATCCGGCCGCCCAGGTAGATGCGGCCGTGCCCGGCGGCGATCGCGTTCGGCTGCCCCACGACGGCGTGCCGGAGCGGCGTCACCTGCCCGTCCGCCTCGCCGATGCCGGCCACCGCGTCCCGCGACTCACCGTTGACGGTGTCGAAGTCGCCGGCCGCGTAGACCACTCCGTCACCGACGGCGAGCGCGCGCACGTTGGCGTCGGCGGCGGGTCTCCAGTCGCGCAGCTCGCCGGTGTGCGCGTCGAAGGCGGCCAGCCGGGTCCGCTGTTCGGTGCGCCCGTTGACCGAGGCGGTGGTGAAGTTGCCGCCGACGTAGACGGTGTCGCCGTGGTAGGCGACCGCGTAGACGGGGCCGTTGAACGAGGGGGACGTCGCCGGCCGGGACGAGACGATCTCCGCGAACGCCGTGCCACCGACCGCGACGAGAACCGTCGCGAGGCCGGTGATCATCGCACGGCGTACCACCTTTTTGCCGTTTTTGGGGATATTGACCACGTCAGAGCTAACTTCCGAGATCCGCAAAAGTCACGGCGGGCACTATGCTCCGGCGTACGCCATCGAAGGAGGGGAATCGAGTGCCGCAACGTCGCCGCACGGCCGTGACCACCGCCCTGATCGCGGTCCTGGCCGTCGCCGCCGCCGGATGCGACGGGATCGAGATCGAGGTCCCGGCCGGATCCCTGCCCGCCCCGGTCAGCATCGCGCCGGTGCCGTCGGCCTCGGCGGGTCAGCCGAAGTACGTGTGCAGCACGGTCTACAAGATCCTCACCGAGGGCGCGGTCCGGCTGGCCGAGCACACGGCCAACGACGACGCCGCGGGGTTGCAGAGGACGTTCGCCGACATGGCGAGCCAGGTGACGACCGCCGGCGAGCAGAGCACCGACCCCGCCCAGCGGACCGCCGCCGGCGAGATCGCCGCCGCCCTCACCGAGGGCTCCCGGCAGACCGACCCGGAGGCGTTCCTGACCGGCGAGTTCGCCACCATCGGCCAGAGGCTCGACGGCACGTGCCCCGAGTAGCGATGGCGGCGCGAGCCGCCATCGCCACCCCTTCGTTCACTTGTTGTTGCACCGCATCCAGGAGAAGTGGTAGATCGTCTCGATGCTGCCGTCGGTGGAGTCCATCGTCAGGTAGCTGACGTCGGTCGACGTGCCCTTGGTGACCCGCAGCTCGGTGTTGATGTTGAGATTCCGCTGCTCGCCACAGGGCCGGAAGACCTGCGAGGCGATCGGCACCTGGTCGGTGGCGATCCAGTTGTCGTCCAGCGGCGCCGCGATCGCGTGGTTGGCGTAGCTGCCGGTCGTCATGCCCTGGAAGTAGTAGTTGGCCCGCTGCTGCGCGATCGCGCCGGGCTGGAGGAACCCGTAGCCGCGGTAATCCACCTTGGCGATCGCGAAGGTGAAGCCGGCCGGCGCGTGGACCAGCACGTTGAGCTGGCAGTTCTTGCGGTTCTCGGTGACCGGTACGCCGGGGCCCGCCTGCGCCAGATAGGCGCTGTAGATCGCGGTGAACGCGGAGTTGTCCGGCGAGATCGCCACGTCGGCGGTGCCCGGGGCACAGCCCGAGCCGGCCATCGCGACCAGCTCGATGGACATCTCGCCGGCGGGCGGCGGGTCGACGATGACGATGATCGCCGAGGCCGGTGTCGCGACGAGCAGCGACGACGCCAGGAGCGCCAGCACCGCGCAACCGCGGGTTAACAACCTTTTCATTTTTTCATCCCCTTCGGGATCGGGAACGGATCGAGCTGAAGCTATTGATGAAAATCAATGGAAGTCAATCGTTGTGAGGTGATTTCTGAAGCTCACAAAGGGCACAAAGGGCCCGAAATTTCACCCCTATAGGCGGTTTTTGCCCCTGCCGAGATCATTAGCAATTCATACTTGTAAATGCCTCGGGTGCACCACTACGGTGGTCGCGGACGCGATGACCGTCGTTCTGGAATGGTTCCAGAAGCATGCCCCGTTCCCCCCGGAGGAAGTCCATGAAGAACAGCAATCGCGTGATGGCGGCCGTGCTGGTCACCGCTCTCGCGCTTCCCCTCGGCACGCCCGCCCACGCCGCGGCCGAGGCTGAGGCCGCGATCACCGTGGAGGTGATCGCCGCCAGCGGATCCGGATGCGCGCCCGGCACCGCCTCGGTCGTGAGCAACGGCGACGACACCGGATTCCGGGTCAGGTACCGGGACTTCGTGGCCGAGGCCGGCGACGGCGCCGCCCTGATCGACCGCCGCAAGAACTGCCAGCTCGGCGTCCTGGTGAGCATCCCGGACGGCTGGACCATCGCGATCGCCTCCGCCAACTACCGCGGCAAGGCGAGCCTCCGGTCCGGCGCGACCGCCCTCCAGCGCACCAGCTACTACTGGCAGGGCTCCTCCGCGACCCAGCGCAAGGACGCCGCGTTCGCCGGGCCGCTGAACGGTCTCTGGACGACCTGGGACGTCGCGCCGGTGCTCACCTACGCGGAGTGCGGCTCGCAGAGCGTCCTCAACGTCAACACCGAGCTGCGCATCGACCCGGGAACCTCGACCGGCCTCAGCACGATGTCGATGAACGCCACCGAGGGCGACGTCGACACCCTCTTCAACTTCAGTCTGTCCCACTGCTGACCCGGCCCGTCACCCGGCCGGCGAGCGGGCCCGGCCGGGTTCACCACCATCGGCGGCAAGCCCACGTAGGCTCGGTCACATGATCGATAGGCCGGTTCGCATCGGGCTGCAACTTCAGCCGCAACACATGGACTACGCCACCATCCGCCGTACCGCCTCCGAGGCCGAGGACCTGGGCCTGGACATCCTGTTCAACTGGGACCACTTCTACCCGCTCAGCGGCGAGCCGGACGGCCTGCACTTCGAGTGCTGGACCATGCTCGCCGCCTGGGCCGAGTCCACCAGCCGGGTGGAGATCGGCGCTCTCGTCGCCTGCAACAGCTACCGCAACCCCGAACTGCTCGCCGACATGGCCCGCACCGTCGACCACATCTCCGACGGCCGCCTGATCCTCGGCATCGGCTCGGGCTGGTTCGAACGCGACTACACCGAATACGGCTACGAGTTCGGCACCGCCGGAAGCCGCCTCGACGACCTGGCCGTCTCCCTGCCGAGGATCGAGTCCCGCTGGGGCAAGCTGAACCCGCCGCCCACCCGCAGGATCCCGGTGCTGATCGGCGGCGGCGGCGAGAAGAAGACCCTGCGCCTCACGGCGAAACACGCCGACATCTGGCACAGCTTCTCCGACCCTTCGACGTTGGAGCGCAAACTCGGCATCCTCGGGCAGCACTGCGCCGACATCGGCCGCGACCCCGCCGAGATCGAGATCTCGGTGATGGGCAACACCGAGAACCGCGACGAGATGTACGGACTCGGCGCCCGCCTCTTCACCGTCCACACCGGCGGCCCGAAGCCCGACCTCACCGACCTGCGCGACTTCCTCGCCTGGCGCGACAAACTCAACGCATAACCCTTCGCGGCAGGGGGTTGATCAACCCTTTCGAAGATCGACCCCCTTGGCCGGTACGTTGACCGGGTGCCGTGAGGACCGGCACGGTCGTGCAGGCGTTGACTCCTCGTCGATTCATCCGTTCGACCGGCCCTGAACGTATGTGAACCACCGTGGTTGCGTATCGGCACAACGGTGGCAACCTTTGCCAGTCCTGGCAGGGACTCTAGAATTCCACTTCGGAAAACAAAGGGTTTGAACACATATATCGGGTAATTCTCGGGCGGAAGTTGGGGCGGCGTGATGGGACGTACCACTGGACTGGTGGCTGCAGCGATCGGCCTGCTGACGGCCACGCTCGGCTTGACGTCATCACCCGTCGCGGCCCCGCGAGCCTGTCGTGCGATCGGAGCCTGCGGCAGCTCTGCCTCCGAGAACAACGCGAGCGGCGGCGACAACAACCGGGTTCGATTCGTGAATCGACTGGGGCAGACGGCCAGCGTCCGCAACTGAACCCGAAGCCGACTCGCGACATCCCGGTGCTGATCGACGACGGCGGCGAGAAGAAGCCCCTGTGCCTCACGGCGAAACCGCCGACATCTGGCACAGCTTCTTCGACCCGGAGACCCTGAAACGCGAACTCGGCGCCCGGCTCTTCACCGTTCACACCGGCGGCCCGAAGCCCGACCTCAGCGACTTCTTCTCCTGGCGCGACAAACTCGACGGGTAACGCTCACGGCAGGGGCTGGATCACCGTTTACGGCGTTCAGCCCTTGTCGCTGCCCCGCTCAGCGAGGGAAGGGATCAAAAGTAGGCCGAGATCGATTTCGATGGAGAAGGGTGCGCTCAGCTTCACGACGCCAGTGAAGACATCGCCGTCGCGGTAACGTCCCGCTGCTGGGTCGAGGATGTAGGTACAGACGACAGGCGCACCGGTCACGGCCTGCTCGACTCGCCAGTAGAACCGGATACCGGCTTTCCCGTACTGATCGGCCTTGACGATCCGGTCGGTCGTCTCCGAACCGGGCGAGACCACCTCGACCACGAGAAGCACATGCTCGGGCCGTGTCGGAGTGACGTCGATGGTCTCCGCCCGGTAAACCGTCACGTCAGGACGACGGTTGTTCAACGGCACGTCCTGCAGCCGTACATCGAAATCGGTGTCAGCGTTCCAATCCGGGCCCGCAGCGGCATCCAGGGCGTTCGCCAGAAGTCTGGCCAGGCGGTTGTGCCGTTTCGAGGCTCGCGGGCTCGCGAGGACCATCCCATCCACGATCTCGATGCCGGCGCATTGCGCTTCTGTCCACGTCGCGTATCGCTCAGCCGTCACCTGCTCACGCATCCAGGCCGGCGCGATCATCTCGGCAGTCATGTGCGCCTCCCGAATGGTGCTTCGGCTGTCGGCCCCACGATACCGCCGCTCCAGCTGCGCGGGGTCATACACCGTCGCCGGTCGCCGAAAGCGGGCGTCCGCGCTCCGCTCCCGCCGGACATCTCGCGCTCTGTTCCGCCTCGTGTTGAATGGCGACCATGAGCGTGGCAGAGCCGTCCCCGAACCGGGCAGCCGGGCCGGTGCCCCCGCTGATCCGGGCTGTGCCCGCCGACCGGGCGAAGCTCGTCCTCGAGTTCGGGTCCGGCGACGTCCGGCTCTTCGACTGTTCGCGGGACCGGCTCGTCCGGGACCACCCCGGAACCGACTGGACGGTTCTCGCCCACCCGGAGTTCTTCCGGCACCTCACGGTCGGCTCCGGGGCGGTGCACTGGGCCGGCGGTGTGACGCTGGACGCCACCTATCTGTTCGTCGCGTCGAACCCGCTGACCGGGCCGGAACGGGATCGGCAGTTCATGCGGGTCGCCTACCGGAACCAGGCCCCGACCCCACAACACCCCACCCACCACGTCTACTACTTCGAGCTCGTCCCGTTCGGCACGCGCCCATTCCTGATCGGGGAGTCCATCAACGGTGGCCACGGCGAGATGGGTGGCGCCACCACACTGCGGCTGACGGAGCTGCTCGCCTGGCCCGGATGGGAGGAACATCTCGCCCTCGCCGGCTGCGACTGGGCGGTCCCCCTGTTCCGGGCCGACGGCGCCACCGAACGTGCGGTCGTCGACGCCGTCGTCAGCGAGGTGTGCCGCCGCGCCGACACCCCGGACTCCGACATCCACGGCTACCAGGCCAAACCCCACTGATCACCTCAGCGCTCGAGCCGGTCGCGCAGCTCCCGCTTCAGCACCTTGCCGCTGACCGTGCGTGGCAGCATCGGCACCAGCTCGAGCCGGGTCGGCTGGTAGAACTCGGTCATCCCGGCGCCGTCGAGATAGGCGCGCAGGCCGGCGAGCGTGGGCGGTTCGCCGGCCGGGACGACGACCGCGCACGGCGCGTCGTGCCCGTGCTCGTCCTCGTAGCCGACGATGGCGACGTCCGCGACCGCCGGATGTTCCAGCAGCTCGGCCTCGACGTCGGCCACCGGGACCATCAGGATCCCGCCGACCCGGTCGGCGGCCCGCCCGGCCAGGCGGATGCCGCCGTGACCGTCCGGCAGGACCAGGTCCCCGGTGTCGAACCAGCCGTCGTCGTGGTCGGCGAGCACGTGGACCGTGCCGGTGTCCCGCCCGACGAGCGCGATGCAGAGGGCGGCGCCACGGACGTACAGCCGGGCGGGGTTCTCCTTGGAGAGCGTGCCCTCGACGCGCAGGTCGAGCTCCAGGGTGGCCGGTGGCCGTCCGTCGCTGATGGTGGCGTGGTCGGCCGGGTCGCCGGCGCGGGTGAAGGTGCCCAGCGGCACCTCGGTCATGCCCCAGCCGGCCCGTAGCGGCACGCCGAGTTTCGCGTGGATCTCCCTGACCAGCTTCGGCGGCACCGGGGCGGCGGCACAGCACAGCAGTCGCAGCGAGGACAGATCGTCCGCCGCTTTGACGACCGCATCGAGAAAGACCGCGGCGCCCGAGAAGACCGTCACCCGCGCATCCCGGATGATCTCGGCCGCCCGGGCCGGTGACCAGGTGTCGAGCAGGACCGCCGAGCCGCCGCTGAGCAGTGGGAAGGCGAGGCCGGTGGTGATGCCGAAGATGTGCGTCAGATTGTGCGGGTTGTAGCTGACGTCGCCGGCTCCGAGCTTCTCCTCGTTCACCACGGGCGCGGCGCCGGCCTGCAGGGTGCTGGCCGTGTGCAGGACGGCCTTGGGCTCGCCGGTCGTGCCGGAGGTGAAGAGGACCACGGCGACGTCGTCCGGGTCGGCGACGCTGTGCGCCAGCGGCGACGGGTGGCCGGCGGTCCAGTCCGTGTTCCGGAAGTGGGCGTCGAAATCGATCTCGTCGCCCGACGTCGAGCCGAGCACGACCCGGTGCCGCAGGTCAGGCAGCCGGCCGGCCAGCTCGGCGAGGGATGACGCGTGGTCGAAGCCGGCCCACTCCCCCACCGTCACCACGACGGTGGCTCGCAGCTGGACGAGCATCTTCTCGAGCTCCCGCCCGCGGATGGCGGTGACCACCGGCGCCAGGATCGCGCCGGTGTGCATGACGGCGAGCATCAGCGCGGCGGTCTCCCACCGGTTCGGCATCTGGACGGCGACGACCTGCCCGGGACCGACGCCGAGCGCGCGCAGGGCCGCGGCGTACTTCTCCACCTCCGCGGCGTACCGCGACCAGGACACCACGTCGGCCGGGCCTTCGGCGTGGAAGCCGATGAGCGCGGTCGCGTCCGGCCGCTGCCGCCGGTGCCGTTCCAGATGGGTCAGCAGGTGCTCGTCGTGCCACAGCCCGAGGCGGCGATAGCCTTCGATGACGGCGTCCGCCGGGCGGATCGCGCCGGGCAGCCAGACCGGCACGTCCTCACGAGTTCTCATGGCCACACATGACGGACGCCCCGGGCGCCTCCTTCGGCGATGTGACGGATCCGACAGGGGTGCGGCGGTTGTTCAGCGGTGTCGCAGTCGCCGGCGCAGGCCGCCGGTGAGCTGCCGGTCCTCGGCGTCACCGATGGGTGGAGCACTCTCAGGAACGCTTCCGTCGTACCCTCAAAAGATCTTTTTAATCGATTTCGGTCACCATTGACGACCCTGCCGGACCGGCTCCGCGACGGCCCACACCGATACGGCGACGGCCGCCGCCAGCAGGACGGCCCAGCGATCGTGGGCGGCGGCCCAGCGTTCGTCGCCGGGTGGCACGTAGAGGGCCAGATCCGGCGGGATCCGGCTCGCCGCGATCACCAGGACCAACACGGCGGGGGCCGCCACGATGCCGCCGTTGTCGCCGGACCGTAGGCGAACGGCGCCCACCGCCAGCGCCACCCCGCCGAGCGCGGCCGCCTCCACCGTGACGCCGCCCAGCGGGAGGAGGGCGCCGTCGCCGGTGATCGTCAGGACGAGAGCCCACCAGGCCGCCGCCGCGGGGAGGATGACGCCGGCCCGGGCGGCGTACCGGAGCGGGCGCGGGGTGGGCACCGTCGCGACGGTGCGCGCGGCCGGGTCGTCCAGGAGGAACGCCAGGCCGAGCGCACCGCAGACCGCGGCGGCGCGCAGCAGGCCCACGAGGTCCTCGGCGGTCAGTTCCACCCGGAGGACGGCGGGCACGGCGACGATCGCCAGCCCCACACCGGCCGCGGCCAGGAACGCCGTCCACGGTGTGGCCCGCGCGGCCGGGAACACCAGCAGCGGCAGGACCCGTATGCTCACCCGTCGCACTGGATCCGCTCCTCGACGGGCGGCAGCGGCGGGACGGGAACGCCGAGCAGCTCACCGGCCCGGTCGGCGGAGGTGCCCGCGGCGGTCAGCTCGGCCCAGGAGCGCGCGACCGTCGCGGCGACGTCCCCGGACGGGCGCCGCAGCAGCGCCGATGCCGCCGCCATCTCGCGGTCCGGCACCGAGAACCCCACCGGGAACTGCATGTCGCCGAACGGCACACCGCCCCAGCTGGTGGCGTCGACCGCGCGCAGGCCGGCGGCCGTCTCCGGGGTCGCCTGCCCGGCGAGCCAGGCGACCAGCACGCCGCGAGCGCCGCAGACCGGGATGTGCGCGGGCGCTGTCTCATGGGTGACGACCTGGTACGCGACCAGGCCGGCCAGCGACATCTCGGACCGGCCGTCGCCCCACCGTGTGCCCACCGTGACCGCGCCGGGATCGATCCGCTGCCACTCCGCCGCCGCCGCGGCCTGCTCCTCGGCGGTCACCACCTGGCCGTCGGCCATCCGTTCCACCATGGACACTCGTTGCCGGATCACGAGCGGCCGTCCGGCCGCCTCGGCGGGCACCCCGCGGAGCACCCCGCGTACCACCGTGTCCCAGTCGCCGGTCCAAGGGCCGAAGTCGCCGAACGCGCAGTAGGTGACCGGGCCGGTCGAGCGGCAGTCCTGCATCTCGGCGGGACGCTCGGCGGCGGTGGCCCGGGCGTCCCGGACGGCGTCGCCGACCGGCAGGTACTGGGCCGCTCCGGCCCCGGCGGTGACGGACAGTGCGGCCACGCCGGCCATCACGAGGCGGCGGCTCCGGGCACCCGCGGCGACCGGCGCGGCCAGCGCCACCAGGACGATCAGACCGGCGACGTACGCCAGGTGCCAGCCGGACGGCCGCGACGTCAGCGCGACCGGCACCGGCATCGGCGGCTGCTCCAGAGCGACCGGAAGCAGCCAGCGCACGTGACCCGGCAGCGACAACCCGGCGGCATAGACGGCGACGGCCGCGGCCAGCAACAACAGGGGCGCCACGATCACGGTACGGACCAGCCGCGCCAGCAGCACCCCGGCCGCGCCGAACAGCAGCACCACGGCGGGATGCAGGGCCAGCTCGGCGGGGTCGGGGCGGCCGGCCGAACCGGGCAGCGCGGCCAGCAGCGCGATCCGGGTGGCGGTCAGCACCGCGACCAGGAGCGTGAACGGCAGCACGGCCAGCAGGAAGGCGCCGGTCCGCCACGCGGGCGGCAGCACGAGGGTGTCGTACAGCCCGGTGGTGGCGTGCCGGTCGGCGCGCAACGCCGCGAGGTTGGCCGCGATCAGCGCTCCGCCGCCCAGCACCAGCAGGGCGAGGAACTGCGTCGACCAGTCCTCGTCCTGGAGGACCGGGAACCGGTTGGCCCGGCCGGTCAGCCACCGATGGATCTCCGGGCCGGTGAACAGCAGCAGCCCGGCGATCACCGCCGGATGGCGCAGCAGTCGTACCCCCTCGGTCCGGGCGAGGGCCAGCATGGCCCGGCGCGGATCGCCCGGCCGCGGCGCGGCAGGTGTCGGCCGTTCGGCGAGCGCGGCGGTCATCGCCCGGTCCCCTCGAGAGCCGGCGAGTCGACGAGCATCAGATAGCCGTCCTCGACGGTGGGTTCGAGCAGCTCGGCACCGGCCGGCGGGTCGCCGACGTTGCGGTAGCGGCCGTCGCCGGCCCGCCAGGAGGCGAGCGCCCCGGCCACCCGGGCGCCGCTGGTCCACACCCGCCCCCGGGCGTGCGCGGCGAGATCCGCCGGGGTGCCCTCGAACCGGACCGTGCCCCCGTCCAGCACGACCACTCGCTGGCAGAGCGCCATCACCTCCTCGGTCTGGTGGGTGGACAGCAGCACCGAGCGGCCCTCGCCCAGCTCCGCGATCACCTCCCGGAACCGCAGCCGCTGCTCGGGGTCGAGGCCCACGGTCGGTTCGTCGAGGACGAGCAGGTCCGGGTCGCCGACCAGCGCCGCGGCCAGCGCCACCCGCTGCCGCATCCCGCCGGACAGCGCCCTGATCCTCCGGCCACGCTGACCGGCCAGCCCGACCGCGTCCAGCACCCGGCTCACCTCCTGATGCCGGGCGCGACGGTCGGTCAGCTCCTTGAGGATCGCCACGTAGTCGACGAACTCGAACGCGGTGAAGCCCGGATGGAAGCCCGGATCCTGCGGCAGGTAGCCGAGGCGGCGCCGCACGGCGAGCCGGCCGGCGGTGGTGCGCGGGTCATTTCCCAGGACGCTGAGCGTGCCCTGGTCGGGCGGGAGCGCGGTGGCGACGATCCGCAACAGCGTCGTCTTGCCCGCGCCGTTCGGGCCGAGCAGGCCGGTCACGCCGTCGTACAGCGTGAAGGACACATCGGTCAGTGCGGCGGTGCGGCCGTACCGCAGGGTCAGGCCGGACGCGTGGACCACGGACGTGGCCGCGGCGACGGTCACCGGAACCTCCTGGGGGATTCGAACGCCCGGTGGATCCGGGCGAGGACGACGGCGGCCAGCACGGCGGCGACCGCCGACGCGAGCTGCCCGGCCGGGACGAACACGGCTGAACCGGTGGCGCCGGCGCCCCGGGTGGCCACCACCACCGCGATCCAGCCGAGGCCCACGCAGGCGGCGGCGAGAACCGGGCCGAGCCGGGCGGTCAGCGCGAGACTGAGCAGTGTCAGCGTCAGTGCCGGCAGAAACCAGCCGAGGGCGGCCAGGCCGACGTCGGGCACGGCGAGACTCGCCACCGCGCTCAGCGCGGTGGTGGCCGACAGCACGGCCACGCAGCGCAGCAGGAGCAGCCGGAAGGTGTGCATCGGGGCGACCACGGCGATCTCGTACGTCGGGTCGGCGCGCGGCCCGAACGACAGCGCGACCCCGCAGACCGGCAGCAGCGGCGCCGCCGCCAGGAAGACCACCGGATGCAGGACGGCGGCCAGCACCGCCGTGAGGGCCAGCGTCGACACCACGGCGGCCAGCCAGGACAGTCGCAGCACCGGTGTCGCGGCGAGCAGCCGGGCGGTGTGCTCGGCCACGCCGACCCGGGTCAGCAGGCGCTCGACCGCTCCCGGGACGGGCGCGTCCAGTTCGGCGTCCAGTTTCTCCCAGCCGTCCCGCAGCACGACCGGCTGCCCGGCGGCGAGCCGGTCCCGGCAGTGCGCGCACGCCGTCAGGTGCGCCTCGACCGACCAGAGGACGGGTGGCGCCAGCGTCCGCTCCCCGTACCGCCGCAGGTCCTCGTCCGGCAGATGCCAGGCTTCCATGGCCGCCCTCCCCTCGTCGATCACGCCAACTCCTGGCGCAGTTGGCGGCGGGCCCGCATGGCTCTGGTCTTGACCGTGCCCGCGGGGATGCCGAGCAGGACGGCGGCCTCCGCGGTGGTGAGCCCGTCCAGGACGGTCGCCTGCACCACCGCGCGCAGTTCCGGGGAGAGCCGGGCGAGCGCGCCGCCGAGGTCGCCGTGTTCCACGCCGACCAGCACCTGTTCCTCGGCGGAGGGCTCGTCCTTCGACCGTCGCCGGGCCAGCAGGCCGGTCAGCCGCTGCCGGGCCCCGTGCCCCCGCAGTGCGTCGATCAGCCGGCGGGAACCGATCCGCCACAGCCATCCGGCGACGTCGCCGCCCGGTTCCCGGAACTTGGCAGTCCCCCGCCACACGGCCAGGAAGGTCTCCTGCACCACGTCGTCGACGAGGGCGTCATCGAGACAGCGGTAACGCAGACGCAGCACCAGCCACGCCGCGTGACGCCGGTAGAACGCCTCGAACGCGCTCCGGTCGCCGCCCGCGGTGCGGGTCAGCAACTCGGCGTCCGTCGGGCCGGGCCCGCGCGTACTTGTCACAACCCATCATCGGATCGGCCGCCACAAACGGTTCACGCGGCCCATCATGGATGTCGGTCCTGATCGCCAGACCCGGCCGGGAGTTCCGCGCGCTCCCCGCCGGAGGCTTCCGGTCCAGCGTCGATCAGCACCCTCCACGATCGTCTGACAGGTTCGGCGGAAACACAAAACGGCCCCCACCGTTTGGTGGGGGCCGTTCCGCTTATCTCATTCAGCGAATGAGTGTGTCAGAAGGCCGAATTGTCGCACTCGAAGGAGTCGCCGAAGTCGCTGCCGAAGCTCAGCAGGCCGTTGAGGACGCCGCCGACATCGGTGTTCTGCAGGCCGATCAGGCTCGCGTTGCCGTTCGCAGTGTTGTTGCCCATCGAACAGGCCTGGGTGACGTCGATGTCGAACCCGCCGCCACCCTTGCCACCGCCGTGCGGGCCGCCCGCGTAAGCGGCGGCGGGAGCGAGCATCAGGGCACCGGCGGCGAGAGCAGCGACGGCGAAAGCCTTACGGGTGTTGTGCTTCATGTTGACCCATGAACCTTTCAGAGTAGGGGTCCGATTTGCCCCGTAATATTAAGCATCTCGCCGAATCGTCCGCATTAAAACTTCGGGTACGAAACCTACTAGAAATACATCGACCCGACAATACGCTATAGAGAAACGGACTCTAGCTCAGTTTCAGTACTTTTCATGCACAAAAGTTTCCATATCAGCTGTAACCCTCCCGGGTGACCATTCCTGCCCCGCAAGTACCTGATCCCGGATCCGGCCGGAGCGCCGTCCCCGCGGCAGGATGACGACATGCCCTCCTCCTTCGTGGTGACCGGGGCGGCTCAGGGCGTCGGCCGGGCCATCGCCGAACGCCTGGCCACCGACGGTCACGTGGTCGTCCTGGACGTCGTCGACCGGCTCGACTGGCAGTACGACCGGGTCACGCTGGTATCCGGCGACGCCGCCGACCCGGTGGCGGCACGGCACGCGGCCGCTACCGCCGAGGCCACCGGCCCGCTGGCCGGCTGGGTCAACAACGCGGCGGTCTTCCACGACGCCGGGCTGGCGTCCGATCCGGTTCCGCGCGTCCTCGACCTGATCACCACGAACCTCGCCCTCGCCGTGACCGGCTGCCACACCGCCGTCAACCACTTCCGCGCCCACGGCCGTCCGGGCGCGATCGTCAACGTCTCGTCGCACCAGGCGCAGCGCCCGGTTCGCGGCGCGCTCGCCTACGCCACGGCGAAGGCCGCGATCGAGGGCCTGACCCGGGCGGTCGCCGTCGACCACGGCCCGGACGGCATCCGCGCCAACGCGGTCGCGCTCGGCTCGATCACCACGGCACGGTACGAGGAGTACCGTGCCGAACACCCGGAAGCCGACGCCCAGATGGCCGCACTGCACCCGCTGGGCCGGGTCGGCACACCCGGCGAGGTGGCGGCCGCCGTCGCCTTCCTGCTCTCCCCGGCCGCCGGTTTCATCAACGGGGCGGTCCTCCCGGTCGACGGCGGCCGCGCGGTCAACGGCCCCGATCCCGAGGCCCGCTGACCGGTAACGTCACAAGGCCGCGGAGCTCGCCCGCCCTGATCACAGACGGTCACCGGGCCGACCGCCACGATCGAGACACCGCCGTCCCATCGGACGATCCCCATCGGCCGGCCCCGCCCACGAGCCGATGCCTGCCGGTAGGCCAACCCCACCCGCCAACCGCCGCGTCGGCCGGCCAGCAAGCCCCACCCACGAACCACTCGCCATCGCCCCGCCGGTCAACCGGCCAGCCCACGAGCCGATGCCTGCCGGTGAGCGGGTACTCGTTCATCTGGATCTGCGGTGGGCTGGTCACCATGCCGTTGTTCGCGGCGGCGGCGATGGCCGGCTGGTCCGGCTATCCGGGTGCGCAGATCGCGACGGCGGCGCTGCCCCTGGTCTCCGCATGGTGCGCCGGTCCGGCAGTGCGGATATCCGCCGCCCGGCCCGGTCGACCGTTCAGACGCCGAGACGTGACTTGCGGGCCTGTTCATATGTCATCTGCAGTGGACGGGGATCAATATTGAGAGCATGCATCGCGTCATGATGTTGCGACTCGGCCATCAACTGTGGACCACGTAGAGCGGCGTCCAGTCCGGCCAAGTCCACCGCGCCGACACCGAGCGGGGCGAATGCCGACGGGTCGGCGCCGTATGGGCCGCGCGGCACGTCCTCCAGGTCGTGGTAGACGTTGCCACGCAGGTCGACCAGGATCTCGTTGTCGTCGTCATCCCAGTCCTCGATGACGAACCGCTGCTCGGAGACGTAGTCGTGGACGGTCGCCCCGCGGTGCAGGATCTCCACGAGCAGGGCGTCGGAGTCGTACATCTCGAACCGGGCCGCGTATTCACCGGCGCGCAGGCTCATGAGCCGGGCCAGGGTCGCGGTCTCGGCGTAGCCGCTCTCACCACGGGGGATCACCGCCCAGCGCCGCTCGGCCACCGGGATGATCACGGCCTTCTGCCGGGACTCGGCCACCGCACTACGGACACCGTCCAGGTCACCGGTGGCCAGCACGGTCTGATAGGTGCTCCCCATGGCCGCAGATCATAGTGATGATCTTGCAAAGTTCACTCCTCCGTACCGTCACAGGCCCACGGGCCGGACGCCGCGGGGCTCACCGCGCCCGAATGCCCTCCGGTTACTCCCATCGATCCGGGAACCGGCCATCGTGTGGGCAGCCGGTCCGCATCCGGCCGGGCACGATGCCAGCGCCCACTCGCTCCCGCCCGGAAGGCGCAATGCCGACGCCATCACAGACGTGACGCGGCGTGGCCGTTTCAGGTGGCTGTATATCGTGGTCGATCTTGCCCGGCTGCCCTGGGAGCTGTTCGGAGCGCTCGAGACACCTACGATCAGCCGAAATCGGTCGGCCGGCGCCCAGTGCTGACCCCGCTGGTCAAATGCCCCGCCGCCCGCGCTGTCCGGCCCGGCGGGCGCTCACGTCGCGCCGTCCGTGTGCCCGGCCTGCCGCTATGACGCGGGCGGGCGACCGCGGAAACCGTTACGTGTGCGCTGGTCGGCGCAAACGAGCCGGAGGAACCGGCAGAGGACCGGTTGACCAGCGGAGTCAGCGCTGTCTCGACTGTGGCGGGACAGGGCTGCGGGTCGGCCGGACGACGTCGGCAGTTGACGGGACGGTTGTGCGGGATGAGGGTGACCAGCCGCTCACGCCCGGCGGGCGCGGCATGGTCTGGAGTCGCAGCGCCTCGCGGGTCTATTACGGCGGGTTCGGGTAGCCGTACCGGAGAAAGGTTTTCACAGAAGCAGCGACAGCGACATGACGCACGCGAAACCGACCACCGAGATGATGGTCTCCATGACCGACCAGGTCTTGATGGTCTGGCCGACGGTCATGCCGAAGTATTCCTTGACCATCCAGAAGCCGGCGTCGTTGACGTGCGAGAAGAAGAGTGAGCCGGCACCGATCGCGAGGGCGAGCAGCGAGACGTCGGTGCGGTCGAGGGTGGTGGCGAGTGGAGCGACGATGCCGGCCGCGGTGATCGTGGCGACCGTGGCCGAACCGGTGGCGACCCTGATGCCGACGGCCACGAGGAAGCCGAGCAGCAGGACGTTGATGTTGGCGTCCCGGGCCGCGTCGGCGATCACGTTGCCGACCCCGGCGTCCACCAGGACCTGTTTGAAGCCGCCGCCCGCCGCGACGATCAGCAGGATGCCGGCGATCGGTGGGAGGGCGCCGCCGAGCACCGCGGACGTCTCTCTCCGGTCGAAGCCGGCCCGTTTGCCGAGAGCGTACATCGCGACGAAGACACCGGCGAGCAGGGCGACGATCGGTTCGCCGAGGACCTCGAGGGCGTCGCGCAGGGCGGATCCCTCGGTGAGGAGCAGTTCGGCGAGGCCGCGGGCCAGCATCAGCACGACCGGCAGCAGAATGGTCAGGATCGCGGCCCAGAAGCCGGGGTTGCGGCGTGGTCCGACCTGTTCGTCGACGAGTTCGCCGGGAGCGCTCGGGTTGGCGAGATCGCCGCGGTCGACGAAGTCCTGGCCACCGGACGGGCCGGAGGCCGGGCGGTCGGTGGCGGCGAGCAGCGCCGGCACCGGCAGCGGGACCCGCTTGGCGATGAAGTTGCCGAAGACGGGGCCGGCGACGATCACCGTGGGGACCGCGCAGATCAGGCCGAGCAGCAGGGTGAGGCCCAGGTCGGCCTGCAGGCTCTCGATGGCGACCAGCGGTCCGGGGTGCGGTGGCACGAGCCCGTGCAGCACCGACAGTCCGGCCAGGGCCGGGATGCCGAGACGGAGCAGACCGACATCGGTACGCCGTGCGACGAGCAGCACGATCGGCACCAGGAGCACAACGCCGACCTCGAAGAACAGCGGTAGCCCGATGAGCGCGGCGACACCGGCCATGGCCCACGGCAGCGCGGCCCCGGAGACGCCGTTGACGATTCGGGTCACGATGCCGTCGGCTCCCCCGGATTCGGCCAGCAGCCCGCCGATCATCGAGCCGAGCGCGATGAGCACGCCGACACCGCCGGCCGTGGTGCCGAGCCCGGCGGTGAACGAGTCGACGACCGCCTCCGGCGCGGCGCCCGCGGCCAGACCGAGGACGCCGGCGCCGGAGATCAGGGCCAGGAACGGATGCCATTTCGCCCAGGCGATCAGCAGGACGACGGCCGCGATGCCGAGCACCGCGGCGAGGACGAGCTGCGTGGTCCCGGCGTCGGTGATGGCCTCAGCGGCGATGGTCGTCATGGGGCGGCTCTACCCCATCGAAACCTGTTTCAATCCACGGTCTGGCGGGGGCGAAGATCTCGCCCGGCGAACCGGGTTCTGGTCGCGACCCGCAAAGCGGTCCCGCTGAAGCGGCCCGTTGATGCGGCCCGCATAGCGGTCGGCCCGCGGGCCGCGACCAGCGGCGCCCCCTACGCCATGATCACCGGCGGAACGGGCCGGTCAGCTGGGGCAGCGGATCCACCACCGCCGGCGCCACCTGCGCGCTGACCGGCGACGACGGGAAGACGGCCGGGCAGTGCGTGCCCTTCTTCGGGGTACGCAGCTCGACCAGGTACGTGTCGATCGCCGCCCGGGCACAGTCGCTGCGCCAGTAGGTGCCGTGACCGACCCCGTCGTAGGTCAGGAACGTGGCGCTCGGCAGCTGGCTCGCCAGGTTGGTGCCCCACTCGTACGGGGTGGCCACGTCCCACCGGCTGTTGGCCAGCAGGATCGGCGGCAGCTTGGCCGACGCCCGCAACCGGTGCGGCGGGTTGGTGACCTCCCATGGCCAGTTCTGGCAGCCGGCCAGATCGGACCAGGCCAGCGGGTTGAGCCGGGTGTGCGGGGCGAGCCGGTTCTGCGCCAGCTCGATGGCCCGCAGCACGGGGAAGGCGCCCACGTCGAAGTGGAAGTCGGAGCACATCACCGGCAGGTAGCCGTTGGGCGCGGGCTCGCCACGAGCGCTCTCTCCGCCCTCCTGGATGTAGATCAACGTTTCCGCGAGGTCGAACCAGGAGGTCGGGTTGTACATGTAGCCGAAGACCCAGCCGACCAGGTCCTCCGGCGGCAGCGGCGACCCGTCGACGATCAGCTCGCCGGCCTCGGCCCGGGCGTACAGGTCGTCGAAGTAGGCAAGGGCACCCCGCTCGTGCAGCGCGCAGGCCTCGGTCCGGTCGCACCACGAGGTGAACTGGAGGAACGAGCCCTCCATGGCGAGCGTCTCCCACTTCTGGTAGCCCGCGATGTTCTGCGCGTGGTCCATGTTCGAGTCGAGGGCCAGCGCGCGGATCCGGCCCGGGAACAGTTCTGCGTACTGCTGGCCGATCATGGTGCCGTAGGAGACGCCGTAGTAGCTGATCTTCTTCTCGCCGAGCCCGGCGCGGATGGCGTCCATGTCCCGGGCCACGCTGGCGGTGTCGACGTACTTCACCAGCGGGCCGCTCAGTTCCCGGCAGCTCAGGGCGAGGGCCTTGTTGGTGGCGCGCAGGTCGGCGTACTCCGCCTTGTCGTCCGGATAGAGCCGGATCGCCTGGGCACCGATCAGGTCACTGTCGCAGTTGATCACGCTGCTGCGGGCCTGCCCGCGCGGATCGAACCCGACGATGTCGAAGCGGTCGGTGACGGCCGGCGAGAACGCCTCACCGGAGAAGTAGGCGAAGTCGACCCCGGAGCCGCCCGGCCCGCCGGGGTTGATCAGCAGCGAGCCGATCCGCCGGGACGGGTCGGTGGCGGGCCGCTTGGCCAGGGCCAGGTCGATGGTGGGCCCGCCCGGCTTCGACCAGTCGACCGGAACCTTGATCGTGGCGCAGAGCAGACCTTCCGGGGCCCCCTCCGCCGGATCACAGCCGGTCCAGGCAATGGATGATGGTGGCGCGGCCTGAGCGGCCGCCGCCGGGACGGCCGGGCCGAGCAGAGCGAGCAGAGCGATCGGTACGGTGATGCGGCGCATGGGCAACCTCACGGGTCGGCGACAGCAACGCGACCCATTCAAGCCTGCCGATGCAACGGGCCTGGTCAGTCCAGCGGCAGACCGTTCTGCAGCAGCGTGAGGGCCTGTTCCACCCGCTGGAAGTCGGCCGGTTGAACCCCGTCGGTGTGGCCCGCCGGCAGCACCGACAGCATCGCCCCGACCGCGGCGCCGGCGGTCACCCGGGCGGCGAAGTCGTCGGCCGGGCGGCCGGTGCGCTCGGCGATCACCCCGGCCATGAGGTCGATGGCCTCGGTCATCTGCTGGAGCATGCGCATCCGCAACTCGGGCACGGTGAGCACCAGCCGCTGCCGGCGCCGCTCGAACTCCCACGCCGCCGGGCTCATGGCGTCGAACACCTCGCGCATGGCCCGCCGGATCGCCTCGATCGGCGGGCTCTCGGCGGGCTGGGCCCGGATCGCCCCGAGCAGCACCTCGTCGACGTCGTCGACCAGGACGACGTCCTCCTTCGTCGGAAAGTACCGGAAGAAGGTGCTGGGCGAGACCTCGGCCGCGTCCGCGATCTGGTCCACGGTGGTCGCCGCGTACCCCCGCTCCTCGAACAACCGCAGGGCGTGGTCGCGGATCGCGGCCCGGGTCTTCGCCTTCTTGCGTTCACGGAGGCCGTTCGTCATATCCCGGATTCTGCCAGGACGGGCACGCGCGCCGTCCCCGCCGGGAGCAGCGCCAGCGCGAGCACCGCGCCCACCGCCGACACGGCCGCCGCCACGAACAGGGAGACGCCCATCCCGTCGGTGAAGGCAGCGCGCACCGCGTCGAGCAGCGCCGGATCGCCGAGCCGCCCGGCAACCGCGACTCCGGCGGTGGCACTGTCGCGGACCTCATCGGGCGCCGCCGCGGGCAGCGCGTCGCGGTAGGCGGTGTTCATCGCCATGCCGAGCACCGCCACGCCGATCGCGCTGCCGACCTGCCGCATCGACTGCACCATGGCGTTGCCCACGCCGCTGCGCTCGGGGGTGAGCGCGCCGAGGGCGGCGTTCATGGCCGGCGGCATGGTGAGGCCGAGACCCACACCGGCCGCGGTGACCCACACGCCGTACAGGGTGTAGCCGAGGACGGCGCCGCCCGCGAGGGCCACGGCGATCACCGCGAGCCCGGCGGCGATCAGGGTACGGGCGCCGAGTCGCGCCGTGAGCCGGTCGGCGGCCCGGGCACCGGCGATCAGGCCGCCGATCACCGGGAGCAGCCGCATGCCGGTGCCGAGCGCGTCGTGGCCGCCGACCGCCTGGAACAGCTGCGGCAACGCGAAGAGCAGCCCGAAGAAGGCGAATCCGGCGATCGTGGAGAGCACGGTGCCGCCGGTGAACGCGCGGTTGCGGAACAGTTCGAGTTCGATCAACGGGGCGGTCGCGCGCCGCTGCCAGAACACCAGCGCGCCGAGCGCGAGCACGCCGAAGGCGATGGTGAGCAGGGCGCGCGGGTCACTCCAGCCGCGTTCCCCGGCCTCGATGATGCCGTACGTCAGAGCGACCAGCCCGGACGCCGACAGCACCACGCCGAGCCAGTCGAAGCGGCGCTCCCGGTCGCCGTGCGACTCGGGCAGCAGGGTGGCCACGGCGACCAGCCCGAGGACAACGAGCGGCAGGTTGATCAGGAAGACCGAACCCCAGTGGAAGTTGTCGAGCAGCCAGCCGCCGAGCAGCGGTCCGAGCGGTACGCCGAGCGCGTTGGCGGTGACCCAGACGGACAGGGCACGGGGCCGCTCGTCCTCGCCGAACAGGACGGTGAGGACGGCGCCCATCAGGGCCAGGATCACCGCGGAGCCGAGCCCGAGGGCGGCGCGGGCGGCGATCAGCTGGCCGATGGTCTCGGCGTAGGCGCAGGCGGCCGACGCGGCGCCGAACAGGACCAGGGCGATCAGGAGCAGGCGCTTGCGGCCGTACCGGTCGCCGAGCATGCCGGCCGGGAGCAGCGCGGCGGCCAGGACCAGCAGGTACGACGTGGTGAACCACTGCAGGTCGGCGGTGGTTGCGCCGAGGTCGAGGGCCAGGGTGGGCAGCGCGACGCTGAGGACCGTGCTGTCCAGACCGATGGCCAGGGTGCAGAGGGCGAGGGCGATCAGCGCATACCAGCGCCGCATCGAAGTGGGGGTATCCATGAAATGACAGTAACTTCCAAAAACAAGTTACTGCCACTTGGTTTGGAGAGGGCGCGCCGCCCTGCGGGCAGTTGCGAGGTTGTGTCACGATCTTGGGCGGCGTTACACCAGGTGGAGGAGCTCCGATGAAGAAGGTTCTGGGCTGGATCCTGCTGTTCCTGCTCGTCTTCTGGATCGGCACCAACCCGGCCTCGGCCGCCGACGTGACCCGCAGCATCGGGCAGGGCATAGCCGACATCTTCACCAACATCGGCACGTTCTTCGTCGAGCTGACCAACGACTGACGTGCGCATCCTGTGCGTCGGCCTGGCCACGGTCGACCTCGTGCAGCGGGTCGCGCGGATGCCGGGCATCGACGAGAAGGTGCAGTCCGAGTCGGTGGACGTGGCGGCGGGCGGGCCGGCGGCCAACGCGGCGGTCACCGCGGCCGCCCTCGGGGCCGACGTCGCGCTGGTCACCGCGGTCGGCAGGCATCCGCTCGGTGACCTGGTGCGGGCTGATCTGGCCGCGCACGGGGTGACCCTGATCGACGCGGCGCCCGATACCGATCAGCCGCCGCCGGTCTCCGCCGTCACGGTGCTCGACGCGACCGGTGAGCGGACGATCGTCAGCCGCAACGCCGGGACGCGCGCGGTCGCCGTACCGGAGAGGGGTCTGCCGGACGCGGACCTGACGCTGGTCGACGGACATCATCCCGCGCTGGCGGTGGCCGCGGCCCGGTCGGCGCGGCGTCTGCTGGTCGACGCCGGAAGCTGGCGCCCGGTCTTCGCCGACGTCTTCCCGCACGCCGAGGTGGTGGCCTGCTCCGGCGACTTCCGCCATCCGGCGGCGGCCGGTCCGGGCGACGCGGCGATCGCGGCGGCCGTCGCCGCGCCACACGTGGTGATCACCCACGGTGACGCGTCGGTGAGCTGGTTCAGCGCGGGCTCATCGGGGCTCGTCCCGGTGCCGCTGGTCACGGCGGTCGACACCTCCGGCGCCGGCGACGCCTTCCACGGCGCGCTCGCCGTCACCCTCACCCAGAGCGACGATCTTCAAACCGCCATCGGGTACGCAGTGCGCGTCGCTGCCATCCGCGTAGCGCACGCCGGACCCCGCGCCTGGCTGGCCCACCTGCCGCTTCCCTGACCGGGCTGGCCCGCCGCTTCTCCGACCGGGCCGACCCGTCTCTTCTCTGACCGGCTGGCCCGCCTCTTCTCTGACCGGCCGGCCCGCCTCTTCTCTGACCGGCCGGCCCGCCTCTTCTCTGACCGGCTGGCCCGCCCGCCGGATCGGTCCGGCGGGCGGGACTCCCTCAGACCGTCTGCGCGAGCCGGTCGGCGAGCAGCTTGGCGAACCTGGCCGGGTCGTCCAGGTCGCCGCCCTCGGCCAGCAGCGCCGTCCCGTACAGCAACTCGGCGGTGTCCGGCAGGGCCGGGTCGTCGGCCTTGCGCTCGTGTGCCGACCGCAGCCCGGCGACCAGCGGATGGTTCGGGTTGAGCTCGAGGATCCGCTTCACTCGCGGCCCCTCCTGGCCCATCGCCCGGTACATCTTCTCCAGCGCCGGGGTGATGTCGTCGGCGTCGCTGACCAGGCAGGCGGCCGACGTGGTGAGCCGGTGCGACAGGCGCACCTCCTTGACCCGCTCGTCCAGTTTCTCGGTGAGGAACCCGAGCAGCGGCCCGAAGTCGCCCTCCGGCTGCTTCTCCTCCTCGTCCTTCTTGAGGTCGACGGTGCCCCGGGCGATGGACCGCAGCTTCTTGCCGTCGAACTCGGGCACCACGTCGACCCACACCTCGTCGACCGGGTCGGTGAGGATGAGCACCTCGTAGCCCTCCGCCTGGAAGGCCTCCATGTGCGGCGAGTTCTCCACCTGGGAGCGGCTCTCGCCGGTCAGGAAGTAGATCTCCTCCTGGCCCTCCTTCATCCGCTCCACGTAGGCGGCGAGGGTGGTCGGCTCGCTGCCGTGGGTGGTGGCGAACGACGCGATCTCCAGGATCGGCTTGTGGTTGTCCGGCTCGGCGAGCAGGCCCTCCTTGACGGCCCGGCCGAACTCGCGCCAGAACGTCGCGTACTTCTCCGGGCTGCTCGACATCAGGTCCTTGATCGTGGAGAGGACCTTCTTGACCAGGCGGCGCCGGATCATCTGGATGTGCCGGTCCTGCTGCAGGATCTCGCGGGAGATGTTCAGCGAGAGGTCGGCCGCGTCCACCACGCCCTTGACGAAGCGCAGGTAGTCGGGGATCAGCTCCTTGCTGTCGTCCATGATGAAGACGCGCTTGACATACAGCTGGAGGCCACGGCGGGCGTCCCGCTGGAACAGGTCGTGCGGGGCCCGCGCCGGGATGAAGAGCAGGGCCTCGTACTCGAAAGTGCCCTCCGCCTTCATGTTGATGATCTCGAGCGGGTCGGTCCAGTCGTGGCTGATGTGCCGGTAGAACTGGTGGTACTCCTCGTCGGTGACCTCGCTGCGCGGCCGGGCCCACAGCGCCTTCATCGAGTTGAGGGTCTCCCCCTCACCGTCAGCGGAGACCTTGCGGATCGGGAACGAGATGAAGTCCGAGTACCGCTTGACGATCTCCTTGATCTTCCACTCGTCGGTGTAGTCGTAGAGCGCGTCGTCCTCGTCCTTGGGACGCAGGTGCAGCGTGATCGTGGTGCCGACCGGCGCGTCCGGCGCGTCGTCGATCGTGAACGTGCCCTCGCCCGCCGACTCCCAGCGCGTGCCGTGGCCCTCGGTGCCGGCCTTGTGGGTCACCAGCGTGACCTTGTCGGCGACCATGAAGGTCGAGTAGAAGCCGACACCGAACTGGCCGATCAGCTCGGGGCTCTCCTTGGCCTCCTTGAGCTTGGTCAGCAGCTCCGCCGTACCCGATTTGGCGATCGTGCCGATCAGCTCGACGACCTCGTCGCGAGTCATGCCGATGCCGTTGTCCCGCACGGTCAGCGTCCGCGCCTCCGCGTCGACCCCGATCTCGATGTGCAGGTCGGAGGTATCCGCCTCGAGGCCGTCCTGCAACTTGGCCAGCCGCAGCTTGTCCAGCGCGTCCGACGCGTTCGAGATCAACTCGCGCAGGAAGATGTCCTTGTTCGAGTAGATCGAATGGACCATCAGCTGCAGTAGCTGGCGCGCCTCGGCCTGGAACTCCAACGTCTCCATCGTCACCCGTTTCCGTCATGTCCGGTGGTTCACCACGATCGTAGGACGACCGCCCGGCCGCCGATGCGGCCCGGGTCAGCTGACCCGGCGGATCGCTCCTTCGGGAGCCGCCGGGACCGCCTCGGGATGCAGGATCGCGGCGATCGCCTCGACGCCGTCGACCAGGCGCGGCCCTGGTCGGACCACCAGCCCGTCCCCGTCGATCGCCCACACCGCGGCCTTCGGGAAGTGCTCGATCACCGCCTCGGCCTGCCGGGCGGCACCGTCCAGGTGATAACCGCACGGCGTGACCAGCACGATCTCCGGCTCGGGCGCGGTCAGCTCGGCCCACGACACCTGCACCGACCGCTTCCCGGCCCGCGCCGCCACCGGCTCACCACCGGCCGCGACCACCAGATCCGGCACCCAGTGCCCCGCCGTGAACGGCGGATCCACCCACTCCACCACCGCGACCTTCGGTCGCCGCCTCCCGGCCACCGCGTCACTCACCCCGCGCAGCCTCTCCCGCAGGGCGCCGACCAGCTCCACACCCCTCTCCAACACGCCCGCCGCGTGCGCCACCTCGGAAAACGTGCCGAGGACCTCCTCCAGCGTGTAGGGGTCGAGCGACAGCACATCCGACCGGCAGCCCAGATGGCTCAGCGCCTGATCGACGTGCCCCGACGGCAGCGCGCAGACGCGGCACAGGTCCTGGGTGAGGATCAACTCCGGATCGAGCCCGGCCAGCGCGTCCGCGTGCAGTGTGTAGAGGTCACCGCCGGCCGACATCTGCGTGCGCACGTAGTCGTCGATCTCGGCCGGCGTCATGCCGCGGGTGTCCCGCCCACCGACCACGACCGCCTTCGTCTGCCGGGCGGACGCGGGCTCGTCGCACTCGAACGTCACCCCGACCAGATCGTCGCCCAGCCCCAGGGCATAGACGATCTCGGTCGCGGACGGGAGAAGGGAGACCAGTCGCATGCCGCCATGCTGCCGGATCCCGGCGGCGGCCGCATCGAACCACGGTAGGTAAGACTCCGGTATGACTTCGGGCCATCCGGTTACCACTGTGGGCCGATGTGCGCGCCGCGCGAACCAGCGACGCTGTACGCCATGACGACGGCACCGGCGACTCCCGACGACACGCTAGTCCTCGACTATCTGGCGGCCCTGTGGGCGGCGAGCGACGACCTTCCGCCGGAGACCCGCGACGACCTGATGGGCACCGTGTCCGGCTACATCGCGATGCGCCGCGACCTGGCCGGAAACCCGGCCCAGGCGCTGGGCCGGCTCGGCCCGCCGGAGCAGCTCGTCGCGGCCGTGCGCCGCAGCGGCACCCCCACCCACCTGCGCCTGCCGGTGCCACAGCCGGCGGTCCCGGCCGCACTGCCCGGAGCCGGGGGCTCCGAACGCGTCGCGGTGCGCCTGCTGATCGCCGGCCCGCTCCTGCTGCCGCTGATCAGCCAGGCCGCCGCGCTGCTGATCGCCAGTGTCTCCCCACGGTGGACCCCGGTGCAGAAGGCGGTCGCCTGGTTCCTGGTTACCGCCCCGGCCGTCGCCGCGCTCCTGCTGACCGCCGTGGCCGGCGCCCCGCTGCTGAGCGGTCTCGGCTTCCTGGCCGTCTACCTGGCCACCGGCACGGGTTCGGTCGCCGCCGGCCTCACCCTCCGTGCCGTCGACCGACCACACTGAGGCTCCCCGCGAAGGGTGCCGCCCGCCGAAACGACCGCCGCCACCCTGGCCCTGCGAAGACGCGCGGCCTTTCCGGCGAACGGCCGCCACCGACCGACCCGAGACCTCGCCCGCAGCGTCCCGCGACTACCGACGCGGTCGCCACCGCCCCGGCACAGGGCGACCATTGATCACGCCGGCGGCCACCGGCGGAGGTGCGCGGCTATCGGGAGGTGGTCGCTGCCGGTTCTGGGGAGGGTTCGGACCGAGGTGACCGTCAGCGAGCGCGCCAGGACCTGATCGATGCGGGCGACCGGGAAGGCGGCGGGCCAGGTGAAGGCGAAGTCCGACTCGGCGGTGCCGAGCAGGGAGGTGACCGGTTCGAGGCCCCGGTCCTTCGTGGTGGCGTTCAGGTCGCCGAGGAGGATCACCCGGTCGAGCGGCTCGGCGGCCAGGGCCGCGGCGAGACGGCGGGCGCTGTCGTCGCGGCGTTCCGCGTCGAGGCCGGTCGGGCCGGGCCGCACCGAGGGCAGGTGGGCGACGTAGACGGCGATGTCCCCGTGCGGCGTGCGGGCGACGGCACGCAGGCCGCGGTTCCAGTCGGCGCCCAGGGTCGCCGGGCGGATGTCGAGGGCGGCCGCTTCAACGAGCGGGTGCCGGGACCAGAGCGCGACCGTGCCGTGGACGCTGTGATGGGCGTAGCCGGCCGGGAATGCGGCCCGGTAGGCGGGCAGCGCCTCCGGCGTGACCTCTTCCAGGGCCACCAGGTCGGGGTCGGCTTCCAGGAGTGTGCGGACGGTTCCGGGCACGTCGGGGTTCTCGTCGCTGACGTTGTGCTGCACGGCGACCAGATCGGGCACGGGCTCCCGGGACGGGAGGAGGCGACCGCCGAAGAGGGCAAGCCAGGCTGTCAGCGGAAACAGCGCCGCGACCAGCGCGATCCCGGAGCGGCGCCACGCGGCCAGGGCGAGGATCGGCAGAACGCTCAGCCCCAGCCACGGCAGGAAGGTCGGCAGCAGGCTTCCGCCGGGCAGCACCGGGTGGGCGACCATCACGCCGGCGGTCAGGGCCCCGAGCGGAACGGCGGCGAACCATCCGAGCCGATCCCGCCCAGCGCCCCCGAACACTCGCACGCGGCGATGCTCGCACAGCCGATCAAGCCGGCCTCATCGCGCCGAGGCCGAAGAACGCCGATCAAGGCCGGCTGGCGCTGAGCGCTGTCTCGGCGGGCGTGAGACAGCGCTGACCCCGCTGGTCAATTGCCCCACTGCCATCCGCCGCCCGCGCCGCGCCACTTCGCGCCGCCGCCTGTCCGGCACGGCGGGCGCTCACGTCGCGCCGTCCGTGTGCCCGGCCCGCCGCTATGACCCGGGCGGGCGACCACGGGAACCGATACGTGTGCGCTGGTCGGCGCAAACGAGCCGGGGGAACGGACAGAGGACCAATCGACCAGCAGGGTCAGCGCTCAGAGCCGGCCGGGCTTTGCGTGTCGCTAGCAGCGCCGCTTCGCGATCGGGAAGCGGACGGTGTGCGTTGGGGGGCGGCTGGGCGGTGTCAGTGGAGGATCTCGTGGAGGACCTGGTCCCAGACGGCTCGGGGCGGGAACTCGTGGCCGACGCCGTCCAGCCACACCAGGCGGGCGTGGGGGATGCAGCGGGCCAGTTCCTCCGGGTGTTCGGCCGGGAAGCGGCGGTCGAGGGTGCCGTGCAGGACCACGGTTCGGGTCTCGATGGCGCCGAGCAGGTCGCGGACCGGGGGGCCGTAGCCGGCGAGGCGGTGGTTGAGGCGGGTGGCGGCCAGATCGGCGGAGCGGTCGAAGATGCGCTCGGCCAGGCGGCGCAACTGCGGCTCGTCGGGGGTGAACGGGCCGCCGTGGTCGCGCACCTCGGCGATCATGCGGGCGACCGCGGCCTTCCGGTTCGACCAGTCGGTCTCGTCGGTGATCGGGGCGGCTTCCACCGTACGGATGCCGGCCGTGACCCTGCCCGCGACGACCGTGACCGGACCGCCCACGGTGACCGGCGCGGCCTCCGATCCCGCCCCGCCGGCGCTGGTCGCCATGAGGGTGAGCGACAGCACCCGCTCGGGGTGATGGACCGCGATGCGCTGCGCGAGCGCGCCGCCGAGCGAGAAGCCGACCAGGTGCGCGGCCGGCACCCGAAGCGCGTCGAGCACGCCGACGGCGTCGTCCATGAGGTCGGCGCCCGAGTAGGCGGTCGCGCCGGCCGGGTAGGAGGTGGACCGACCGGTGTCCCGGTGGTCGTAGCGGATCACGAACCGGCCGCCGGCCGCGAGCCGACGGCAGAACTCGTCGTCCCACCAGTCCATCGGACTGGCATCCCCGGCCAGAAGCAGCAGCGGGGCATCGGTGGGCTCGCCGAAGGTCTCCACGCACACCTGGATGCCGTTGACCGGCACCATCGTCTCCGTCACCACGAATTCATTGTGGCCAGCCTCACTGACGACCACGTTACGCCGACATCACATCGGATGACGTGCTCGCTGAGAGGCTCCCGCAACGCCCGCATCGCACGATCGACATCCGCCGGGCCGGCGACCACGCCGCCATGGCAGAGATCGGGACCGGCGCCGGCAGGAGGGTCGGGAGCGAACAGCAAGAACCCCGCTCAGAGGCCGGATGCGGGTCCGCCAGAACGCCGCCCAAAGGCCGAAGCGGGGTCGGCAGGAGCACCAGATCAAGCGCCCGAAGCAAACCAGCGAGACCACTGTTCGAACGCCCGAAGAGGGACCGGCGGGAACACCGCTCGAACGCCCGAAGAGGGACCGGCGGGAACGCCGGCCGAAGGGCGGAGCGGGACAGGCACCGGCCGAGACCCGGGATTCCGGTGGAGGGAACGGCGCGGGAGCAGGACCGGCACCTGCGGAGATCCCGCCGCGGCAACAACGGGATCCGATCATTCGGAGAGGCCGCCGCGGCGCGAGGACGCCGCGGCGGCCGGTACGGCCTGTCAGCGAACAGTCGTGACAGCGGCGGCGGACCGTGCCTGTCCACGCACCACCCGCAGCGACACCGCGGTCAGGCCGAGCGCGAGGGCGAACAGGGACAGATGCAGCCACGGGTTGGCGATCGGCGTGAAGCCGATGACCGCGACCGGGATCTGGACCACGCCGATCAGTGCGGCGAGCAACCAGCGGCGGTCACCGGCCCAGAGCAGGGCGGTCCACACCGGCGCCGTGGCGACCAGCAGGGTGAGCCCGTCGAGCAGGGCGTGCAGGGCCGGGTTGTGCACAGCGGTGTGCGCGAACGCCTGGGCGGGTGAGGCGACCCAGAGACCGGCGAGAACGAGGGCGAGAACGACAGCGGCACGACGCATGGGATCCTCCAGCGCAATCAAACCGTTGCTCCGAGTAATCAAGGTAGCACCCGGAGGACGGCTCACGTCGATTCATTCGCCCACCCGTACCGTGACAGAGGGTTGTTGATCTCGACCGAAAGGCCCACTTTCCTACAGTGAGTGATCATGGCTAGCCTGCGTCAGTGCGTTTGATCGAACTTGCGATGGCCAGCGCCCTTACGGTGAGTATCGGCGGCGTTTCTTACGTTGCGGTGAACCCGGCGAAGCTCGAGGCACGTGCCCAGGTCGTCGCCGACCAGGCCACCTGCCGGACCGTGGAGACGGCGATCGTTGGCTACCTGATGAACAACGGGGTCGAGCCCACCTCGGTACGACAGCTCGAGGACTACGTGAGCGGGGACATCTCGCGGTACCGGATCACCGGGGGAAGGGCCGCGGGCCCCGGCTGCAAGGCATAGCGGAAGTTCACCGGAATGCAACACCAGGGCTCTCCGAAGAGCCCGAGGCAGGCACCCGATGATGCGTTTGCGCGGCACGCCACCCGAACCGCTGGACACGATCCCGTACCGGTCGGCGGCCCGCGGCGGCGGCACCGAGAGTCTCCCGCTCGCCGTCGAACGCCGCCGGGTGGACGCCCTGCCGGACGGCTGCGGGCCGGCAACCACGACGAGGTGACCGCGGCCGAGGTCGGCGCGTACGGACCGGAGGTGGCCCTGCTCGACGGCGGCCGCCGGGTCTTCGGCGGCCTGACCGTCGCCGGGGTGAGCGGCATCGCCGGCGACCCGGCCCGTCCGATGCGCCGCACCCCGGAGGACTTCGAGGCCACCGTCCGGGCCGCGGTGGCCGCCCCGCCGCCGGACGTGCTGCTGCTGCACGAGGGGCCGGCCGGCTCCGATCCGGAGCAGCGCGGCAACCCGGCGCTGCGTACGGCGCTGGAGCGCGGCGGCCCGTCCCTCACCGTCTGCGGTCACGTGCATTGGCACGACCCGCTGGCCACCCTGGGTGACGGTCACGTCCTCAACGTGGACGGCCGCGCCGTGGTCCTCACGGCTGGGCGCTGAGGAGCTGCCGCCGGATCGCCTCCGCCCCGGCCGGCTTGCCGGACGCCTCCAGCACGTCGGCGTAGACGACGTAGGCCTCCCCCAGCCGGTCGGCGAAGACGTCCGGGGACCGCTCGGCCAGGGACGTGTGGATCCGCACCGACTCGGCGGCCGCCGCCTCGGCGCCGAGCAGGTCGCGCCGCAGCTCCAGACAGATCCAGGCGTACATCGTCGAGGCCAGGCCCAGACCCTGGAGCACCGGCTCCTCGTGACGGGCGAGCCCGCGCAGCACCGTCCGGGCCTCCTTGCACACCGGCCGCGCCTCGGCGAACCGGCCGAGGTCGCACAGCGCGATGAGCAGGTGCATCAGCGCCCCACCGAATCCGGGCAGGTGTTTCTCCGGGTAGGCCCCGGCCAGCCGCCGGTAGACGTCCACCGCCTCCTCGGCACAGGCCAGCGCCTCGTCGGCGTGCCCGGCCTCGGACAGCCGGATCCCCCGGCTGCGCAGCGAGTCGGCAAGCCCCGGCAGGTTGGCCTCCCGGTTCGTCTCGGCCAGCCGCCGGTGCAGCGTGGCCGCCTCCTCCAACGCCGGCAGGGCCTCCTCGGTACGGCCGGTCGTGGCGAGCAGGCGGCCCAGGCTGCCCAGGGCGCCGGCCAGGCGGGGCTCGTGCACGGCCGGATCCTCCCCGGACAGCCGCCGCAGCAGCGTCACCGCCTCGGTCGCCGGTTCCACGGCCTCCGCCCGCCGGCCCAGGTTGGACAGGGCCATCCCGCGGTTGCACAGCGAGACGGCGACGTCGGGCAGGTGTGCCTCCGGGTGGTCCTCGGCCAGCCGCCGCCAGAGGGCGCTCGCCTCGTCGGTCGCCGCCAGCGCCTCCGCATGGCGGCGCAGGCCGGTGAGGGCCGCGCTCAGATTGGTCAGCGCCGCGGCGAAGTGCTCCCGGTGGAGGCCCTCGGGGCCCAGCTCGCGGTGCAGGGCGACGGACTCCTCGGCAGATACGACCGCCTCGCCGAACCGCCCGAGCTCGCTCAGCCGCAGACTGTGGTTGCCCAGGACACGGGCCAGGTCGGGCCGGTGCCGGGCCGGGTTCGTCGCGGCCAGTTCCCGGTAGAGGGCGACCGACTCCTCGGACGGCGGCAGCGCCTCCGCCCAGCGGCCGAGCTCGGCGAGCTTGACGGCGAGGTTGCTCTGCGCCGATGCCAGGTCTGGCCGGTAGCGGGAGGGGTTCGTCTCGGCCAGGCCGCGGTAGACGTCCGCCGACGCGACGGAGAAGGGCAGCGCCTCCGCGTGACGCCCGTTGTCCAGCAGGCGGTTCCCGAGATTCCCCAGCACCATGGCGAGGTCGGGCAGGTACCGGCCGGGATCCGTCTCGGTCAGCTCCCGTAGCAGGGCGGCGGACTCCCCGGTCAGGTCGAGGCCGCGCTGCCAGTGTCCGGTCTCGGCCAGGAAGGCGCCGTGGGTGTTCAGCGCGAGCGCCAGATCGTGCCGGTGCGCACCGGGGTCGGCGGCGGCGAGTCCGCGCAGCAGCTCCACCGCCTCGGCCGCGGGCGCCAGGCACTCCTCGCGCCGGTCCATGGCCGCCAAGCGGGCCGCCACGTCGGCCAGGTTCCCGGCCAGGGCGGGCAGGTGTGCGGCCGGGTCGGTCCCGGCCAGCCGGCGGCGGATCGCGACCGCCTCCTGTCCGAGGGCCAGCGCCTCGTCGCGGCGGCCCAGTTCGGAGAGGAACGTGCCCACGTTGTTGACGGCGATCGCCAGCTCCGGCAGGTACCTGCCGGGGTCCTGCCCGGCGAGCCGCCGGAGCAGGACCACCGCCGTCTCGCCCGCCCTGAGCGCCTCGGTCCAGCGGCCGGCGCGGGAGAGCCGGTACGCGTGATCGGCGTGCACGGCCGCCGTGGTCGCCGGATCGCCGGCCGCCCGCAGCCGGGGTCCGGTGAGCTGATCGCTGATCACGGCGGCCGCGACGTCCAGTTCGACGAACCGGCCCTCCGACATCGCCGCCTCTACCGAGGCGAGCACCCCGGGGTCGATCCCGGGCAGGGTGGCCAGCCGGATGAGGGTGGCGCCGCCCGCCTCGACCGCGACGCACGGGTCCCGGCGGATCAACGGGTACAGCACCTCTCCGGCGAGGTGCGGCCACCGGTGGGCGGCCTCGATCAGGACGGTCATCGCCGTCGCCGTCCATTCCGGGGCCTGTTCCGCGTGCGCGAGCAGGGCGGCCGGTGCGCTGAGCGGCCAGTCGTCGTAGGCGAACACGGTCGGCTCGTCGTGGCCCGGCGTGGACAGGGCGATCAGGTCCTCGCCGAGCCGGTCCGGGTGCAACGGTTCGAGCACCAGCCGACGGTCGGCCGGCGGATAGCAGGCCCGGTGGCCGTCGATGACACGGTCGGCGGCGGTGGTCCCGTCGGCGAGGCCGGCCGCGCTCAGGGCTCGCCGGGCGGTGTCGCGGGGTAGCGGCCCGGTCAGGGTCGCGGTGTACACGGCACGGTGCATGACCTCGCTCATGTTCCAGAACCGCTGTTCCCGGACCAGCAGGTACTCGGAGACCGCCCGCGGGCCGGCCGGCGCCTCGTCCCCGTGCCGCCGGGCCTCGACGGCCGCGAGCGCCGCCATGTGCACCGGCAGCACCTGCGCGAACCCCGGCCCGGACAGGTCGGGTACGGTCCAGTCCCCGTCCGGCACACCGAGGTCCGGAACGTCGAGTGCGGCGGCGAACCGGGCGGCCGCCACGGCGAACAGCGTCTCCCGGGCGGCGTCCAGCCCGCCCAGGAGGATCGGCTCGGCGTCGATGCCGTGATCGTTCTCGGCCCGTCCGGCGAGGCTCGGCCACCAGTAGCCGGCCGAACGGGCGAGCATCAGGACCCGTACGCGTGTCCCGGTCCTCGCGTGCAGCGCCCGCATCTGGCCGAGCAGCCCGAGCAGGTCCGCCATGGGCCACCGGTCGGCGTAGTCAACCACCGCGAGCAGGGCGCCGCTGTCCAGTTCGACCCGGTCCCCGGCGGCCGGCGCCGCACCGTGGGTGACCTGCCAGACCGTCCATCCGGCGCCGGCGCACCGGGCGGCGACCTCCGCGGCGAGCCGGCTCTTGCCCTGCCCACCGGCGGCGTGCACGAGCCGCGCCGAGACGGTCGCCGCGGACCCGGCCCAGGCGGCGAGTTCGTCCAGTTCGGCATCGCGCCCGGTGAACGGCACGACCCGGTGGCGGGCCGCCAGCAGCCGGCTCGGCCGCCGGCGGGCGTCCTCCCGGTCCAGCGGTACCGCGGCGACCTGGGCGGCCGTCACCCGGTAGGCCGGGCGGTCAGGGCTGATGGTGACGTCGCCGCCGACGTTCGCCACCTGGACGACGTCGCCGAAGACGACACTGCCGGTGACCGTCTGCCGGGTCTGCCGCCACGGCTTCCACCGGTTCGCGCCGCGCTGTTCCGCATCCATCGGAACATCGTGGACCGTGCCGCCGCTCGAAGAAATCACCCGGTGGTCGACGGCCCTGCACGGAAGCGGGATCTCAGCGGGCGAGGGCGTGCTCCCGCGTTCCGGACCAACGGCTGCGGGCCTGCTCCCGGACCCGGGACGCCCGGTACAACCAGACCACGTCGGTGCCGAACGACCAGGCCAGCGACACCACCGACACCACCAGGGCGGCCACCGCGAGCACCGGCGGCAGCACCCCGCTCGCCACGGCCACCAGCACGATGCCCTGCTCGGCGGCGACGACCTTGCGGCTGAATCGCGGCGGCAGGGGGGCGTTCAGCCAGGGCAGCGCCCACGACGCGGCGCCGAACAGGTAGCGGGCCAGACCGATGACCAGGGCGAGCCAGTGCTGGCCGGCGGCCACGTACACACTCAGGACCAGGGCCAGCGCCGAGTCGACCTCCATGTCGAAGCGGGCGCCCAGCGGGGTGGTGGTGCCGGTCCGCCGGGCGATCTGCCCGTCCAGCCCGTCCATCGCGAGGGCGACCCCGGCGACGCCTGCCAGCAGCCAGGCCGGGGCGCCCGAGCCGGCGGCCATGGCGGTGACCCCGCCGGCCAGGATCGCGCGACCGAACGTGACCGAGTTCGCCCATCCGAGGCCGGTCATCCCGGCGCGGCGCAGGCCGGCCGCGAGCAGACCGCAGAGCAGGAGGCCGTACAGCAGCCCGGCGAGCCATCCCCACCCGGTGAGGCCGACGGTGGCGGCGAGCACGGCGAGCAGGAGGACCTGCGCGGCGAACCCGGCCAGGGGCCGCAGTGTCGTACTGATCGTCACCATTCCTCCTGAACGACATAGGGTCAACCAGTGACACACCGACCGGGGGCTCCCGGTTCAACGGCACGTAAGGATGAGGCTCTTGACGGCTCGCGCGTTCTGGATGACTTCCCCGGGGATCGGGGAGATACGCACCGAACGGGTGCCCGATCCCGGCCCGGACGAGGTGCTCGTCCGGACTCTGCACTCCGGGGTGAGCCGGGGCACCGAGACGCTGGTGTTCCAGGGGCGGGTCCCGGAGAGCCAGTGGCCGTCGATGCGCGCCCCCTTCCAGGGTGGCGACTTCCCGGCCCCGGTCAAGTACGGCTACCTGAACGTGGGAGTCGTGGAGGCCGGCGTCCCGGAACTGATCGGGAAGACGGTGTTCTGCCTCTTCCCCCACCAGACCCGGTACGTGGTCCCGGCGACCGCGGTGACCGTGGTGCCGGACGGGGTGCCCGCGGCACGGGCCGTGCTGACCGGGACGGTGGAGACGGCGGTGAACGCGGTGTGGGACGCCGCCCCGCAGATCGGTGACCGGATCTCGGTGGTGGGCGGCGGCATGGTCGGCCTGTCGGTGGCCGCGGTGCTGGCCGGGATGCCGGGCACGGATGTCGAGCTCGTCGACGTACAAAATCGCGAAAACGAAGCGAAAAAGCTGAATGTCGGTTTCGCGCAGCCGGCCGCAGCGCAGACAGAGCGTGACATCGTCATTCACGCCAGCGCCACCGAACAGGGCCTCACCACGGCACTGGAACTGCTCGCCACCGAGGGCACGGTCGTCGAACTCTCCTGGTACGGCGACCGCCGCATCGCCGTACCCCTGGGTGAGTTCTTCCACTCCCGTCGCCTGACCATCCGCAGCAGCCAGGTCGGCGGCATCGCCCCGGCCCGCCGCCGCTCCTACGCGCAGCGTCTGGCCCTCGCCCTCGACCTGCTGAAAGACCCGCGCTTCGACGCCCTGATCAGCGGCCGCAGCGGTTTCGACGAGCTGCCCGGGGTGTTGCCGCGGATCGCCGACGGCTCACTGCCCGCGCTCTGTCACGTCATCGACCATCCGGCGAATTGATCTTTCCGGAACGGGTACCCGTACTACCTCACGAACCGCACCTGAGGAGTTGAGCCCTTGTTCAGCGTCACCGTCCGCGACCACATCATGATCGCGCACAGCTTCACCGGCGAGGTCTTCGGCCCGGCACAGCGCCTGCACGGCGCCACCTTCATCGTCGACGCCACCTTCCGCCGTCCCGACCTGGACGACGACAACATCGTCGTGGACATCGGCAAGGCGAGCGAGCAGCTGCACACCGTCTGTCACGGGCTCAGCTACCGCAACCTCGACGACGATCCGGAGTTCACCGGCATCAACACGTCCACCGAGTTCCTCGCCAAAGTCATCGCCGACCGGCTGGCCGTCCGCATCCACGCCGGCGAGTTCGGCCGCGGCGCGTCCGGCCTGACCGGCATCTCGATCACCCTGCACGAGTCGCACATCGCCTGGGCGACCTACGAGCGCACCCTGCGGTGATCCACACGCTGTTCGCGGTGCTGCCGGCGTCGATCGACGACCCGGCGGCGCCGTCCGGCGGCAACCGCTACGACCGCGAGGTGCTGCGCCGCCTCACCCTCCCCGGTGCTCCCTCCCCCGCCTCCGGCGATCAAACCCCTTTCGCGGTACGGGAGAAGCTCGTCCCCGGCGACTTTCCCCGTCCCAAACCGGCCGCGCGCCGGGCCCTGTCGGGGATCCTGGCCGACATCCCCGACGGCGCCACCGTCCTGCTCGACGGCCTGATCGCCTGCGGCGTCCCCGACCTGCTCGAACCGCACGCCACCCGCCTGCGCCTGGTTGTCCTCGTGCACCTGCCGCTCTGCGACGAGACCGGCCTCACCCCCGGGACCGCCGCCGACCTGCGCACCCGGGAACGCCGCGCCCTGCACCTGGCCGCCGCCGTCATCGCCACCAGCACTCCGGCCGCCCGCCGCGTCGAGGAACTCCACGACCTGACCGGCGTCCACGCCGTCCCACCCGGCGTCGACCCCGCTCCCCCGGCCGTCCCCTCCCCCACCGGCCACCGGCTGCTGATGGTCGCCTCGCTGACCCCGCGCAAGGGCTACCACCTGCTGCTCCAGGCCCTCCAGACCCTCACCGGCCTCCCGTGGACCTGCACGATCACCGGAGCGGGCCGCATCCTGGGCGAGTTCCCCACCCCCGCCACCCTCACCCTGACCCCACCCGCCGCCCTGAGCGCCACCCTCGACTCGAACGGCAACCTGCTCGGCCCGCGCAGAACACCCGGAACACCACTCCTCCCCAGCACCGGCGATCAGCCCGGGGCACCGGCGGCCGGGAAGTTCGGCGCGGATGGCCACGGGCCGTTCGGCGCCGCGGCCGGTGGACGGGCGGTCGAGGGCAGCTGGCGGATCAGCCGGCCGGAGCGGGACGGGCCGGTTCCGGACGAGGGCGGTGTGCGGTTCACCGGGCCGCTGGGCGGGGCCGCGCTCGACGCCGTCTACGCGGACGCGGATCTGTTCGTGCTGCCGTCGTACGCGGAGACGTACGGGATGGTGGTGACCGAAGCGCTCGCCCGCGGTCTGCCGGTGCTGGCGACGGACGTCGGCGGAGTCCCGGAGGCGCTCGGCGAAGCCGGCGGCGGCCGGCCCGGGAGGCTGATCCCGCCGGGCGACCGCGACGCCCTCGCCGGCGCCCTGCGCGAGTGGCTCACCGACCCCGCCCTGCGTGCCCGCTGGCGCGACCGGGCCCGCGCCCGCCGCGAGACCCTGACCGGTTGGGACGAGACCGCGAACCGCATCCGGGAGGTGCTGGATGCCCTCCCCTGACCCCACCCGGCCACTCCACCGCGCTCCCGAAGCGCCAACCCGCCCGCGCCGCCACGGAAACCTGACAGCCTGGAAAGACGCGCACCCCGAACCCGGCGTGTGCGTTCACCGCGGCTACCGGCCTGGTGCGGGCACACACGACGACGATCGTGAGTCGCGGGCGGCGCTCGCATGACGAAGCGCGCCGTCCCGAACTCATCCGGCTGGCTGTCAGTGCTGTCTCCCGGGCCGGGAGACAGCACTGACAGCCAGCCGGGACCTCGCCCGGACCGGGCGACCACGCCGAGGAGGCAGCGATGACGGAAGTGCACGGCAGGATCGAGACCGGGGACGGCCCGGCGGCGCCCGGCACGGCACTACCCGACCACATGGACGAGGAGATCGCCACGTTCAGCGAGACCGGGCCGTTCCGTGAAGGCGAACCGCTCACCGGGACGGGGACGTTCCGCGGGAGCGAGACGGCCGGCGGCATCGGCGCGCTCGGCGACGGCGAGGCGGCCGGTGGGATCGGACCACTCAGCGAAACCGGGCCGCTCCCTCAAAGCGAACCGCTCACCGGGGCGGGGACGCCCGGCGAGAGCGAGACGGCTGGGGGAATCGGCCCGTTCAGCGAAACCGGGCCGCTCAACCTGGGCGGGACGCTCAGCGGGACCGGGACTTCCGGGGACAGCGGGAGCGCCGGCGGGATCAGGACCGGCGGCGAGAGCGGGATCGGGACGCTCAGTGAGGGTGGGCCGATCAGCGGGGCCGGGCCGCGCGCCGCGGCGCACGAGCGGGCCGCGACGATCAGCGGTGACGGCGAGGGCGACTTCAGCGCGGCCTGGCTGGCGCTGCGCGAGCCCGCCGACGCGGCCGCCCGGGCCGCCGAGCTGATCGGGGAACTGCCCGGACCGGTACGGACGGTGCGCGACCTGGGCTGCGGGACCGGCTCGCTGGGCCGGTGGCTGTCCCCGCGGCTGCCGCTGCCCCAGCACTGGATCATGACGGACCGGGACCCGGCGCTGCTGCTGCGGGCCGCCGGGGACATGCCCGAGGGGGTGACCGTCAGCACCCAGCGCCGTGACGTGACCGAGCTGACCGCCGCGGACCTGGCCGGCACCGACCTGGTGACGTGTTCGGCGTTGCTGGACCTGCTGACCGCCGCGGAGGTGGAGCGGCTGGCCGCGGTGTGCGCCGAGGCGAGGGTGGCGGCGCTGTTCACGCTGTCGGTGACCGGTGAGGTGCGGCTCGCGCCGGACGACCCGCTCGACGCGGAGATCGAGGCGGCGTTCAACGAGCACCAGCGGCGCGCCGAGGGTGGCCGACGGCTGCTCGGGCCGGACGCCCCGGAGGTGGCGGTCGCGGCGTTCGAGAAGGCGGGCGCCCGGGTGATCGTCCGGCCGAGCCCGTGGCGGCTGGGTCCGGCGCTGCCCGCGCTGACCGCCGAGTGGCTGCGCGGCTGGGTGGCGGCGGCCCTCGAGGAGCGGCCCGATCTGGCGGTCGGCGACTACGTGGAACGGCGTCTGGCGTCGCTACCGCACGCGTCCGTGGGACACCAGGATGTTTTAGCGATCTTCAGCTGAACCTTAAGCCGCCGGTCGGGCGTACTAGTCCTCGAAGGCTACGAGGGGACGATGGACGTGACGCGATCGATCTGGACCTGGCTGAAACTGCTGGGCGGTGCCGGGATCCTGGCACTGGTCCTGTGGCGGTTCGGGACCGGCGCGTTCCTGGACGGATTGCGTGTGCTCGACACGGGCGCGCTGGTGGCGGCGCTGGGCATCGGCGCGGCGACCACGGTGCTGACCGCGTGGCGGTGGTGTGTGGTGGCGCGTGCCCTGGGCATGCGGCTGTCGCTGAAGGACGCGACCGCCGACTACTACCAGGCGCTGTTCCTCAACGCCGCGCTGCCGGGCGGGATCCTCGGCGACGTGGGCCGGGCGGTCCGGCACGGCCGGGACGAGGGTGACCTGGGCCGCGGCGTCCGGGCGGTGGTCCTGGAACGGATCGCGGGGCAGGTCGTGCTGCTGGTGGTCGGCGCCGCGGTGCTCGTCTCCGTACCATCGCCGGTCTTGACCCTGATGAAGGGGAACGTGGCGCGGGTGGCCGCGGTGAGCGTGGGTGTCGCGCTGGCCGGCGTTCTGATCGTCGCCGGCCTGCGGCGGCTGCGGCGCGGGCGTTCCCGGGCGGCCGGCGCGGCCCGGACCGGGATGGCCGAGATCCGCGTGGGTCTGCTGTCGCGGCGCAACGGGCCCGCGGTGCTGCTGGCGTCGGCCGCGGCGCTGGCCGGGCACCTGGCGATGTTCATGGTGGCGGCGCGGGCCGCGGGCAGCTCGGCGTCGCTGCTGGAACTGGCCCCGCTGCTGCTGCTCGCCTTGCTGGCGATGGGCCTGCCGGTCAACGTCGGCGGCTGGGGTCCCCGGGAGGGGATCATGGCGTGGGCGTTCGGCGCGGCCGGGCTGAGCGCGGCGCAGGGTCTGACGATCGCGGTGGCCTACGGCATCCTGGCGTTCGTGGCGGCGGCGCCCGGCGCGGTGATCCTGGTGCTGCGCCTGGTGGCGCGCCGTCGCGAGCAGCCGATGGCCGCCACGGCTCTCGCGCTCCCGGTCGTTCCGGCGCCGGCCATGGCGCCGCTCCCGGTCATCGTGCCGCTTCCGGCCGATCGTGGCCGGCGAGTTCCGGTACGGGTGGGGGCGCGCCCCGCCTACTCCGGCGGGGTCGCGGCTTGATCTCAGGGTCGGCCGAACCGCTCGGACAGCGCGTAGCGCAGCAGCACCACGTCACCCATCGGGCGGACCTCGGCGAGAGTGGCCCGGTTGCCGGAGCTCCACGGGAAGTCGCCGTCGTAGACGAACCGCGGCGCCCGCGAGTCGCCGACGAAGAACGGGGCCACCACCAGCTGCAACTCGTCGGCGAGCCCGGCGGCGAGGAACTGGGTGTGCATGTGGCCGCCGCCCTCCACCATGAGGCGGCGGATCCCGCGCGCGCCGAGGTCGGCCGAGACGCGGCGGACGTCCACCGGGTCGCCGCCGTCGACCACGGTGGCCCGGTCGTCCAGCAGCTTCCGGGCCTCGTCCACGGTCGACGTGGCGCAGTAGACCAGCTTGGCGGACTCCCCCGTGGTGAAGAACGACGCCCCCGGGTCGAGGTGGCAGCTACCGGTTACGGTGACCTTCACCGGGTCCGGATCTTCGCCGCGGGCGATCCGCTCGGCCCGGCGGGTCGCCGAGCGCACCAGCAGCCGCGGATTGTCCTGGCGGATCGTGCCGGCGCCGACCAGGATCGCGTCGCACTGGGCGCGGACCTCGTCGACCCGGTCGAAATCCGCGTCGTTCGAGAGGAGCAGCCGCTCCTGGGTCGTGTCGTCGACGTAACCGTCGATGGACATGCCACAGCTCAGCAAGGTGTAAGGATGCTCAGCCACCGATGACGCCTCCCGGGATTGTTCCTCACCATAATCCGCTGTGTGCGAGGGCCGATCTTCGGGCAGTGCATCTGACGTCGCCGAGCAAGACGGGAACCAACGAGGAGGACCGATGTTCGAGGCCACGGCCATGCATATGACGGTTGCCAAGGCGAGCATTCGCCGTCAGGTCACCGTGCCGCTGCGTTTCCCCGACGGCTACGCGACGACGGCCCGGGTGATGACCTTCGACGGGCTGGACGACGGCAAGGAACATCTCGCGCTCGGCCTCGGCGACTGGCAACGGGCCCTGACCAAGTCGGCGGCCGGTGGACGTGCCCCACTGGTCCGGCCGCACAGCGAGTGCCTCACCGGCGACGTCTTCGGCAGCCAGCGCTGCGACTGCGGTCCGCAGCTGCGCGAGGCCGTCGAACGGATCGCCGAGCAGGGCGGTTTCCTGCTCTACCTGCGCCAGGAGGGCCGGGGCATCGGCCTGTACGCGAAACTCGACGCGTACGCGCTCCAGGACGACGGCCTCGACACCTACCAGGCGAACGTGGCGCTGGGGCGGGGCGAGGACGAGCGCGACTACACGGCGGCCGCGCAGATGCTGCTCGCCCTCGGTGTCGACCGGGTGCGGCTGCTCAGCAACAACCCGGACAAGGCCGGCCAGCTGGCCGACCTGGGGATCGACGTCACTCAGCGGATCCCGACCGGGGTGCACCTGTCCGCGGCCAACGTCCGCTACCTGAGCGTCAAGGCGTCGCACACCGCCCACACCATCGATCTGCCCCTGGCCGAGTGACGTTCGGCGCCTTCCAGCGGCGGGTCCGGCAGGATGGCATGGTGACGAGCGTGAACGTACCGGGTGCCGGTGAGCTCGACGCGATGATGGCCGCGGTCGATCAGCTGCCCTTCATCGTCGCCGTGTGCGAGGGGCCGGACCTGCTGCTGGTGGCGTGCAACGCGGCGACCCGCGCCGTCCTGCCCGGGCGCGACATCCTGGGCCGCCCGATCCGGGAGGTCATCGCCGACCTGGCCGGACAGCAGTATGTGGACGCCTATCACGAGGTGTACCGCACCGGGGAGCCGGTCATCGGGCGGCAGTGGCGGACCCACATCGACCAGCCGGACGGGTCGGCGCTGGAGATGTTCGCGACGTTCACGATCGTGCCGTGGCTGGACGCGGACGGCGGGCGGCGCGGCGTCATCGGGGCCGGGTTCGACGTCACCGAGCTGGCCCGCACCCGGCTGGCCGCCGAGGCCGAGGCGGACCGGCTGCGCCGCCGCTACGAGCAGAGCCGGGACGTGATAAACGCCCTGCAACGGGAGCTGCTGCCGGCCGGGCTGCCGGTGCTGCCGGGGTTGCAGGTGGCGGCCAGCTATCTGCTCGCCGACGCGGACACGGCGGCCGGCGGCGACTGGTTCGACGTGGTGGCCCGGCCGGACGGGCGGGTCGCGCTGGTGGTCGGCGACGTGGTGGGGCACGGGGTCACCGCCTCCGGGGTGATGGGGCAGCTGCGGGCGGTGCTCCAGGAACGGCTCGACGCCGGGGCCGGCATCGGCGAGGCGCTGGCCGCCGCGGACCGGTTCGCCGGGCGGGTGCGGGCGGCGTACGCGGCGACGGTGTGCCTGGCCCTCTTCGACGCGGCCACCGGGGAGCTGTCGTACTGCACGGCCGGGCATCCGGCGCCGCTGCTCGTCCCGGCCGGCCGCGACGCCCGCTACCTGCCCGGCACGTGGGGCGTCCCGCTCGGCACCGGCGGAACGTTCCCGGTCCGCACCGAACGGCTCGCCGAGGGCGACCTGCTGCTGCTCTACACCGACGGGATCCTGGAACGGCCCGGCAGCGGGCGCGACGGCACCCTGGACAGTGCCGTCGAACTGGCACACGTGGCGGCGGACGCGGCGGCCGGACGGGCGCTGCGGGACCCGGAGACGGCCGCCGAGCGGGTCTGCACCCAGACGCTGGAGCTGCTGGTCCGTACCGGTGGGCACGCCGACGACATCACGTTGCTGGCCGCCCAGCGCGTCCCGGCCGTACCGGAACTGATGATCGATCTGCCCGCGGAGGCGGCGGCGCTGCGCGGCGTCCGCGGCCGGCTGGCCGCCTGGCTGGCCGAGGTCGGCGCGTCCGAACACGACGTCTTCGCCCTCCAGCACGCCGTCGGGGAACTGACCACCAACGCGATCGAGCACGGGTACGGCGGCGACCCCCGCCGCGACGTCGTCGGGATCCGGGCCGGGCTGGACCGCACCGGCACGGTCGAGGTCACGGTCACCGACCACGGCGGCTGGCAGGCGCCGCAACGGCAGCCGGCCCGCGGCCGGGGCCTGGCGCTCACCGCCCAGCTGGTGCGCAGCCTGCGGGTCGAGCCGGGCGCCGACGGCACCGTCGCCACCGTCCGGCATCCGCTGGCCCGCCCGGCCCGGCTGCTGGTCCGCTTCGACGAGGCGGCCGTCGTCGTGCCCCACGGCACCGAATTCACCATCGCCGAGCTGCCCGGTGGGGACGAGGCCCGGGTCCGCCTGGACGGCCCCGTCGACGCCGCGTCGGCCCGGGAGGTCCGGCGGGAGCTGCTGCGCCGCAGCCGGGGCGGCACCGTGCCGATGACCGTCGACCTGTCCGGGGTCAGCCATCTGGCCAGCGCCGGGGTGTCCGCGCTGCACCAGGTCGCCGAGTGCCACCACGACGTCGAGGCGCCGCTCGTCCTGGTCGCGGCCACCGGTTCCCCGGCTCAGCGGATTCTCGGCCTGGTCGGTCTCCCGTCATCCACAGGGTGAATCCGATCATCCGTTCGGCTCTCTAGACTTCGCGGGGTGACTTCGGCCCCCTCGCTTTCCGTGTCCAGCGCCACCGACGCCCTCAACCGGGTCTTCGGCTACCCGTCGTTCCGCGGGCAGCAGGGCGACATCGTCGAACACGTCATCGGCGGCGGCGACGCCCTGGTGCTGATGCCCACCGGTGGCGGCAAGTCGCTGTGCTACCAGATCCCCGCGCTGGTCCGGCCCGGCACCGGCGTGGTGGTCTCCCCATTGATCGCGCTCATGCAGGACCAGGTCGACGCGTTGCGCACCCTGGGCGTCCGGGCGAACTTCCTGAACTCCTCGCAGGACCTGGAGGAGCGGCGCGTCGTCGAGGCCGAGTTCGTGGCCGGCGAGCTCGACCTGCTCTACGTGGCGCCCGAGGGCCTGGGCACGGCCGGTGTGCAGCGGCTCCTCGACCGGGGCAAGATCTCGCTGTTCGCCATCGACGAGGCACACTGCGTGTCGCAGTGGGGCCACGACTTCCGGCCCGACTACCTGGCCCTGTCGATGCTGCACGAGCGGTGGCCGGACGTGCCGCGGATCGCGCTGACCGCCACCGCCACCCCGGCCACCCGCGACGAGATCGCCACCCGGCTCCAGCTCACCGACGCGCGGCACTTCACCGCCAGTTTCGACCGGCCCAACATCCAGTACCGGATCGTCCCCAAGAACAACCCGTCCCGTCAGCTGCTCGACCTGCTGCGCACCGAGCACGCCGGCGACTCCGGGATCGTCTACTGCCTGTCCCGCGCGTCGGTGGAGAAACACGCCGAGTTCCTCTCCCAGAACGGGATTCCGGCGCTGCCCTACCACGCCGGCCTCGACGCGCGGACCCGCTTCGGGAACCAGTCGCGCTTCCTGCGTGAGGACGGGCTCGTCATGGTCGCCACCATCGCCTTCGGCATGGGCATCGACAAGCCGGACGTCCGCTTCGTCGCACACCTGGACCTGCCGAAATCGCTGGAGGGGTATTACCAGGAGACCGGGCGCGCCGGGCGGGACGGGTTGCCGTCGACGGCCTGGCTGGCGTACGGGTTGCAGGACGTGATGCAGCAGCGCCGCATGATCGAGGGCTCCGAGGGCGACCTCGCGTTCCGGCGCAACGCCGCCCGCCACCTGGACGCCATGCTGGCCCTGTGCGAGAGCGTCACCTGCCGGCGGGCGCAGATCCTCCAGTACTTCGGCGAGACCTACGAGACGGCGTGCGGGAACTGCGACAGCTGCCTCAACCCGCCGGAGTCGTGGGACGGCACGGTGCCCGCGCAGAAACTGCTGTCCACGGTGTACCGGCTGCACAAGGAGCGGGGACAGCGGTTCGGCGCGCAGCAGACCATCGACATCCTGCTCGGCAAGCGCACCGACAAGGTGAGCCGGTTCCGCCACGACCAGCTGACCGTCTTCGGGATCGGCGCCGACCTGAGCGAGGTCGAGTGGCGCAACGTGGTGCGGCAACTGCTGGCCGGCGACTTCCTGGCCGTCGAGCCCGCCCACCAGACGATCACGCTGACCGCGCGCAGCGGTGAGGTGCTGCGCGGCGAGCGGAAACTGTTGATGCGCCGTGAGGTGGCGGCGCCGCGGGCGTCCCGGTCCTCTTCCCGGGCCGCGACCAAGGCGGGCGCCGCGCCGGCCGATCTCTCCGGGGAGGCGGTGGGCCTCTTCGAGCGGTTGCGGACCTGGCGCGGCGCCACCGCCAAGGAGCAGGGCGTCCCGGCGTACGTCATCTTCCACGACGCCACGCTGCGGGCCGTCGCGGCTCTGGCGCCCACCTCGCTGGACCAGCTCGGGACGGTGAGCGGGGTCGGCCAGAGCAAGCTCACCAAGTTCGGTGACCAGGTCCTGGCCGTGGTCCGCGGCGAGCCCCTGCCGGACGCCGCCGCGGACCTCTCCGGATCCGCCCCTGCCCCTTCCCCTGCCTCCGCTCCCGGCCCGGTCTCCGCTCCCGGGACCGCATCGGCTCCCGCTTCCGGCCCGGGCTCGGCGCCTGCTTCCATCGCCCGGGGTTCGGGTCGTGCCGCCGGCCCTGGTTCCGGCGGATCGTCGGGTGCCCGGCCTCCGCGGCAGTCCACCGGGTCCGCCGGCCTCTACAACGGGCCGGAGCCCGAGGCCGACCCCGGTCACGCCGAATACGACCTCTTCGACGAGGAGCCCAACCCGTTCGACGACTGAGACCGGCGGCCGTACGCCACACCCCGGTGAGCCCGGACCCGTCCGGGCTCACCGGCCGGGTCACGAGTCGCGGATGGCCTCGCCGGCGATCTCGATGCGGATCTTCTTGCCGACCAGGACGCCGCCCGCGTCCAGCATCACGTTCCAGACGAGGCCGTAGTCCTCGCGGTCGATCTCGGCGGTGGCGCTGAATCCGAAGATCTCCCGGCCGTACGGATCGCGGCGCGCCCCGCCGAACTCCAGGTGCATGTCGATCTGCCGGCTCACGTTCTTGACGGTCAGACAGCCCTTGATCACGAAACGGCCGGAGGCGCGGGTCGCCGCGGGCGGCAGATCGGCGGCGCTCCCCCGGCGGGCGAGCGGATTGTTGCGCAGCCGGGCCCAGTGGAAGATCGGATCACTGTCCGACTCCCAGACGATGCCGGTGCTGCGGTATGCCAACGTCGGATGACGCCGCACGTCCAGGAAATCCGGGCTGGACAGGTGCGCGTCCCGCTCCGGATTGTGGGTGTTGATGGAGTCCGCCCGAATGGTCGCGGTGATCGACGACCGCAGCGGATCCCCCGCCACCACGATCGTCGCGCTGCCTTTCGCGAATTCACCCCGGATCGGGCTGACCATCATGTGCTGTGCCTCGAAGCCGATCCTCTTGTGGGCCTCGTCCAGTGTGTAAACCCCTGGGTCCGGAATGATCAGGCCGTTCCACTCACGGATCGGCCGGTCGACCGTCACGTCGCTCTCCCCCTCAAGCGACATCATGACCGCACGGCGGCGCACGAGCCCCCCGGCTCGCCTGATGTCGATTTCTCCGGGAGTCTAAGCACGACTGTGATCACACAGTCACCCCGAGAATTGCGTTTCGTGTCGGCCACCACAGTGGACCAGCCATCCGAATATTGGTCATTAGCTCCAAAATCCATCGGCCACGCGTGCCCCTTCTCACTATTTCTGAGCAGCGGAAACCCCATTCCGTCGCACCATCCGGGACAGCCTTCCGAGATCCCTGTCGGAAGAGTGACACGGAGTATGCGCGGCACCTAATAGTTACTCAGCGTGACGTCACACCGTCATAATCGGAGTTACCGAAGAACATCTGATCATCTCCCGGACGCGACGCCGGGAATCACATCGGAGAACACGAATGGGCGCCGGGGCATCGGGCCATTCGACAACGAGGACGCCGCCGACTGGAGCGGCGACCCGCACGAGGCCGCCCCCGGCGAGCGCGCGCCGTCAGTTGGCGCCGACGATGTTGACCATCCATGGGATGCCGAACCGGTCGACCAGCTGACCGAACTCGTCGCCCCACATCTGCTTCTCCAGCGGCACGCTGATCGTGCCGCCGGCCGAGAGCCCGGCCCAGGCCTTGCGCAGCTCGTCACCGTCCGCGCCGCTGAGGCTGACGGTGATGTTGTCGCCCGGGGTGTGGCTCATGCCCGGCGGGGTGTCGGACACCATCAGGGTGTAGCCCTGCGGCGTCTCGAGCTGAGCGTGCATCACCTGGTCGGCGATGGCCGGATCGGGCGCGCCGAACTGGCCGAACGTGTGCAATGTCAGGTCACCACCGAAGATCGACTGGTAGAACTCGATGGCCTCACGCGCGTTTCCGCTGAACGCGATGTACGGGTTGAGCCGGGACGTCATCGGACACTCCATCGTCGTCGAATTCGCGATCCCCTCGAACCTAGACCCGCCCCCTGACGTTTTCGGCCCGATCGGCTCCGCTCCACCCGGCCGGGCCGGCGACGGAACGTGACTTGTCGTACCCGGCCGGTAGCATTCCCGCAGCAGACCGGCAGGCACGAACATCGATCGGAGGACCCGTGACCGCGACCGAAGATCACGGCGTGACCATCCCCGACCGCGCGCTGCGGCTGTCCCTGCACACCCGCAACGGCTCCGACGACCACTTCCGGTGCCTGCTCGACGACGCCCTGGCTACCGCCCTCGGCGCCGGGGCCGACCTGCCACGGATCCTCCACCTGAGCGTGCTCCGGGGCCTTCTCTCCACCCCGGCCGCCCCGGGCCCGCGCCGGAGCGGGCAGCCCGCCGACCCCCGCCGTCACCTGTTCACCACGCCCGCCGACCTGCCCCGGGCACTGCTCCCGGCGCCGCCCCACCCGGGCAACCCGCATTCGCTGGCCCGCCTCCTGCGTGTCTTCGTCACCCACCTGGCGCCCACCGACCGCCACACCGCGACCGTCCTGGCCACCCTGATCGAGGATCCCGGCGAGGCCGCCGTCGCCCACTGCGCCCTGGTCCGCGCCGCCGTCCGGGTCCACGACCTGGAGGGTGAGGCCCACGCCTGGTCCCGGTTGCGGCACCTGATCACCCGGATGCCGTCGCGGTCCTGGCCCAGTGGCGCGACCCCCCACGACCGTGACGTCCTGGCCTACCTGCGGCCCGATCACCGCGCCCGGTTCGACACCGCGATCGGCGTCCTCGAGCTGGCCCCCGACCTGGGCCGGGCCCTGCTCGCCGGGCTGCCGGGGCTGAGCGCCGTCTACCGGGAGGCCTACGCGTGCGACGCCTCCGACCGCTACACCGCCCAGCGCCTGGCCGGCCGGCGGCCCGACCCCGCTCTCGCCCACGCGCACAACACCATCCGGCAGACCCCGTCGAGCAGCAGCGCCGTGGCGGCGGCGGTCGTCTCCGCGAACGAGCAGATCCTCGGCGGTCCGGAGCTGCCGGTCGCCGACCCGGTCTACCGCCTGCACGCCCGGATCACCGCGCGCACCGTCCGCGCACACCAGTTGGGGGCCGACGACCTGACCCCCGAGCCGGTGCCCGCACCGCTCGATCCGGCCCGCCTGCCGGCGTATGCGGGGATCGTCCGCCACAACGCCGACACCCCGATCGTCGCGGCCCTGGCCGGCCGGGTCCGCGCCGAGGCCACCGCCCGCGACGACCGCGAGGCCCTGCTCATCCTGGCCGACGCCGGTTACACCGATCCGCTCGCGGTTCTGGCCGGCGCCGCCTACGCCACCCCGCAGGCCGTCCTGGCCGCCGCCGGCCCACCGGTTCCCGAGCTGTCGGCGCTGCTCTTCCGGCATCGCCCGGCCGAGGCCGCCCGTCACCTGAGCGCCGCGGCCGTCGCCGACTGGCCGACCGCCGCGGCCGTCCTGGAACACGCCGTCACCGAGTTGCTCGCCTCCGCCGGCCCACGCATCGCCCACGACCTGCACCGGGCCGTGGCCAGCGCGTTCACCTGCGCCACCGCACCCGGCGCAAGGCCACCCTCGGTGATCGACGGCGCCTACACCGACGCCGGTGGCTGATCCCGTCCCACAGCGCCCACGAAACGCCGGCCCGACCGGCGAACCCGAGCTGACCCCGGCCGTCCGAACCCACGGAGTGGCCGCTCACCACTGGCCGACCCGAACCGGGACCCGCTGGATCCCACCCGGCGGAATCGTGGTCCGGAAAGGAGTCCGATGACATTCGACGACGCCACCCGCGATCGCATGGCCGCCATCGAGGCGAACTGGGACGAGCGCACGCCCATCCACGCCGCGAGCCGGTTCTACGACGTGGCCGGTCGCGACCCGGAGAGCTGGTTCGCCGACTACGAGTGGTCCGACATGGGTGATCTGACCGGCCGAGACGTCCTGCACCTCCAGTGCCACCTCGGCACGGAGACAGTCGCGTTCGCCCGCCGGGGAGCACGCTCCGTGACCGACCTCGACCTGTCCAGCGCCGCTGTCCGGACAGCGCGCAAGCTGGCCGCCGACGCAGGCCTCCCGATCGAATACGTCCACGCCAACGTGTACGACGCCGTAGAATCCCTGCCCGGCCGCAGTTTCGACCTGGTCTACACCGGCAAGGGCGCCCTCTGCTACCTACCGGACCTGGATCGCTGGGCCGGCGTGATCAAGCAACTCCTGAAACCCGGCGGATCACTGTACGTAGTCGAGTTCCACCCGTTGCTCCAGTCGATCGGCCTGGTCCCGCGCGACCCCGGCGATCAGTCCCTGCTGCTCCGCAAGGACTACCTTGCCGGCCGTGGCGCCGCTGAACTCGACGCCACCCGCACGTACACCGACGGGCCGCCCCTGACCGAGGCCACCGTCAGCTACGAGTGGTCCCACGGCCTGGGCGAGGTGGTGACATCCCTGGTCCGGGCCGGTCTGACCATCCGTTCCCTGCACGAGAGCGACGAGATCCCCTGGCCACGCTGGCCCCACATGCGCCCCTCCGCCACCGGTTTCTGGCGCCTCCCCGACGACGCCCCGCGCATCCCCCTCTTCTACGCCCTCTCGGCAACCCGTTGACCCCATGTCCCGGCCGGAAGTTCCGTCCGCTCGCCGGACAGGGAGCCGGCGGTCCGGCTGCGGGTGCGATGTGCGGAGTGACAAGCGTGTGGATCTCGGCGGCTGGTTCTCAGGGCTGACCCTGCTGGTCGATCGGTCCGCTGTCCGTTCCCCGGCTCGTCTGCGCCGACCAGCGCACACGTAACGGTTCCCGTGGTCGCCCGCCCGCGTCATAACGGCAGGCCGGGCACACGGACGGCGCGACGTGAGCGCCCGCCGGACCGGACAGCGCGGGCGGCGGATGACAGTGGGGCAATCGACCAGCAGGGTCAGGGCTGTTTCGAGGCGGTTGAGACCCAAGGCCGCGCGGTCAAGGGCCCTTGACTGCGCGGCCTTGGGTTGAAACAGCACTGAGGGCCAGCCGGACTCCCGAGCTCAGCCCGGAACGCGCGGCAGAGGCCGGGGGACGGCAGTGGGTCGCGGGAGCCGGCGGGACGGGGAAGGTGCGTCGGAGGGCGGCGATGGGCGTACCGGAAATGGGGGTGCGAACGGAGCCGCACCCACCGCCCGGCCGAGTGGGTAGGGATCAGCGGTGGTCGGAGCCCTCGGATTCGATGGCCGCCCGGCCGGCCTCCAGGCGGGCGATCGGCACCCGGAAGGGCGAGCAGGACACGTAGTCGAGCCCGACCTCGTGGAAGAAGTGGACCGAGTCGGGGTCGCCACCGTGTTCGCCGCAGACGCCCAGTTTGAGGCCGGGGCGGGCGGCACGGCCCTCGTCGGCGGCGATCTTCACGAGGCGGCCGACGCCGTCGGTGTCGATGGATTCGAAGGGGCTGATGCCGAAGATGCCGAGTTCGAGGTAGCGCCAGAAGAATGCGCCTTCGACGTCGTCGCGGGAGAAGCCCCAGCCCATCTGGGTGAGGTCGTTGGTGCCGAAGGAGAAGAACTCGGCGGCCTCGGCGATCTGGCCGGCGGTGAGGGCCGCGCGCGGGACCTCGATCATGGTGCCGATCAGGATGTCGACGCCGGAGTCGCCGACGGTCGCGGCGATGATCTTCTCGGCTTCGGCGCGGACGGTCTCCAGTTCCTGGACGGCGCCGACCAGCGGGACCATGATCTCGGGGCGGGGGCGGCCGCCTTCGGCGGCGAGTGCGACGGCGGCCTCGGCGATGGCGCGGACCTGCATGGCGAACAGGCCGGGGATGACCAGGCCGAGGCGTACGCCGCGCAGCCCCAGCATCGGGTTCTGCTCGTGCATCCGGCGGACGGCGGCGAGCAGTTGCTCGTCGTGCTCGACGTGCTGGCCGTGCTCGTGCGCGACGGCGACCTTGACGGCGAGTTCCTCCAGCGAGGGCAGGAATTCGTGCAGCGGCGGGTCGATGAGCCGGATGGTGACGGGCAGCCCGTTCATCTCCCGGAAGATCTCCAGGAAGTCGGCGCGCTGGAGCGGCTGGAGGGCGGCGAGGGCGTCGTTGCGTTCGACCTCGTTGCGGGCCAGGATCAGGCGTTCGACGAGTTCCCGCCGGTCGCCGAGGAACATGTGCTCGGTGCGGCACAGGCCGATGCCCTGCGCGCCGAAGCGCCGTGCGCGGGCGGCGTCGAGCCCGGTGTCGGCGTTGGTGCGCACCTTGAGCCGCCGCGCCGAGTCGGCGTGGGTGAGGATCCGGTGCACGGCCGCGACCAGCGAATCGTTGGCGTTCGACGGGTTCAGGTCGCCCTCGAAGTACTGGACGACCTCGCTGGGCCGGACCGGGACCTCACCGAGGTAGACGCGGCCGGTGCTGCCGTCGATGGAGATCGTGTCGCCCTCACGGACGGTCTGCGAGCCGATGGTGAAGGAATCGCGACCCACTTCCATCTCGTCGGCGCCGCAGACGCAGGTCTTGCCCATGCCGCGAGCGACAACGGCGGCGTGTGACGTCTTGCCGCCGCGGCTGGTCAGGATGCCGTTGGCGGCGATCATGCCGGGCAGGTCGTCGGGATTCGTCTCGCGCCGGACCAGGATGACGGGCGCGCCGGACGCGGCCACTTCGACGGCCCGCTGCGAGGTGAAGACGACCTGTCCGAAGGCTGCGCCCGGGGAGGCGCCCACGCCCCGTGTGATCGCCTCGAAAGAGGAAGAGAGATCGAAGCGGGGGAACATCAGCTGGGCGAGCTGCGCGCCGGAGACCCGGGTGAGGGACTCGTCGAGGTCGATGACGCCCTCGTCGACGAGCTGGGCGGCGATGGTGAAGGCGGCGGCCGCGGTGCGCTTGCCGACGCGGGTCTGCAACATCCACAGTTTGCCGCGCTCGATGGTGAACTCGATGTCGCACAGGTCGCGGTAGTGGCCCTCCAGAGTGGCCATGATGCGCATCAGCTCGGCGTACGAATCGGGGTCGAGCCGTTCCAGGTCGGCCAGCGGAAGCGTGTTGCGGATGCCGGCGACCACGTCCTCACCCTGCGCGTTGGCCAGGTAGTCGCCGTAGACGCCCGGCTCGCCGGTGGCCGGGTCGCGGGTGAAGGCGACGCCGGTGCCGGAGTCGGCGCCGAGGTTGCCGAAGACCATGGCGACCACGTTGACGGCGGTGCCCAGGTCGGCGGGGATGCGCTCCTGGCGGCGGTAGAGGACGGCGCGGTCGGCGTTCCACGACCGGAAGACCGCCTCGACGGCGAGGTCGAGCTGCTCGCGCGGGTCCTGCGGGAACTCGTGTCCGGTGTGCTTGGCGAAGACCTTCTTGTACGCGGTGACGAGCTCCCGCAGGTCGTCGGCGCCGAGCTGGACGTCGTCGCGCACACCCTTGGCGACCTTGGCCTCGTGCAGCGCGTCCTCGAACTCGTGGCCGGGCACCTCGCACACGGTCTTGCCGAACATCTGGATGAGACGCCGGTACGAGTCCCACGCGAACCGGTCGTTGCCCCCGGCCTGACGGGACAGCCCGGCGACCGACTCGTCGTTGAGCCCCACGTTGAGGACGGTCTCCATCATGCCCGGCATGGAGAACTTCGCGCCGGAGCGGACCGACACGAGGAGTGGGTCGGCCGGGTCGCCGAGGCGGCGGCCCATCCCGGCCTCGAGCGCGGCGAGATGCGCGTCGATCTCGGCGGCGAGGCCGTCGACGTGGGTGCCGTTGCGCAGGTACTGCTGACAGGCTTCGGTGGTGATCGTGAAGCCGGGCGGCACGGGCAGGCCCAGGTTCGTCATCTCCGCGAGATTGGCGCCCTTGCCACCCAGCAGATCCTTGAGGTCCTTGTTGCCCTCGGCGAAGTCGTAGACGAACTTCATGCCCATACCTCCGGTGAAGAATCCGCGGCGGATACCTAGTCCTGCCCTGGGATTCGTAAGGCTAAGCACGTCCGGAGTGAATAGTTAACAGTCCCGTGGACTTTTCCACACGGGTACGGAGATGTCTGCTCGGTACGCGCCCTCTCCGCGCATCAACGCGCACGGCGGCGGAAACCGGCAGAAGTAAGGGCGCCGCTGCGAATTCCACGGGGGAAGAACTCGCAACGGCGCACCGCGAACATTAGACGACGTTTGTCCGTGTGTCTATCCCACCCGCTGCACGACCGAACCGACCAGCCGCTGCCAGTCGGCCTCGAAGCCCGGCGACGGGGTGCTGTTCTCCAGCCGGTAGATGGCGTACGTGCCGACGAGCACCACATTGCGGGTACGCAGCACGGACACGGCGGTGTCGGCGGTGCCGGGGTGCTCCGACTCGTACAGCTTGTGGCGGACGATCACGAACCCGGACCAGGCGCCCTCATTGAGATCGCGCACCTCGGCCGTCTCGGTGTAGGCGGGCTCGTTGCGGTCGGCGGTCTGGGCCGCCGCCACGCTCGCCGAGGGCGGGCACTGATCGGCGACCACCCGGAGCAGCTCCTGCCCGGCCTTCGCGCTCGCCTCGTCGGCGAAGACGAGAGCGGTCTGGTGGAGGGTCTGCGCGCCCTTCTCCCCCTCGTCGGCGGCCGACGACGTCACCACCTCGGCGCCCGGCGGGGTCTGCGGTGGTGTGCTCGTGCCGCCGCAGAAGCTGACCATCTGCTGCGGGCTCGCGCTCTCCTCCGGGGCCGCCCAGGCCGGGCCGATCTCGGTGGGCTGCAGGAACGCGCCGCGCATGGTGGTGGCGGTGATCAGGCTCTCGTCGGGGTCGTCCGAGGAGCTGCACCCGGCCGCCAGGACCAGGGCGCAGGCGGCGCCCAGGACGGCACGGAGGGGTCTGGCGGTCTGGAGCATCCGGCAATAGTGCCAGACCCCGGCCGAAAGATGCCGGGCGGTCGATCCGGCCGGCTTCCCATCGCGCGGCGGGACGATCACGGTTAGCGTGAGCCGTGGGCAGTGACGCCGAGGAGGTCCGCGATGAGCATCGACGCCTTAGCCGTGCGGTTGCGGGCCGAATTGGGCCCTGACCAGGTGCTCACCGACCGGCAGCAGTTGCGGACGTACGAGTGTGACGGCCTCGCCCACTATCGCGTGATCCCGGCGCTGGTCGCCCTGCCGCACACCGCCGCCGAGGTCGCCGCCGTGGTCCGCGCCTGCGCCGGGGCGGGGGTGCCGTTCGTGGCCCGCGGCTCCGGCACCGGCCTGTCCGGTGGGGCGCTCCCGCACGCCGAGGGGGTGCTCATCGTGACCTCGCAGTTGCGGGAGGTCCTGTCGCTGCGGCCGGAGGACGAGCGGGCCGTGGTCCAGCCCGGCGTCATCAACCTCCAGGTGTCGACGGTGTCGAAGGAGCACGGCTACTACTACGCCCCCGACCCGTCCAGCCAGCAGATCTGCTCCATCGGCGGCAACGTGGCGGAGAACGCGGGCGGGGCACACTGCCTCAAGTACGGCTTCACCACCAACCACGTGACCGGGCTGGAGGTGGTCACACCGGACGGCGAGCTGGTCCGGCTCGGCGGCGCCGCCCCGGACACCCCCGGCTACGACCTGCTCGGCGCGTTCGTCGGGTCGGAGGGCACGCTCGGGGTCGCCACCGAGGTGACGGTGCGGCTGACCCGGCTGCCGGAGACCGTGCGCACGCTGCTCGCCGCCTTCCACGGCACCGACCAGGCGGGTGCCGCCACCTCGGCGATCATCGCGGCCGGGGTGGTGCCGGCCGCCATCGAGATGATGGACGCGCTGTCCATCGAGGCCGCCGAGGCCGCCGTCCACTGCGGCTATCCGGCCGGTGCGGGCGCCGTCCTGATCGTCGAGCTGGACGGGCCGTCGGCGGAGGTCGCCGCCCAGTTCGACGAGGTGAGCCGGCTGTGCGACGCCAACGGCGCCTTCGAGACCCGGGTGGCCGCCGACGACGACGAGCGGCAGCTGATCTGGCGGGGCCGCAAGTCGGCGTTCGCGGCGGTCGGCCGGATCAGCCCCGACTACATCGTCCAGGACGGGGTGATCCCCCGGACCGCGCTGCCCGAGGTGCTGCGGCGCATCGACGAGGTGGCCTCCTCGCACGGCGTCCGGGTGGCGAACGTCTTCCACGCCGGTGACGGCAACCTGCACCCGCTGGTCCTGTTCGACGCCCAGGTCACCGGCGAGGAGGAGCGCGCCGAGACGGTCTCCGGCGCCATCATCGATCTCTGCATCGAGTACGGCGGCTCGATCACCGGCGAACACGGCGTCGGCGTCGAGAAGGCCCACTACATGCCGCGCATGTTCACCGACACCGACCTGGACACCATGCAGCTGGTCCGCTGCGCCTTCGACCCCGGCGGCCTGGCCAACCCCGGCAAGATCTTCCCCACCCCCCGCCTGTGCGGCGAGCGCCCCGGCCGCCGCACCGGCCCACACCCCCTGCAGGAGTCCGGCGTGGCGGAGATCTTCTGATGAGCGTCCTCGACGACCTCGCCGTCAAGGCGGGTGACGACGATGTGGTGTGCGGTGTCCCGGCCCGCTTCGTCGCCGCTCCGGCCGGCGCCGAGGAGGCCGCCGCGCTGATCGCGGCCGCCCGCGATCTCACCGTCGTGATCCGCGGCGGCGGCACGAAGCTCCAGCAGGGGCCGCCGCCGCGTGAGCTGGATCTGATCATCGACACCCGGCGGCTGGCCGGGGTGGTGGAGCACGCCGCCGGGGACCTGATCACCGTGGTCCGGGCCGGCACCCCGATGGCCGAGCTGCACGCCCTGCCCGGGCAGCAGCTGGCCCTGGACGCGCCGCCCACCGCGACGGCCGGCGGCGCCGTCTCGGCGAACGCCTCCGGGCCGCGGCGCCTGCGCTACGGCACGGCCCGCGATCTGCTGATCGGCGTCACGGTGGTGCGGCCGGACGGCCGGATCGCCCGGGCGGGCGGCAAGGTGGTGAAGAACGTCGCCGGCTACGACCTGGGCAAGCTCTACACCGGCGCGCAGGGCACGCTCGGGCTGATCACCGAGTGCGTCTTCCGCCTGCATCCGGTCCCTCTCGCCACCGCTTTCGTACGGGCGACCGCCCCGCCCACCGCGGTAGCGCGGATCCTGGCCGCCCAGCTGGCCCCGAGCGCCGTGGAGATCGACGCCGGGCCGGGAGAACCGCCGGAGATCGCGGTCCTGGTGGAGGGCACCGAGGAGGGTGTCCGCGACCGCGGGGCCACCCTGGCCCGGCTCCTCGACGGCGAGGTCACCGACCTGCCGCCGTCCTGGTGGGACACCCCACCGTGGCCGCCCGGCGGTCTCGGCCTGAAGCTGACCGGTGTCCTCTCCGCCGTCCCCGCCCTGGTGGAGGCCGTCACCGCGGCCGGTGGCACGATCCGCGGCTCGGCCGCCACCGGCGTCCTCCACGCGGGGTTCCCGGCCGGGGCGCCGACCGGGATTCCGGGATTGGTGGACGGGCTGCGGGCGGCGGCCACCCGGGCCGAGGGCCACGCCGTCGTGCTGACCGTGCCCGACGGGGCCCTCGACGGCCTGGACATGTGGGGGCCGGTGCCCGGGCTGGAGCTGATGCGCCGGGTCAAGGACCAGTTCGATCCGGACCACCGCTTCGCGCCCGGCCGATTCGTGGGAGGGATCTGATGTCCGATATCGACGACGGACTCCACACGCCGGTGGACGCGACACGCGGGATCGGGACGCCACCGGTCGACGCGCTGCGGGCGGCCGGGACGAGCGGTCCACCGGTGGGCGGGCCGGCTTTCGACTCCGATCATCCGCCGCGCGCCGACCTGGTGTCGGACTGTGTGCACTGTGGATTCTGCCTGACCACCTGCCCCACCTACGTGCTGTGGGGTGAGGAGATGGACTCGCCGCGCGGACGGATCCACCTGATCGGTCAGGGCCTGTCCGGGGAGCCGTTGAGCGACTCGATGGTCACCCACTTCGACCGCTGTCTGGGCTGCATGGCCTGCGTGACCGCGTGCCCGTCCGGGGTGCGCTACGACCGGCTGATCGAGGACACCCGCGCCCAGGTGGAGCGCCGCCACCCACGGACGGCCCGGGAGCGGGCCCTGCGGACGGCGATCTTCGCGCTCTTCCCGTACCCGAAACGGCTCCGGCTGCTGCGGGGGCCGCTTCGCGCGTACCAGATGTCGGGTCTGCAAAGGCTGGTGGCCCGCAGTGGCCTGCTCCAGCGACTGGCCCCGGCGCTCGCCACGCTGGAATCGCTGGCGCCGCGGCTGCGCGGAGTGCCGCGCCCGCCGGCCCGCGTGCGCGCACGCGGCACCCGGCGTGCGGTGGTGGGCATGCTGACCGGTTGTGTTCAGTCCGCGTTCTTCCCGGACGTCAATTCGGCGACGGTACGGGTTCTCGCGGCCGAGGGCTGTGAGGTGCTGATCCCGCCCGGCCAGGGCTGTTGCGGGGCGCTGAGCGTGCACAACGGGCGCCGTGCCGAGGCGCAGCGCTTCGCCCGGCGGCTGATCGACACGTTCGAAAGCTGCGGCATGGACTTCTTCGTGGTCAACGCGGCGGGCTGCGGCTCGTCGCTGAAGGAGTACGACGAGCTGCTCGCCGACGATCCGGTCTACGCCGAACGGGCGGCGGCGTTCACCGCGAAGGTCCGCGACCTGTCCGAACTGCTGGCCGAGCTGGGCCCGGTCGCCCGGCGTCATCCGCTGCCGCTGACCGTGGCCTACCACGACGCCTGCCACCTGGGGCACGCCCAGGGCGTCCGGGCGCAGCCGCGGGCCCTGCTCCGCGGCATCCCGGGGCTGGAGTTGCGGGCGATCGCCGACCCGGAGATCTGCTGCGGCTCGGCCGGCGTGTGGAACGTGCTCAATCCGGCCCCGGCCGCCGAGCTGGGCGACCGCAAGGCGAAGGCGGTCCTGGCCACCGGTGCCGACCTGCTGGTGACGGCCAACCCGGGTTGTCTCATGCAGGTGGCGGCCGCGGTCCGCCGCCGGGGCGGGTCGATCGCCCTGGCGCACACCGCCCACGTCCTGGACGCGTCGATCCGCAACCTCGGCGCCGCAGCGCTCGTCGACCGCGACTGATCACGCCACACCCAGCACCGCGCCGATCACGGCCGGGTCGGGCGCGGTGCCCGGGTGACGCGGGGAGGCGGGCCCCGTAGCACCCGTCTCCCCGCTCTCCCGGCCGGACGGCTGCCGGGTGAAATCGCGCGCGGATCTCACCCCCACCGCAGTCGCCCACCCGCGCGGCGCCCATCCCATCGCGCCGCACGCCCTTCTCCAACCACGCATTGATGTGCGTTAATTGGGAGCGCTCCCAGCGTGCTCCGTCCCCGGACCCCCGTCAAGCACATCCCCGGAGGCATCCCGATGCAACGACGAAAGGTGGCCGTCCTCGGCCTCGTCACCGCCCTGCTCACCGCAACCGCCGTAGCCACCGCCACCAGCGCGAACGCGGACGCCGGCTGCGCCGTCAAGTACACCGTCAGCAGTCAGTGGCCCGGCGGCTTCGGCGCGGCCGTGGACGTCACCAACCTCGGCGACCCGGTCTCCTCCTGGTCGCTGATGTTCACGTTCCCGGCCGGTCAGACGATCACCCAACTGTGGAGCGGCTCGGTCACCCAGTCCGGATCCACGGTCACCGTCAAGAACGCCGCCTGGAACGGCGCGATCGCCACGAACGGCAAGGCGTCGTTCGGCTTCAACGGCTCGTGGACCGGCAGCAACCCGTTACCCACTTCGTTCACCCTCAACGGCGTGACCTGCACCGGAGGCGTCGTGCCCACACCCACCGACGTCAGCCCGGGACCCCCCTCACCGAGCAGCTCGGCCACCACCAAGAAGAAGATCATGGCGCTCGGCGACTCGATCACCGGCTCCCCCGGCTGCTGGCGCGCCCTGCTCTGGCAGCAACTCCCGGCCGCCCAGGTGGACTTCGTCGGCACCCTGCCCGGCGACGGCTGCGGCTTCCCCTACGACGGCGAGCACGAGGGCCACGGCGGCTACCTGGTCACCAACGTCGCGAGCCAGAACATGCTGCCGGCCTGGCTCTCCGCCTCCGGCCCGGACGTCGTCCTCATGCACTTCGGCACGAACGACGCCTGGAGCAACCTCTCCACGAGCACGATCCTGAACGCCTACACCACCCTGGTCGGGCAGATGCGCGCCGCCAACCCGAAGATGAAGATCATCGTCGCGCAGATCATCCCGCTGAACCCGTCCACCTGCACCGACTGCGGCCAGCGCGTGGTCAACCTGAACGCGGCCATCCCGGCCTGGGCGGCCTCGCTGAGCACCGCCGCGTCGCCGGTCACCGTGGTCGACCAGTGGACCGGCTTCAACACCACCACCGACACCTACGACGGCGTGCACCCCAACGACGCCGGCAACGTCAAGATCGCCGCCCGCTGGCTCCCGGCGGTCCGGGCCGCGATCGCCTGACCCGGTCCCGGCGTCATTTCCGTGTCGCGAAGTGGCGCCGGGCCCGTTCCCGGCCTACGGCATGTCTCCGGGCTCGTCCCGTACGTCGGGATCGGGATTCCCGGCTGACCGAAAACGATGGTGCGGAATGTTCCGCACCGCGACGACCGGCTCCCCGTTCGCGTCCCGGCACACGAACCGCGGCCCGTCCGCACCGTCCTCGTAGTCGTGGATCCAGCAGCGGCCCGGTGGCTTGCGGGCCAGCGCGTCACCCCGGGGCGACCTGCTCGTGTACGCCTTGAGGTTGACCGGCCCACCATCCGCCCGGCCCTGATTCAGCGAAAACGCGTTGTCCACGGCATCCTCCGCCCACCCCGGCCGAAATGCTTCGCGGATTCCACCGTGACCCATCCCGAACCCACCGGGCAATCGGATCCCCGACCGAAATGGAGCCAACCCGATATCTGGCACAGTTCGTCCCCTCGGTCCGGTTTCCCGTCATCCCATCACGCCGCGAAAGCAGCCGCGATCAGGCGAAGGAAGGGCGCGCCGGGACCTCGATGAGGACGCGGGAGCCTACGCTGGCGGGATGGCGGAGCCGAAGACGACCCGGAACGACGGTGACGTGGCGGCCTTCCTGGCCGCCGTGGCCGATCCGGTGAGGCGGGCGGACGCCGAGGCGGCGTGCGCGCTGATGGCCGCGGCCACCGGCGAGGAGCCGGTGATGTGGGGCTCGGCGATCATCGGGTTCGGGCAGTACCACTACCGCTACCGCACCGGCCGGGAGGGCGACTGGCCCGCGATCGGGTTGTCGCCGCGCAAGCAGGCGCTCACCCTCTATGTCTCGGCCGGTTTCGAGGCGTACGAGGATCTGCTGTCCCGCCTCGGCCCGCACACCACCGGTAGGTCGTGCCTCTACCTGAAGCGACTCGCCGACGTCGACCAATCCGTGCTGAAAGAGCTGGTCATCGAGGGTTTCCGGCATCTGAACGGGCGGACGGTCGCCGCCGAGCAGCCCTAGCGGCGAATCGGACGTCATAATCATCCGGTGGACAACTGGGAATACGCGCGCCTGGAGTACCGCGCGGCCGGCACCCTCGGCGAGGACCGGTACATGGACTGGACCGCCACCTTCCACCACCCGGGCGGGGTGCTGCGCTGGGGCACCGACGAGCGGTTCGACGACCTGCGGCATCTGAACCGGGCGGGCGCGGCCGGGTGGCAGGCGTACAACCGGGCGGCGATCCATGTGATGGGCGAGCCGCACCGGCTGAGCAGCGTCACCTACTCGATGCGCCGGCCGATCCCGCCGAACCTGGTGGATCCGGGTGCCTAGGGAGACCGGCGTCAAGCTGATCGCGTCGAACAAGAAGGCACGGCACGACTACGCGATCCTCAGGACGTACGAGGCGGGTCTGGTCCTGTCCGGGACCGAGGTGAAGTCGCTGCGGCTGGGCCGGGCGTCGCTGGTCGACACGTTCGCCCAGGAGCACGAGGGCGAGATCATGCTGTACGGCCTGCACATCGCCGAGTACGGGTTCGGCTCGTGGACCAACCACGCCCCACGGCGTACCCGGAAACTGCTCCTGCACAAGGTCGAGATCGTGAAGATCCTCAACCAGCTGCGCGACGGCTCCGGGCTGACCCTGGTGCCGCTGTCGCTCTATTTCAAGGACGGCTGGGCGAAGATCGAGCTGGGCCTGGCCCGCGGCCTGAAGAGCTACGACAAGCGGCAGGTCATGGCCGAGCGGGACGCCAAGAAGGAGATCGCCAAGGAGATGGGCCGGCGGTTGAAGGGCCGCCGGTAGGGTCGACTGGTGGAATTCGGTCTGGACACCTTCGGCGACGTCAACGGCAAGCCGTACGCGCAGGTCATCCGGGACGTGGTCGAGCAGGGTGTGCTCGCCGACCGGCTCGGCCTGGACTTCTTCGGGGTGGGCGAGCATCACCGCGACGACTACGCGATCTCGGCTCCGGAGATCGTCCTCGCGGCGATCGCCGCGAGGACCGAGCGGGTCCGGCTGGGCACGGCGGTCACGGTGCTGAGCTCCGATGATCCGGTACGGGTGTTCGAGCGCTTCGCCACGCTGGACGCCGTGGCGAACGGGCGGGCCGAGATCATCCTGGGCCGTGGCTCGTTCACCGAGTCGTTTCCGCTGTTCGGCTACGACCTGGCCGACTACGAGCGGTTGTTCGCCGAGAAACTGGACCTGATGGCCGAGCTGCTCACCGAGGGCCCGGTCACCTGGGAGGGCTCGATCCGACCCGCCCTGCGCGCCCAGCAGGTCTACCCGAAGACCGAGTCGGGCCGGATCCGCACCTGGATCGGCGTGGGCGGCAGCCCCGAGTCGGTGGTCCGCGCCGCCCGGTACGGCATGCCGCTGGTGCTCGCGATCATCGGCGGCGCCCCGGCCCGCTTCGCGCCGTACGTCGACCTCTACCACCGCGCCCTCAAGGAGCTGGAGCAGGAGCCCCAGCCGATCGCCGTGCACTGTCCCGGTTTCGTGGCCGCCACCGACGCCGAGGCCGTCGACATCCTGTGGCCGCACGCCCGCCGCAACCTGGACCGCATCGGCCGCGAACGGGGCTGGCCCCCGGCCACCCGGGACCGCTTCGAGGCCGACGTCACCGAGGGCGCCTGGCACGTCGGCTCCCCGGAGACGGTCGCCCGCAAGATCGCCGCCACGATCCGTGACCTGGGCATCGACCGCTTCGACCTGAAGTACTCACACGGCCCGCTCCCCCACGAGCACCTGATGACATGCGTCGAGCTCTACGCCACCGAGGTCGTCCCCCGAGTCCGCGATCTACTCGCCTAGCCGCTCACGGCGGCGCAGCAGGGACGCCACCTCGATCTCGAAGGGGAACGGTTCATCGGAGGTGAGTGTCTGGCCGGGGCGGGAAATCTCGGCCGGCGCGTAGCGATCGTCGACCAGCCGGTGAAGGTGCGGTTCGACCGAGTCGTCCGATCAGCTCGATGCGATTCGAGGTCTCGCCGAGCGCGAGGTATTCGTCCTCGCTCCACGGCTCCGGGTGCTCCAGCATTGCCAAGCTCATCGCGCTCCGCCCGGCGGGGCCTCGCGGGCTTGACCCGGCAATGGGTCGCGGAGGTGGCGGGACGCCGTTGGTGTGGTCGGGGGCGGCGCGCGCCGTACGAAATCGTGGGGAAAGGCCGGGTCGCGGTGAGGGTGACCGCGCCCGTGGGGTGTCTGTCATAAGGTCGTGATGTGACGGAGCGGCTGGACTGGATCGACCCGACTGTGCGGGAGTGGGACTGCACGGTGTTGTGGTCCGATCCGGAGGCGGGGATCGTGCTGGACCGGTCGGCGTTCTACCCGGGTGGGGGTGGGCAGCCGCCGGATCACGGGGTACTGCTCTGGGAGGGTGTGCAGACCCGGATCGTCGACACGCGCAAGGGCGACGAGCAGTATCTGGTCCCGGCGCCCGGTGATCCGGTGCCGAAGGCGGGGACGACGGTGCGCGGGGCGATCGACGACGCGCGGCGCGGCAGCCTGATGCGGACGCATTCGGGGCTGCACATCCTGTGCGGGACCGTGTTCCGGGATTTCGGGGCGCTGGTGACCGGCGGGAACATGCAGCCGGGTGAGGCGCGGATGGACTTCAACCTGCCCGAGGTGCCGGCAGGGTTCAAGCAGGCGCTGGAGGACGCGGTCAACGCGGAGATCGTGGCGGACCGGAAGATCGTGGCGCGGGTGCTGCCGCGGGCGGAGGCGCTGGAGATCCCGACGCTGGTGCGCACCCAGGACGCGCTGCCGCCGCTGGATCATCCGGAGATCCGGGTGATCGACATCGTGGGGCTGGACGTGCAGGCCGACGGCGGGACGCATGTGGCGTCGACCGCGCAGGTGGGCCGGGTCGAGGTGGTGAAGGTGGAGAGCAAGGGCCGGCAGAACCGCCGCGTCCGGATCAGGATCGCGGACTAGGTTCTACCGGCCCCTGCCGATGATCACTTGATGACGTTGGCCCGCTTGCACGCTTCCTTGTACTTGGCGTTGCACAGCGTGTCCACATCGACGAAGCCGGCGTCGACGACGTCCTTCACGTTCTTGATCGTGATGGCCTTCGGCAGCAGCCTCAGGAACGGGATGTAGAGGCCGGACTCCGGGTCCTTGAGCTTGTCCTTGAGGCCCGGCTTGACGCCGTTGAACAGGTTGATCGCCAGCCCGGCGGCGGCCTCCGCCTCCTGCTTCACGTCCTTGTAGACGGTCATGCACTGGTCGCCGGCGAGGATGTTCTGCAGGCCCTGGGTGGTGGCGTCCTGGCCGGTGACCGGAACCTTGCCGTTGAGCTTCTTCGCCCGGAGGACCTCGATGGCCGAGTTGCCGAGACCGTCGTTGGCGGCGAGCACCCCGCCGATGTTCGGGTACTGCTTGAGCATCAGGGCGAACATCTCGCGGCCCTCGTCGTTGTCCCAGTCCGGCACCCACTGGTCCGGGCCCTTGATCAGCTGGGCCGAGTCGTACTTGGCGCTGAGGACGGTGTCGTAGCCGTTCTTGAAGAGGGTGGCGTTGTTGTCGGTGGGCGAGCCGTTGAGCTCGGCGACCACCGCGTTGGACACCTTCTTCTGGTTCAGGCAGTTGAGCAGTTCCTTGGCCTGGAGCTGGCCGACGGCCTCGTTGTCGAAGCTCACGTAGTAGTCGGCGGCGCCGTTCAGGGTGAGCCGGTCGTAGTCGATCACCGGGACGCCGCGGGAGTGGGCGTTGTCGATGACGGCCTTGCCGCTGACCGAGTCGAGGTTCACGATCACCAGGACCTTGAAGCCCTTGTCGAGCATGGTCTCGGCGAGGCGCTTGAACTGCTCCTTGTCGCCCTCGGCGTTGACGATCGAGTACTTGACACCGGCCTTCTTGAAGGCCGCCTCGAGGTAGCGGTTGTCGTCCGACTTCCACCGCTGGGAGCTCTTGGTGTCGGGCAGGATCACGCCGATGCCGCCCTCGCCGGTCACCTCCTCGCTGCCACCGTTCGTGGTCGCCGGGGCGTTGCCACCCGCCGCGTCAGTGTCACCCCCGTCATCACAAGCCGTGAGCGTGGCCGTGGTCAGCAGGCCGGCGGCGACCAGAGCGAGCAAAGACTTGCGCATGGCTATAGGTGTCCTCTCAGGGTGTCCCGAGCTGCGGTGAGCACTGAACGGTCCGCCAAGTATCGGTCAGAACGCACCGTGATGATCGTCGGGTGGGGGGCCGGGAAACAAGATTATTCATTTCTGTACGCCGACTGCCAACAATCACTGCGTGTGATGGCGTCATATCTCCTCAGTACCGGCCGTTAGGTCCCTCGGGAAATAGCCGTTCGGCCCCACCGGACACCCGTGCGAGGCCCGGTGGGACGGTCCGATCGGCTTCGTCGGGGACGGTCAGCCCTTCCGGCGGCGGGTTCGCAACAGGCAAAGCCCGGACAGTACGCCCGTGAGCAGTGCCAGGACCCCGAACTCACGCCACTGGAGAGCCCAGAACCGACTGGCCGGCACGTGTGTCACCTCCTGCCGCAGGCCCTGTTCGCCCAGCCAGGCGAGGCAGGCGCCGTGGGCCGCCGTGAGACCGCAGCGGGTGGGATCCATCGGCCCGGTGAACTCCTCGCCGCCCGCGGTGAGCACCCGGTTGCCGAGCACCCAGGACCCGGCGACGCCGGGATCCACCAGCGCCTCCACACTGCCGTCCCGCTCGTCGACCGACAGCGACAGCCCGCTCTCGGCGGTCAGGTCCAGGGCGGAGACGGTGGTGACCGGGTCGGCCAGCAGCGGGCGCACGGTGAACGGGAAGGCCAGTTGCACGGCCGCCACCACGAGCAGCGTCACCGCCATCGCCGGCAGACTCCGGCGCAGCAGCAGGCCCAGGAGCACCCCCGCGACCAGGGCCAGTGCGGCGTAACCGACCGGGACCGCACCGCGGGCCGCGAAGATCACCGGCTCGACCCGGTTGGCGTACGCCCGGTCGATCTGCCCGGCCCAGACGGTCATCGCCGTGCTGGTCGCCGCGGCCAGCAGGACCACCCCGCCGCCCACGCCGGCCAGTTTGACGGCGAGCCACCGCCGGGCCGGGACGCTCTGGCTCCACACCATGCGGAACGTGCCCGACTCCAGCTCGCGGGCCACCAGCGGCGCGCCCCAGAACGCGCCGGCCAGGGCGGGCAGCAGGAGCAGCAGCGCGGTGCCGGCGTAGTAGACGAGGATCGCGGTCCGCGGCGCCACCAGGGCGGAGAACTCGCCGGCGGCCGCCTCGCAGTCGCCGTGGCAGGCCGCGAAGCCGCTGACCCGGGCGGCGTCGGTGAGCGACGGCCAGGTGAACGCGACGGCGGACAGCACCGCGAGCAGGATCAGGGCGGCGGCCAGCGCCTGCACGCGGGCCTGCCGCCAGGTCAGCCAGATCATCGCGGTGCCTCCATCAGGTACGCCAGGACGATGTCCTCCAGGTCGAGCCGGTCGATCTGCCACTCCGGGTCGTCGATCGGCGCGGTGCTGCGCACGATCAGCGTCGACTGCACGTCGGTGTGCCGTTCCCCGATCACGACCCGGCCGCCGGAGACCGCGGCCGGATCCTGTCGCCGGCCGGTCAGCCGGTGGTGGGTGGCGAGCAGGTCGTCGACGTCGGCGGCCACCCCGACGGCCGAGTCGCGCAGCACGATCAGGTGGTCGCAGGTGCGCTCCAGGTCGGCGATCAGGTGCGACGACATGATCACGCTGACCTCGGACTCGGCGGTCAGCTCCATCAGCGCCTGGAGGAAGCCGCGCCGGGCGAGCGGGTCGAGCGCGGCCACCGGCTCGTCCAGGATCAGCAGCTCCGGCCGTTTCGCGGCGGCCACCGTGAGGGCGAGCTGGGCGCGCTGGCCGCCGGAGAGGCTGCCCGCCCTCTGCGCCGGGTCCAGGCCGAGGGCGGCGATCCCGCGGTCGGCGTAACCGGCGTCCCAGGACGGGTTGAGGTGGGCGCCGAGGCGAAGGTGCTCGGCGACGGTGAAACCCGGGTAGACCGGGGTGTCCTGGGCCACGAACGCGACCCGCGGGGAGCCGCTGAGCGGCCGCTCCCCCAGCACCCGGATGTCGCCGTCGCTCGGGGTGAGCAGGCCGCAGGCGAGCTGGAGCAGGGTGGACTTGCCGGCGCCGTTCGGCCCGACCAGCCCGACGACCCGGCCGGCCGGCACCGTGAGGGTGCAGCCGGACAGGGCTGTGCGCCGCCCGTACCGTTTGGTGAGGTTTCGGGTCTCCAGCGCGGCGGTCACGGTCGCGCCTCCTGGAAGGCGCGGAACGCGCTCACGAAGAGCGCTTCGATGCTCTCGTCGTCGAGGCCGGCGGCGCGCGCCCCGGCCAGCCATCGCTCCAGGTCGCGGAGCAGCGGCCGGTGGCTCTCGGCATCCGCGGCGAGGGTCCGCGTGACGAACGTGCCGAGCCCGGGCCGCGCCTGGACCAGCCCCTCGTACTCCAGCTCCCGGTACGCCTTGGACACCGTGTTCGGGTTGATGGCGACCCGGGCCACCACCTCCTTGACGGTGGGCAGCCTGTCGCCCTCGCGCAGGACGCCCAGCCGCAGCGCGTGCCGCACCTGCTGGATGAGCTGCATGTACGGCGACACACCGGACCGGGCGTCCAGATGGAACTCGATCATCCGTAACCTCTATTCCACTAGGTGCCTAGCAGAATAGCTGAAGACGGGTCACCAGTTGACGGCGATGTACTTCGATTCCAGGTACTCGAGCAGACCCTCGTGACCGCCCTCCCGGCCGATGCCGCTCTGCTTCACCCCGCCGAACGGCGCGGCCGGGTCGCTGACCAGGCCCCGGTTGATGCCGACCATGCCGGCCTCGATCGCCTCGCTCACCCGCAGGCCGCGCGCCAGGTCCCTGGTGTAGACGTACGCGACCAGGCCGTACTCGGTGTCGTTGGCCAGCCGGACCGCCTCGTCCTCGCCGGTGAACGTGACGATCGGCGCGACCGGCCCGAAGATCTCCTCCCGCAGGATCGGCGCGTCCGCGGCCACGCCGGTCAGCACCGTCGGCGGATAGTAGAAGCCCGGACCGGCCGGCCGGCTGCCCCCGGTGACCGCCGACGCGCCGCCGTCCAGGGCGCCCCGGACCAGACCGTCCACCTTGGCCACGGTGTCCTCGTTGACCAGCGGACCGACCTGCGTCCTCTCGTCCGTGCCCGGGCCCACCACCAGCTCCGACATGCGCTGCGCCAGCCTCCGGGCGAACTCGCCGGCCACACCGGACTCGACGAAGAACCGGTTCGCCGCGGTGCACGCCTCCCCGCCGTTGCGCATCTTCGCGATCATCGCGCCCTCGATCGCGGCGTCCAGGTCGGCGTCGGCGAACACCACGAACGGGGCGTTGCCGCCCAGCTCCATCGACGTGTTCACGACGTTCTCCGCGGCCTGGGCCAGCAGGATCCGGCCGACCTCGGTGGAACCGGTGAACGACAGCTTGCGCACCCGGGAGTCGCGCAGCATGGCCGACACCACCCGGCCCGAACTCCGGGACGGCAGCACGTTCACCACACCGTCCGGCACGCCCGCCTCGGCCAGGATCGCAGCCATGGCCAGGGCGGTGAGCGGCGTGTCGCTGGCCGGCTTGAGGATCACCGTGCAGCCGGCGGCCAGCGCCGGGCCGATCTTGCGGGTGGCCATCGCGGCCGGGAAGTTCCACGGCGTCACCAGCACACACACGCCGACCGGCTGGCGTACCACCAGGATCCGGTTGGCGCCGGACGGCGCCGTCGCGATCGCGCCGTCGCCCCGCACCGCCTCCTCGGCGAACCAGCGGAAGAACTCGGCGGCGTACGTCACCTCGCCCTTCGCGTCGGTGAGCGCCTTGCCGTTCTCCAGACTGATCAGCTTCGCCAGGTCCGCGGCGCGTTCGGTCATCAACGCGAACGCCCTGCGCAGCACCTCCGACCGGGCCCGCGGCGAGGTCCCGGCCCAGCCCGGGCCTGCCGCGGCGGCCGCCTCCACCGCGGCGATCGCATCCGCCTCCCCACCGTCGGCGACCGACGCGACGGTGTCGCCGGTCGCCGGGTCGAGCACGTCGAACCGGCTGCCCGAGGACGCGGGCACCCACTTCCCGGCGATGAACAGATCGGTCTCCACGGGGACTCCTCACACTCACGGTGGCTACGCCCTCAGCATGGTCCGCCGGTAGGTGTCGCGCCACGCAAAGCTGGGCACACTGGAGGCATGCCCTCCATCACGCAGCGCATCCAAGCCTTTCTGAACAGCCCGCGCGGCCGGCAGATCGTCGACAAGGGCCGCCGTGAACTCGCCAAGCCGGAGAACCAGACCCGCATCCGCAACCTGCTGACCCGCCTACAGGGCCGGAGCCACCGTCGCTGACCGCGATGTGGCTCACCACCGACCGGTAGGGTCACGATCATGGCGGCTCTCATCGACGTACCCGCGTTCCGTGACTCGATCCCCTCCGGCATCATCGCGGTCGCCGACCGCCTGACCGCCACCGGCGCCGTCGGTGACCTGACCTCCGTCGGCGGCGGCGCGCAGGCCGAGGTGACCGACGACGGCGCGGTGTACCTGGCCTGGGTGGGTGTCGTCGACCGGGCGTTCACCGGCGAGTGCGACTGCGACGGCCCGGCCGACGACGACGGTTTCTGCGCCCACGCCGTCGCCGTGGCGCTGACCTCCTTCGACGCCGACGTGCGGTTCGCCGCCGAGGCCGACCCGTACGCCGAGGAGCCGGACCACGTCGTCCTCCAGCGGGCCGTCCGGACGCTCGACCCCGCCCGGCTGGCCGCGCTGGTGGTCGATCACGCGACACGGGACCGGCTGTTCGCGGCCCGGCTGCTGAGCGCGGCGGGCCTGCTCGAGCACCGTTCGGCGGTCGAGGCGTACGAGGCCGTCCTCCAGGAGGTCGAGGCCGTGACCACCGGCTCCCGGTGGGAGATCGCCGACGTGGAGGACGCGGGCCGCCGCCTCATCGCCGAGACCGAGATCCTGTGCGCCGGGCCGGCCGGCACGGAGGCGCTGGAGCTGGTCGAGGAGGCGATCGAGATCTGGGACGGGCTCGCCGGGCATCTGGTCGACGCCTACGACGTACGCCGTCTCGACCCGGAGGACGTCACCGACGCGCTGGCGGAGGCGCGCCGCGACCTGCTGGACCGCTGAGGTCCGTACGGCTGAACGGGTGATCTTCACGGGCCGTGGGAGTGAGGCCGGGCCGTCCGGGTCTGCGGCAGTCTGGTGCTGGTGGAGAACGAGCAGCGTGACGGGCTGGCCCGCCGGCGGGTGCTGAGCCTGCTGACCTTGACCGTACCGGCCGTGGCCCTGTCCGGCGCCGTCGCGGGCGACGCCGAGGCGGCCGCTGCCCGGGGCGGCGCGGTCCCCTTCCGGAAGGGGAAGGCGCTGCTCGGCTCATATCTGTCGTTGCGCGGGCGGACGTTCACCGAGAGCCTGGCGCTGCGCCGCAGGCAGCTCGGCCGGGAGCAGCGGATCGTGCACCGCTACTACCCGTGGTCCGGCTACGCGCCGCTCGCCGAGCCGGAGGTGCCCGCGAGCGCGGTCCTGATGGTGTCCTGGGACGGCACCACCCACAAGCGGATCACCAGCGGCAGATCCGACAAGAACATCGCCCTGATGGCGAACCGGCTGGCCGGCATGAAACGGCCGATCATGCTGCGCTGGGCGTGGGAGATGAACGGCAACTGGTTCGCCTGGGACGGCGCCCACAACGGGAAGAAGCCCTCCGGCTACATCAAGTCGTGGCGGCGCATCCACCGGATCTTCCGGGACGAGGGTGCCACCAACGTGGCCTGGGTGTGGGCGCCGAACTGGAACTCCGGGCCGGACGTCTCGTGGAACCGGTTCGAGAACTACTACCCGGGCGACGACTACGTCGACTGGGTGGGCGTCTCCGGCTACAACTTCTCCAAGGAGTCGCCGCGGACACTGTTCAGCCCGATCGTGTCGGCCTACGGCAAGCGCAAGCCGATCGTCGTGGCCGAGACCGCGGCGATCGGCCACGGCAAGGGCACCAAGGCCCCGTGGATCCGCAAGCTCTCCGCCTATGTGAAGGAGACCCCGTCGGTCGGCGCGGTCGTCTGGTTCGACACCGACCGGCAGAAGGGGACGTCCCGCGACTTCCGGCCGGACAGCGACGCCGAGGCGCTGGCCGCCTACCGCAGGATGGCGCGCTCCGCCCGCTTCTCCGGCTGACCCCGGGTCAGGCGGGGGCGCGCAGCCGCGCGATCACGGCGGGCAGGGTGGGCGGTTCGAGGCGGCCGGGCAGCGTGTGCAGGTCGGCGGGGTGGACCCACCGATGTCCCTGGAGTTCGCTCTGCTCGTACGAAAGCAGGTTCTCTCTGGTCACGGACGGCCGTGTGGTGCCGAAGAAGGCCGGGAAGAACTGCTCGGGGCCCACGAAGTGGGTCCCCTTCCACCAGGTGTCGCGCGGCACGTCGATGCACCGCTCCTGGACCGCGGACGGGTCGAGCCCGGTCTCCTCGGCCAGTTCGCGCCGGGCGGCCCGCAGCGGCGTCTCGCCCGGGTCGATGCCGCCGCCGGGCGGTTCCCAGAGCCGGTCGCCGGTGACCGGATCCTCCCAGTGCAGGAGCAGGACGCGCCCGTCGGCGTCGAAACAGATCACTCTTGCGGCCGGACGGTGAACGCTCGCCATGACCGCAGCCTAAGCTGCGACGAGTGGCCAAGTACTTCGACGTGCACCCGGACAATCCGCAGCAGCGCAGCGTCCATCAGATCGCCGACCTGATCCGCGGCGACGCTCTGATCGCCTATCCGACGGACTCGTGCTTCGCGCTGGGCTGCCGGTTGGGCAGCAAGGAGGCGCTGGACCGGATCCGGGCGATCCGTCATCTCGACGATCGGCACCACTTCACCCTGATGTGTCATGACTTCGCCCAGCTGGGTCATTTCGTGACGATCAACAACGCGCTGTTCCGGGCGGTGAAGGCGTCGACCCCGGGGCCGTTCACCTTCATCCTCCCGGCCACCAAGGAGGTTCCCCGGCGTCTGCTGCACCCCAGGAAGAAGACCGTGGGGGTACGGATCACCGGTCACGTGACAGCGCAGGCGATCCTGGCCGAACTGGGCGAGCCGCTGGTCTCCAGCACGCTGCTGCTGCCCGGCGAGACCGAGCCGATGACGCACGGCTGGCAGATCAAGGAGGAACTGGACCACGCCCTGGACGCGGTGGTCGACTCCGGCGACTGCGGCACCGAGCCGACCACGGTGATCGACCTGTCCGGCGGCGCCCCGGAGATCCTGCGGGTGGGCGCCGGGGATCCGTACCGGTTCACGAGCGAAGTCTGATCCGCAACCCGGCCGCGGCCGGGTGGTCGAGCTTCTCCAGCAGTGCGAGGGCCCGCCGCCGCTGACCGGCGGCGGCCGGGGCGCCGCCGACCCCGGCGTACGCGTCGACCTTCCCGGGCTCGCAGTCGATCAGGTAGCCGCCGGCCGTCCAGCGGATCGCCCGGGCGCCCGGGACCTGGCAGAGGACGCTGCGCTGTGAGCCGGCCGGAGGTGGCCGGTCAGTCTCCGAGCAGGTTCAGCGGCACGGCCGCGGCCAGCGCCGCGGTGCCCTCGTCGTTGGGGTGCAGCCCGTCCCCGGAGTCGTAACGGGGGTTCAGGCGCCACGGATCGTTCGGGTCGCGCAGCGCCGCGTCGAAGTCGATCACCCCGTCGTACTCGCCACCGCCCCGGATCCACGCGTTGAGTTCCGCTCGGACCCGCTGGTTGGCCTGCGTGTCGAGGCCGTCCGAGGCGCCGGCGAAGGGCAGCAGGGTGCCGCCGATCACCCGTATCCCGGCCGCGCGGGACCGCAGGATCAGCTCCCGGTGCCCGGCGATCATCTCGCCGGTGGTGCGGGCCGGCTTGTTGGCCAGGTCGTTCACGCCGATCAGGACGATCACGTGGCCCACGCCCGGGTGGGTGAGCACGTCGCGGGCGAAGCGCCGGAACGTGGCCGCGCCGATGTACGCCTTTTTGTCCGCGCTGCCGGTCGGGTCCTCATAGCCGAACAGCAGCCGGTTGCCGCTGAGCCCGGCGTTGAGCACCCCGCGGGGCAGCCCCTCGACGCGCAGCCGGGCGGCCAGCAGGTCGGGCCAGCGGTGATTGGCGTTGTCGGTGGTCGCGGTGCCGCAGGTGATCGAGTCACCGAGGGCGACGATCGCGGACGCCGCCCGGACCGCGCGGACGCTCAGCCCGGTCACCCACAGGTACCGGGTGATGGTCTTGCCGGGGCCCGGATCGGGCCGCGCGGTGGCGTCGCCGGCGACGATCAGGTTCTCCTGCTTCGCCCGGGGGCTGATCGTGCCGACCCGAACGCGTTCCGGCAGGTGGAGGCTGACGACCACGTCGGCGCCGGCCTCGATGACGAGGTCGGCGGGGTCGCTGACGAGCACCTGCCCGGGGGCCAGGACGGGGGCCGGCGAGCCGTTGAAGGTGAGCGGCCGGTCACTGCCCGGGACGGTGGCGCTGGACCCCAGGCCACCGGTGCGCACCCCGATCCGGGCGGCGCCGATGCGTACCGGTTCGGCGCCGTACTCGTTCGACAGGGTGAGCTGTGGGAGATCGCCGCCGATGCTAGTGTGCAGGACCTGCCGTACGGTCTGGTCGTCGAGCGTGAGGACCTTCTTCACCGGGACCGCGGTGGGGGCGGCCGCCCAGGTGCCGACCCGTGGGGGCTCACGTTCCAGGGTGGTCCGCTGCCCGGCGGCGCCGGGCGTGGCCACGACGAGCGTCGCGCCGCCACCGGCCAGCAGCAGGCCGCGGCGGGTGAGCACGCGGCCGACGGTGGGCCGGCCGGCTGGACCGGGCGCGTCTTCCTGACCCGATCGACCTGAAACATCGCTTTTCTTCTTAATGCGGGTAACGTACGGATAACGCCCATAGCTCGTCAAGCTGTCTCCCGGTGTGCGGCGCCCCCGGCGGCGCGACGTCCATCACACTGCCGGGGGAACCGTCACCGGGGTGTCACCCCGTGCTGCAGGTCAGGTTCTGCAGCTGTGTCGCGGCTGTGCCGGACGCCAGGAACCCGAAGGTGACGTGGCCGTTGGCCGGGACGCTCGCGTTCCAGCTCTCGTTGGTCACCGACACCAGGGATCCGCTGCTGGTGGCCTTCCCACTCCACACCTGGGCGAGTTTCTGGTCGCCCGGGAACGTCCAGGAGATGTTCCAGCCGTTCACCGGCGTCGTGCCGGCGTGCACCATGACCTCGCCCTGGAAGCCACCGCTCCACGCCGAGACGACGTTGTACATGCCGGAGCAGCCGCCCGTTCCGCCCGGTGTGCTCGGCGACACCGATGCGCTCGGCGAGACCGGCACGCTCGGCGAGGGCGAGGTGGGCGTGCTCGGGGACGGGCTGGTGGTGCCCCCGCCGCCGATCCCGGTGACCTCGCCGTTGCCGCCGTCGAACACCACGTCCGAGCAGCCGTAGAAGGTCTCCGTGCTGTCCGAGCGCGACCACACCGAGTAGATCAGGTGCTTGCCGGTCTTGTTGGCGGGCAACCGGCCGGTCCAGTAGTAGTGGCCGTCATCGGTGCCCGGCCCGCCATTGGCCGGCGGGTTGGTCACCTGGTCGAACGGTGTCGGCTCGAGGTCGCTCCAGGCGAGCGGCTTGGTCGGGTCGTAGCCGTCCTTGGTGATGTAGAGGGAGAACGTGCCGGGGTGCTTGGCCCAGTTGTTGTACTTGACCTGGATGTTCGCCCCGGCCGTCAGGTGCGTCGTCGGCCAGTCGGTGCGGGCCAGGTTGAACCCGGTGAAGTTGTACGGCCCGCCGGTCCCGCCGCTGCACAGCTGGCCGTCCGGGAGGAACCCGTTGACCCGCCCGGCCCCGTCGGACCGGAGCACGGCGAACCAGTTGTAAAGCGACGTGACACCGCTCGCCGCCACCGCCGCGGCGCAGGCCGCGTTCTTCGGCTCGATCGCGCCGGTGTTCGGGTTACGGCCGTCCTGGTAGCAGAACCAGGTGCGGCTACCGGGCACCTGGATGGCGCCGTGGGCTTGAGCTGGGCTGCTGGGCAGGGCCAGGAGCCCGGCCGCGGCGGCGAACAGGGCCACCGCGGCCATTCTGAGAATTCTCATCGTCACCCCTGGGGGAAGAGGCGGGCGTACTCGGCGTAGCCGGTGGCCACGTCGACCTGCGCCCAGAATCGGTGGTAGTTGAACGTCGGCGCGGCGCCGCCGTTCAGGTAGGCCTGGACCTTCGGGAAGTCCGGGTCGCTGCGGTAGAAGCTGCGGATGTCCAGGAACGAGACACCCGGCTGGATCACGTCGCCGTTCGGCATCTTGCCGCTCCAGCCCGGCGGGATGTAGATGCCCTGACCGGTGGACGCGTTGTAGACGTCGTCGAACCGGTTGTAGTCGGCACGGGTCTCGGTCACCGAGACGCCCTTGCCGTCCTTGTGCGTCCAGATCGCGTCGAGCAGGTTCTTCGCGGCCGTCTTCGCCGCCGTGTTGCCGGACTTGGCGGCGTAGAAGGTCAGCAGCTTCGCGAACGAGCCGGCGACACCCAGGTCCTGGCTCTTGTTCTTGACCGTGACGTGCAGGTTGGTGTTGGCCGCCGGGCTCGACGGGTTCCACGTGGCCGGCGCGCCGGACCAGGTCAGGTCGGACGGGATCTCGAAGCTGGTCGCGGTGATGGTGGAGTTGGCCAGCGCCCAGGTGACCCACTTGTCCAGGACCGACTTGGCCTTGGCGTCACCTGTCGTGTAGTAGTACTCGGCCAGCCGCTCCAGCGACCAGGTCTGCATGCCGAACCACTGGTTGGACGGCGGGTCGGAGTAGACCGGGGCCTCCACGTAGGCCAGGCCGTAGAAGGTCGGCGTGCCGGCCGGCCGCGCCGAGTAGTTGCCGTTCCAGCTGTTCGTCGCGCCACCGGCGATGGCACCCTCGGACGACTGGAGCCACTGGTAGAACTCGAGCTGCCGGGTCAGGCTGGCCTGCCAGTCGGCCTTCGCGGTCGGCGACTTCGGGTTGAAGGCGCTGACGTTGGACATGATGTACGCGGCCATCGGGTTCTGGTAGCCGAAGTGGCTGGTGCTGGAGCCGATGCGCCACGCCCATCCGGCGCTGGTGTCGTAGGCCCCGCCCCAGGCGTAGTACCACGACATCAGGTTGCTGGAGGCGTTCTTGCCGGTGCCCGCGGCACACGAGGTGGACGCGCAGCCGGGCTGCTTGAAGTACTTGTCGTAGAAGGAGTACCGCAGGTAGTCGCCCATCTTGGCGGCGTTGGCGACGGTCGTCGAGATCTGCGACTGCTTGCCCTGCTCGGTGGCCCACTGCAGGGCCCAGTAGGCGACCTGCACGGCACGGGCGTCGGCGTCCGGGGCGTTGGTGTACTTCCACTGCTTGGCGTAGGACGTGTCCTTGGTGAACAGGTCCAGGTAGCCGTTCGGGCCGCCGTGCTTGAACGTGTCGCAGGACGGCTGCGGCACGGTCTCCCAGGTCGACTCCTGGGTGCCACGCTGGAAGGTGTTGATGTAGGCGACGCGGGTGGTGCCGTCACCGCAGTGCCCGAAGCCGTACGTGTTGTCGACGTCCAGCAGCCAGTGCATGCCGTAGATGTCGTCGGTGCCGTACGCGCTCTTCAGCTCGGCGGCCAGCGGATCGGTGCCGACCGAGACGCCGGTGTCGAGCTGGGACGGGTACTGCGACGGGAGCGGGTACTCGGCCGCGTACGTCGCCGGCTTGGACGCGTTGTAGTTCGCGTTCGTCGGCTGGTCGGCGTGCGACGGGATGATGTACTTCTCCATCGTGGTCCAGGCGCTGTTGAACGGCGCCCAGTCGCCGGTGATCCGCGAGTTGGCGGCCTCCAGCCACAGCCAGTAGGAGAACGCCTCACTCGTGGTCTCGTGACCGTGGTCGGGCGCCTCGTCGATCAGCGTCTCGATCGAGTGGTAGGGCACGCCCTCCGGGCTGAAGTAGCCGTTGGCCGGGTTCTTCAGGTCGTTGTAGAGCTGCGTGAACCGGGTGTCCACCGAACCCGGCTCCGTGACCGTGACGCCCAACTGGGCGGCCGTGTAGCCGGTCGAGGTGGCCGAGATCGTCGCGGTGGACCCGGCCGTCGCCGTGCTGGCGGCCGAGACGGTGACCGACTGGCCGGTGCTCCAGTTCGACGTGGTGAAGGTGAGCGTCGCCGGGGTCACGGTGACCGCGGTGGAGCCCGCGGAACGGGCCACGGCGACCGTGACGTTCGCGGTCGGCGCCTTGCTCAGCGCGAGCTTGAACGTACCGCTCGCGCCGGGGTTGATCGCCAGCGAGGTGGCGTCGGCGACGATCGCCGGGGTGGTGGCCGCGTCGACGAAGACCGGCACGTCGGCGGTGCTGCTCTTGGTGCCGGCGTTGTCGTACGCGATGGCCTGCACGTGGTAGGCGGCGGTCTGCGCCGGCACCCCGTCCCAGGAGTACGTGTACGGCGCGGCCGTGTCGGTGCCCAGCAGCAGGCCGTCGTGGTAGAACTCGACCTTGCTGATGGTCTGCCCGCCGGCCGCCGTGGCGGTCGCCGCGATCGGGATGGACGCGGGCGCGGTGTAGCGGGTGTTGGCCGCCGGGCTGGTGATGGCCACGGTCGGCGCGTTCGCGGCCTGGTTGCAGGCGGTGCCGTTGAGCGTGAACGCGGTCGGTACCGGGTTGGCCGAGCCGAAGGTGCCGTTGAAGCCGGTGCCCACGGTGGCGTTGGTGCCGAGCGAGCCGTTCCAGGCGGCGTTGTTGACGGTGACGTGCTGGCCGGTCTGGCTGTAGACGCCACTCCAGCCCTGCCCCGCCTTCTGGGCGGCGTCCGGGAAGTCGAACTCGAGCTTCCAGCTGGACAGCGGGTCACCGGTGTTCTTGATCTGGATGTCGCCGGTGAAGCCGCCGGGCCACTGGCTCTGCACCTTGTAGACGACGGTGCAGCCGGCCGCGGCATAGGCCGGGGCGCCGGCCGCGAGGGCCGCTCCGGCGCCGAGAACGGCGACGCCGGAGAGTGCCAGCCTGCGTCGCAGGCGGTGTCTGAATGGACTCACGGGGGATGTTCCTCTCCGCCGGGTTCCCAGGCGGCCCGTAGGCCGCCCGGGGACCGGCCTACGGGGTGGTGGAACAGCTGATCGGGGACGGAACGGGGTTGGTGGTGCCGGTGTTGCCGCCGAGGAATCCGAACGTGGTGGACGCCCCGGACGTGAGGGTGCCGTTGTATCCGGCGTTCACGACGGTTACCGCGGCGCCGGACTGGGTGGCGGTGCCGCCCCAGCTCTGCGTGACGGTCTGCCCGGCCGTGTAGGTCCAGCCGACCTTCCACCCGGTGGTGGTGGCCGTACCGGTGTTCTTGACGGTCACCTCGCCCTGGAAGCCGCCGCCCCACTGCCCGGTCACCTTGTAGGTGGCGGTGCAGCCGGCGGAGGTGCTCGGCGAGACGGAGACGGACGGGGAGACCGTGACCGACGGGGACACGGAGACCGAGACCGACGGAGAGGGCGAGCCCGGGGAGGCGGAGGCCGACGTCGACGGGGTGGGCGAGGTCGGCCCGCCCTGCCGGTCGGCGTAGAGGATGCCGCGGCCGTTGGTGCCCAGGTAGACCCGGCCGTAGACGCGCGGGTCACCGGCCAGGGCGTCGCCGGCGTTGCCGTACTGGTGCTTGTCGTCGTTGATCCGGACCCAGTAGGCCCCGGTGTTGTCGGACCGGAACACGCCGTCCACGCCGTCGACCGTGCCGACCAGGTAGACCGCCGGGGCGGTGGCGCCCGGAGCGGCCTTGCCGAAGGCCACGTTGATCCCCTCCGACACGCCACCGCCGATCGTGGTGAACGTCTGGCCGGAGTTGGTGGAGCGCAGCAGCCCGGTCTTGCCGGCCACCCACACCTCACCGGCGGCGCCCGGCACGGCCTTCAGGTTCACCCGGCCCTCGGTGGGCATCGCGGCGGCGGAGGCGGTGAACGTCGCCCCACCGTCGGTGGACGTGTAGAACTTGCCCGCGGCGTACCCGTAGAAGGTCTTGGGGTCGACTCTGTCGCTTTCGACCTCGGCCCCGGCCGGAATGCCGGTCGACGCGGTCCAGGTGCTGCCCCGTGTGGTGGAGTAGTGCACGCCCACGCCGGCCGGGGACCAGACCACCGCGTTGGCGTCGGCGCCGACCGCGACGGTGCCGCCGCCGGTCACGCCGGACGGCTCCTGGCCCTGGTACCAGTTCTTGCCGCCGTCGTTGGAGACGCCGATGTGCGGGGCGGCCGAGGCGTTGCCGACCCGGACGAAGAACTGCGGGTTGAGCTCGGCGAAGTCCAGGCCGGTGTTGCTTCCCAGCGCCGGGCTGTCGTGGAAGCTCGCCTGCACGGTGTCGAGGTCGGCGTGGTAGAAGCCGCCGACGTCGTAGAGGGCGCTGACCAGCGGCGCCCCGGTCGGCGGGCTGGCCAGGTCCTGGACCGCGGTCTCCTCGATGCCCTTGGCGAACGGCTTGATCGAGAAGGTGGTGTTGGAGTCCCAGTTGGTCAGCTGGGTGGTGCCGTAGAGGGTGGCGCCGGTGCCGTAGAGCAGCCGGTTGGAGTCGAACGGGTCGATCTCCAGGCTCTCGTTCATCCAGCCGAGCTTCGGGGTGCTCTCCGGCGGCTGCGGATTGCTGTTGAAGTCCAGCCACGGGTTGGCCGAGATGTCCATGGTGTAGCGCTTCGTCTGGCTCGGGTAGCCGTTCCAGTCCCAGATCCGGGTCCAGGTGGCGCCGTAGTCGGTGGACCGGAAGAAGATCGCGTCCGGCCACCAGGAGGTCTGGGTGGCGACCATCAGCGTGCCGGGCTTCTGCTTGTCGACGGTGAGCCCGGAGTAGCCGTAGTAGCGGTCGGCCACCGGGGTCGGCGAGATGTCGGTCCAGACGCCGGTGGTGGTGTCCAGCCGGGCGACCTGGCCGGCCGTCCCGTCGTACGGGCCGCCGGTGTCACTGGTGGCGATGAACAGGTACTTCCCCTGCACCACGCCCTTGTGCGCGAGGTAGCCGGTGGGCTGCCCGGCGATCCGCTCCCAGGTGGCGCCGGAGTCGGTGGACCGGTAGACCGGGTTCGCCTTGTCGGCGACGCCCACGTAGACGCTGGTCGACGCCGGGTCGAAGGTGACCCAGCTCAGCCCCTGGTTCTGGCTCAGGTAGCCGTTGGTGTCGGACGGGTCGGCCACGTAGTTGCCGACGTTGGGGAAGTTGGACACCTTGGCCCAGGTGGCCCCGTAGTCGGTGCTGCGCCAGAGCCCGTTTCCACCCTCGGCGGCGAAATAGACGTTCCGGTTGTTCCGCGGGTCCACGGCGAGGCGCTCGCCCATGCCACGGCCGGGCATGTTGCCGCCCACCTTGAACGGCAGGGCGGTCCGCTGCCAGGTGTTTCCCTTGTCGGTGGAGCGCAGGACGGCGCCGTTGTTGGGGTCCCAGCTGTTGGTGTACATGCCGACGGCCGCGTAGACCCGGCCGGTGTCGACCGGGTCGGGGGCGATGCTGAGAACGCCGTTGTGTCCCCAGTCGTCCTGACCGACCCAGTCGAGCAGCGGGGTCCAGCTCTGGGTGGACTGGGTCCAGCGATAGGCGCCGCCGATGTCCGTGCGCGCGTAGATGAGGTCCTTCTCGCCCGGGTTGAAGACGATGCCGGGGATGAAACCACCGCCGTCGATCCGGACGTTCTTCCAGGTGTAGGGCTCGGCGGGGGCGGCCGAGGCCATGTTCGGGCCAGACGCGACGGCGACCGCGGTCGCGGCCGTTACGAGGGCGGCGACGATCGCGCCGCCGGGGGACCTTCGCATGGGGGATGACCCTTCCATTGAAACACGTGAGTGGGAGCGCTCCCAGCAGCGTCGGTCTCCGTCATCTTCCTGTCAAGAGCCGGAAACTTTCCGCATCCTTCGCAGCACTCCCGGTTCAACTGCCGATGAGGAGGGAGCACGGCACGATGGAAGGCCACATTCAGTGACAAAAAGTGAGCCAAAAGGCTGTGTATCATTCGGCCGGAACACGCAGGTCGGTGCCATCGGCGGCACCGGCCGGCCGGCTCCGACGAGAGGCCGGTGAGCCACGCCCCCGATACGTGGTGTAACCGCGGGCCGGCATAGCGGTGGAGGAGATTGCATGAAGGTTTGCGTTGTCGGTACCGGCTATGTCGGTCTCACCACGGGCGTCAGCCTGGCCTTCCTCGGCCATGAGGTCACCTGTGTCGACCTCGACCAGGCCAAGGTCGACATGCTGCGCGGTGGCAAGTGCCCGATCTACGAGCCCGGGATGGAGGATCTGCTGGCCGAGGCGGCGCAGAACCTCACGTTCACGACCTCGTACGAGGAGGCCGTCCCCGGCGCGGATGTCGTCTTCGTCGCGGTGCAGACGCCGTCGGCCCCGGACGGCAGCCCGGATCTGCGTTACCTGCGCGGCGCCGCGGAGAGCGTGGCGCACGCTCTCCACCACGACTTCACCGTGGTGGTCAACAAGTCCACCGTCCCGATCGGCAGCGGCAACTGGGTGGACGCCATCCTGCGTGACTCGTTCGCCACCCGGGAGGACCGGCCGGAGGGTGTCGAGTTCGCGGTCGCGTCGAACCCGGAGTTCCTGCGTGAGGGCAACGCCATCGCCGACACGCTGTACCCGGACCGGATCGTCATCGGCTCGGACAACCCGCGCAGCCTCGAGGTGCTCAACCGCCTCTACCGGCCGATCATCAACCAGACGTTCACGCCGCCGACCTTCATGCCCCGGCCGGAGGACGCCAACGCGGTCCCGCTGGTCTCCACCGACCTGGCCTCCGCCGAGCTGATCAAGTACGCGGCCAACGCGTTCCTGGCCCTCAAGATCAGCTACGCCAACGAGATCGGCCAGCTGGCCGCCAAGGTCGGCGCCGACATCACCGAGGTCGCCCGCGGCATGGGGCTGGACCAGCGGATCGGCTCCCGGTTCCTGCAGCCCGGCGTGGGCTGGGGCGGCTCCTGCTTCGGCAAGGACACCAAGGCCCTGATCGCCACCGCGTCCGAGTACAACCTCGAGATGCCGATCGTGAAGGCCGCCCGCGACGTCAACAGCCGGCAGCGGGCCATCGCCGTCGAGCGGCTCCAGGACGAGCTGCGCATCCTGAAGGGCCGCAAGATCGGCCTGCTCGGGCTGGCGTTCAAGCCGAACACCGACGACCTGCGCGACGCGCCGGCGCTGGACATCGCGAACTCGCTGCTGGCCCGGGGCGCCCGGGTGAAGCTGCACGACCCGGTGGCGTCGGAGCGGTTCCGTGCCGAGCAGCCGGAGCTGGCGCCGTACCTGAGCGCGACGATCGACGACCTGTTCGCCGACTGCGACGCGGTCGTGCTGGTCACCGAGTGGGCGCAGTACCTGGAGCTGGACTGGTCGAAGTTCATCGGCCTGATGCGCAACCCGGTGGTGCTCGACGGACGCCATGTCCTGGACCCGGAGCGGATGCGCCGGATCGGTTACAAGTACCTCGCAGTCGCCCGCTAGAACACCGTCGCCGGAACCGCCGCATCCCTCGCCGGGGGGTGCGGCGGTTCCTTTTTGCGACAGTGGACCCGTATCGCCAGAAGTAGCGCCAACAAAACCGTCTCACCCAAGGTTTTATCCGGAAAAATCGGGATAATGCCCCGGTGAAACTCAGCAGACGGTAGGCTCTTCCGCCAATCTCCTTAACCGGTTAAGGTGCCGATGGGTCGCAGCGATATCGTTACCGACTCGATCGCGCGGAAATCATTGCGCAACTTGCTGGTTACCTCTTGACTGAGGGTCAAGAGGCGCTTCGGACGGCGGCGTCGTAAGACGCCGGAGGCGCTACAGACATAGGGAGCGGTATGTTCGTTCAACGTGGGAGTTCGCGATCGCGGGTCGCGCTCGCCGGTGCCCTCAGCATGGGGCTGGTCTTCGGCCTCAGCGCCTGCGGCGACAGCGACGACGACACCGGAGCCGACACCGGCGCGTCGGCGGCGGCGATCGACTGCTCGCCCTACACCGCGTTCGGTGACCTGAAGGGCAAGACGGTCACGATCTACACCGGCATCGTGACCCCGGAGGACACTCCGCACAAGGAGTCCTACGTCCCCTTCGAGAAGTGCACCGGCGTCACGGTGAAGTACGAGGGCGACAAGGCTTTCGAGACCCAGATCCTGGTCCGCGCCGAGGCAGGCAGCCCGCCGGACATCGCGTATGTGCCGCAGCCGGGTCTGCTGCAGAACCTGGTGAAGACCGGCAAGGCCGTCGAGGCCCCGGCCGAGACCGCCGCCAACGTCGACAAGTTCTTCGGCCCCGACTGGAAGGCCTACGGCACGGTCGACGGCAAGTTCTACGCCGCGCCGCTGGGCGCCAACGTGAAGTCCCTGGTGTGGTATTCGCCGAAGGAGTTCGCGGACAAGGGCTACCAGATCCCCACCACCCTCGACGAGCTCAAGGCGCTCAGCGACAAGATCGTCGCGGACGGTGGCAAGCCGTGGTGTGCCGGCATCGCGTCCGGTGAGGCGACCGGCTGGCCGCTCACCGACTGGATGGAGGACTTCATGCTCCGCCTCTCCGGGGCGGAGACCTACGACAAGTGGGTCAAGCACGAGATCCCCTTCAACGGCCCCGAGGCCACCCAGGCCCTGGACGCCGTGGGCGCCTACCTCAAGAACGACCAGTACGTGAACGGCGGCCTCGGCGACGTCAAGAGCATCGCCAGCACCACCTTCCAGGACGCGGGTCTGCCGATCCTCGACGGCCAGTGCTCGCTGCACCGCCAGGCCAGCTTCTACGCGGCCAACTTCCCGGCCGGCACCAAGGTGGCCAAGGACGGCGACATCTACGCCTTCTACCTGCCGGGCAAGGACGCCACCACCAAGCCGGTCCTCGGCGGCGGTGAGTTCGTCCTGGCGTTCGCGGACCGTCCGGAGGTCAAGGCCTTCCAGACCTACCTGTCCAGCGACGTGTGGGCGAACACCAAGGCCAAGCTCTCCTCGGGCTGGGTCTCCGCCAACAAGGGTCTCGACCCGGCGAACCTGACCAACCCGATCGACCAGCTCTCGGCCGGCATCCTCCAGGACCCGAACGCACAGTTCCGCTTCGACGGTTCGGACATGATGCCCGGTGCGGTCGGCGCCAACTCGTTCTGGAAGCAGACGACGGCCTGGATCATCGGTCAGGACACCAAGACCACGCTCGACAACATCGAGAAGTCCTGGCCCAAGTGACGAACTGGTAATACCGGGGCCGGTCGGGGGTCATACCCGACCGGCCCTGGCAGTTCGCCCCCATCTGTTCTTCACTTAACCTCTCGCTTGCACCAAGCCAAGGAGGAACGGGCCGCGTGTTCACCACCGCCTCCACCACCTCAGACAAGATCCTGCAAATGTTCGCGGCGATCCTGTTGTTCGCCGCCGTCGTCGGCCTGATCCTGTTCGCCGCCAGCCGCGTGGCCGGCAAGCGCGACCGTGCGGTCGCCGCTCTCTATCTCCTCCCGACCGTGCTGATGCTCGGCGTCGGGCTGCTCTACCCCGGTGTTCGCACCATCTACCAGTCGTTCTTCGACGCCTCGCTGAGCAACTTCATCGGCCTGGACAACTACACGAAGATCTTCACCGACGCCGAGCAGCTCACCGTGCTGCGCAACACGGCGTTCTGGGTGCTGGTCACCCCGTTCGCGGCGACCGGCATCGGCCTGCTCTACGCCATCCTGGTCGACAAGGCCCGGATGGAGTCGTTCGCCAAGGCGCTGATCTTCCTGCCCATGTCGATCTCCTTCGTCGCGGCGTCGGTGATCTGGAAGTTCATGTACGAGTACCGCCCCGACCAGCGCAACGTCGAGCAGATCGGCCTGGTCAACCAGGTCATCGTCTGGCTCGGCGGCGAGCCGGTGCAGTTGCTCATCGAGTCACCGCTGAACACCTTCCTGCTGATCGTGGTCATGATCTGGATTCAGGCCGGTTTCGCGATGACCGTCCTGTCGGCGGCCATCAAGGCGATCCCGGACGACATCATCGAAGCGGCCCGCCTCGACGGCGTCGGCCCGTGGGGCATGTTCCGGTTCGTCACGCTGCCCGCGATCCGCCCCGCGGTCGTGGTCGTCATGACCACCATCGCGATCGGCACCCTGAAGGTCTTCGACATCGTCCAGACCATGACCGGTGGCCGGTTCGACACGAACGTGATCGCCAACGAGTTCTACAGCCAGAGCTTCCGCAGCAACGACAAGGGCCTCGGCTCGGCGCTCGCGGTGGTGCTGTTCGTCCTCGTCATCCCGATCGTCGTGTACAACATCCGCCAGCTTCGCCGTTCGGAGGCGTGAGATGACCACCGCAGCTCCTCTCACCACCACGCCGGTGTCGAAGTCGGAAGCCCATAAGCTGTCCGCCGCGGCGGACGCGAAGAACCGGCTCACCTCGCCGTGGGCGTCGCTCGCCGCGGTCGTCCTCGCCGTGCTCTGGACGATCCCCACGTTCGGCCTGCTGATCTCCTCGTTCCGCCCGGAGATGGCGATCAAGCGGACCGGCTGGTGGACGTTCTTCTCCGATCCCGAAGTCACGCTGGACAACTACCGGGCCGTCTTCGACGACGGCGGCATCAACCTGGCCGACTTCTTCCTGAACTCGCTGGTCATCACCATCCCCTCGGTGGTGATCCCGCTGTGTCTGGCGTCGCTGGCCGCGTACGCGTTCGCCTGGATGAACTTCCCCGGCAAGAACATCCTGTTCATCGCGATCTTCGCGTTGCAGATCGTCCCGCTCCAGGTCACCCTGGTGCCGCTGCTGCAGCTCTACGTGAAGGCCGGTCTGAACAACACGTTCTGGACGCTGTGGCTGTCGCACTCCACGTTCGCTCTGCCGCTGGCGATCTACCTGCTGCACAACTTCATCAAAGAGGTCCCGGCCAGCCTCATCGAGGCCGCCCGCATCGACGGCGCGGGCCACGTGTCGATCTTCTTCAAGGTGCTGTTGCCGCTGCTCATGCCGGCCCTGGCCGCGTTCGGCATCTTCCAGTTCCTCTGGGTGTGGAACGACCTGCTGGTCTCGCTGACCTTCGCCGGCTCGCCGGAGATCTCCCCGATGACGGTGCAGTTGTCCAACCTGAGCGGCACCCGCGGCACGGCCTGGCATTTGCTCTCCGCCGGCGCCTTCGTGTCGATCGTCGTGCCGGTCACGGTGTTCCTCCTGCTCCAGCGCTACTTCGTCCGCGGCCTGCTCGCGGGCAGCGTCAAGGGCTGATCCCTCCGCAAGATCCCCGAAGGCCGCATTCTCCGCGCGAGGGTGCGGCCTTCAACCATTTCCGGTACGGGGTGAGGCGTCCCCGACCGCACCGATCGCCGTCCCGTGGCGCACCGCGACCATCTGCCGGGTCCGGCCCGCGAGGCACCGCCGGGCGGTGCTGCCACCCGGCGCCTTCCCGCCGGCGGCTTTCTGCGGGGTTCCCACCAGCGGCGCGGCGTGGCTTCTCACCAGCGGCGCGGCTTCTCACCGACGGCGCAGTGAGGCTTCCAGCAGGGCCGGGGGCGTGTCGAACTTTTCGTGCGCCGCCAGGTCCACCCCGGGCGCGACGATCTCGTCGATCGCGTCCAGCACGTCCGCCGGCAGCACCGTGTCCGCTGCCGCGAGTTGCGCCTCCAGGTGGGCCGTCGTGCGCGGTCCGATGATCGCGCTGGTCACCGCCGGGTGCGCGGTGACGAAGCCGAGGGCCAGCTGGATCATCGTGAGCCCGGCCTGGTCGGCGACCACGGCGAGCCGTTCGACGGCGTCCATCCGGGCCCGGTTGGACGCGATGGTGAGGTCGAAGCGCTCGGGCAGGATCGCCGAGCGGTTCGTGGTGATCTCCCGGCCGGCCCGGACCGCCCCGGACAACCAGCCCGACGCGAGCGGGCTCCAGGCCAGCACCCCCATCCCGTAGTCCCGGGTGGCCGGCAGGACGTGGGCCTCGATACCGCGCTGGAGGATCGAGTAGCTGGGCTGCTCGGTGACGTACCGGCCCAGACGGTGTTCCCGGGCCGCCCACTGCGCCTGCACGATCCGGTAGGCGGGGAACGTCGACGACCCGAAGTAGCGAATCTTCCCGGCCCGTCGCAGGTCGGTCAGCGCGGCCAGGGTCTCCTCGTCGCCGGTCTCCGGATCCCACCGGTGAATCTGGTAGAGGTCGACGTGGTCGACGCCGAGGCGGCGCAGGCTGTCGTCGAGCGCCGTGCACAGCCAGCGGCGTGAGCCGCCCCGGTGGTTGGGGTTCTCGCTCATCGGCATGGTGGCCTTGGTGGCCAGCACGATGTCGTCGCGGCGGCCGGCGATGGCCCTGCCGACCATCTCCTCCGACTGGCCGTCGCTGTACCAGTCGGCGGTGTCGATCAGGTTGATGCCGGCGTCGAGGGCGGCGCCGGTCATGGCCTCGGCCTCCCGCTGGGTGGTGTTCCCGATCCGGCCGAAATTCATGGCGCCGAGCACGAGGGCGCTGACCTGCACGCCGGTCCGGCCGAGGGTGCGGTATTGCATGGCGGTCTCCTCAGGTAACGTGAGTGGAACCGGAACCGCGTTCCGTTAACCAACATACGGAACCGTGTTCCGTTTACCAATCGGAGTGACGGAGGTAACAGGTGACCGCCGCGCCGCGGAAACGGGCCGACGCCCGCCGCAACGAGCAGACCCTGCTGGACGCGGCCGCCGCGGCGTTCGTGGCATCCGGCGTCGACACTCCGGTCCGCGACATCGCCTTCCGCGCCGGGGTCGGCGTCGGCACCATCTACCGGCACTTCCCGACCCGCGCCGACCTGATCGTCGCCGTCTACCGGCACCAGGTGGAGGCCTGCGCCGAGGCCGGGCCCGCGCTGCTCGCCGACAGCGCGACCCCGCACGAGGCGATGGCCCGCTGGATCGACCTGTTCGTCGACTTCCTGATCACCAAGCACGGCCTGCCCGAGGCGCTGCGCTCCGGCGACGCCACCTTCGAGACGCTGCACGCCTATTTTTTGGACCGACTCGTACCGGTCTGCGACACCCTGCTCGCCGCCGCCACCGCGGCCGGCCAGGTGATTCCCGGCGTAGGCGCCTACCAGCTGCTGCGCGCGGTCGGAAACCTCTGCATCGGCGCCGGCAGCGACGACCGGTACGACCCGCGCCGGATGGCCGCCCTCCTGGTCGCCGGCATGCGCGTGCCCCGATGAGCCTGACCATCCGGCAGGCCCCACCGCCGTCGGGACGGTCCCGGTGAACCCGCCCGGCCCTCACCGCCGTCGGGACGCCTTTGCGATCCGGCCGGTCAGCGGCGCCGACCGCCGCCGCGAGCTCGGGCCGTGACGCGGCCCGGGCTGCCGGGTCCAGGGCGAGCATGGCGGCCACTCCCCCACCGCCGGTCCGCTCGCGAACCAGCACGCTGACCGTCACGGCGACGGCCGCCCCGCCGATCGCCGTCGAGAGCTGCTGCGCCAGAGCGAGCAGGGTCGTGCCGCGCGGCGTCTCGGCATGGTCGAGGTCCCGCAACGTGATCGTCATGGTCGGCATCAGCGTCGCCCCCGATCCCGCGCTGAGCAGCACGGACGCCGCCACGATCCACGGGTAGCCGGCCCCGGTCATGGTGGCCACGGCCGGCCCGGCGCCACCGGCCGCGCCGAGGGCCGTACCGGTCAGCACGATCCGCCGCGGCGGGATCCGGTCGACCAGCCGGGTCGCCACCTGCGCCACCAGTCCCACCGTGATCGCCTGTGGCAGCAACAGGGTCCCGACCAGCGCCGCCGGATCGCCCCGCACCCCCTGCACGTAGAGCGGCAGCACCGACATCGTCCCGAAGTACGCGGCCCCGAAGCAGTTGAGCACCCCGAGCCCGGCCCGCAACGGCCGCCGCTCCAGCAGCCGCAGGTCGACCAGCGGCCGGGCCACCCGGCGGGCCCGCCGGGTGAAGCCACCCAGCAGCAACAGTCCGGCGACGATCAGCCCCAGACCGCCCGCGAAGCCGGCGCCCGCCGGGCCCAGCGGCCGGTCCAGCAGGGTGCCGCCGAGCACCATGTGGCGGTTCGGTGTGGCGTGGCATCAGCGGGCGTAGGGGCGCTCGCGGCGGGCGGTGCGCAGCAGGCCGGCCCACCAGGTGAGTTCGTGGACGGCGGAGCCGAACGCCTCGGTCACGTCGGCGGGCGGGGTGTATCCGGCGGGGCTCAGGTCGGACCACGGCCGGCTCAGGCCGACGACCCGCCGGGTGGTGACGATGTGCAGTTCGGCCAGGACGCCGCGCAGGTGCTCGGTGGCGAGCAGGCCACCGTGGACGCCGTACGAAAGGACCGTGGCCGGCTTGAACATCCACTCCCGGTAGTGCCAGTCGATGAGGCGCTTGAGACTCGCCGGATAGCTGTGGTTGTACTCGGGGGTGACGAACACGTAGGCGTCGGCGGCGTCGAGGCGCTCGGCGACCGGCGATTCGGCGCTGCCGCCGGGACGCAGTCCGCCGTCGTCGGGCAGCGCGCACTCGGCGCAGTCGATCAGGTCCACCTCGGCGCCGGCGGCCGCGGCGCGGAACGCCGCCCATTCGGCGAGGGCCCGCCCCATCCGCTGGTCACGGACGCTGGCGGAGATCACCGCGAGTCGCAGCGGCTCGTCGCCCACGGTGCTGGCGGTGGGTACTTCGGCAACGGACGTCTCAGTCATGCGGCCAGACTCGGCCTTCAACATATGTTGAAGTCAAGGCCCGGCGCGGAGCAGTATGAGGAAATGACCGCACAGCTCTCCAGCAGTTACACGCTGACGGTCGGGGAGGTTGCCGCGGACAGCGGGGTGGCCACCTCGGCGGTTCGGTTCTACGAACGCCACGGCATCGTCCGGGCCGAGCGCACCAGCAGTGACCAGCGCCGGTTCAGTAGCGACGCGGCCTGCCGGATCCGGGTGGCGAAGGTGGCGCAGCGGGTCGGCCTCACCGTCCGGGAGATCGCCGAGGTGTTCGCCGCGCTGCCGGACGATCCGGGCCCGGACGATTGGGGAGGCGTGGCGCAGACCCTGATCCGGGAGGCCGAGGAACGGACGGCCGCGCTCCGGTCGTACCTCTCGGAAATGCGCACCGGAGTGCGACTCTGCGAACTGTGAGTGACCACCCACGGGGTTGAAGGGCCGGCCCCGGGAAGTCCGGGGCCGGCGCGGGGTCACGGCTGGCTGCGCGGGCTCTCCGGGGCCAGCGTGTCGATGAACTCGTGGGTGTCGTGGACCTTGCTGCCCTTGCGGGCCTGCTCGGCCTCGGCGCGCATCTGCGCGGACACCGAGCCGGCGTCGACGCCCGGGATGGCGGCGACCGTGCTGTAGGCCTTGTCGGCGAGCGCGTACGCGGCCCGGTAGTCGTGCGACGCGAACGCCTTCGACGCGCCGCCCAGCAGCAGGTCGGCGGCCTTCAGCGCGGTCCGGCCCCTACCGGCCGGGACGGTCGCGGCGAGCCGGTTCGCGGCCTCCCAGTAGGCGGCGGTCAGGAACCGGTCGCTGTTGTCCCGGTCGAACTGGCTGAAGTCCCAGTTCACGTCGATGTAACTCATCATCGAGTTGTTCTCGTCGCCGGCGTTGGCGAAGTAGAACTCGCCGGCCGGGCCGTAGTCGACGCCGGTTGCGCTGTCGTAGCCGTCGTGCGGGTGGCTCATGCCCAGGTGGTGGCCGACCTCGTGGATCTGGGTGGTGGTCAGGCCGTAGCCGGAGGCGACCACGTCCGGGGAGACGAACGAGAACACGTAGCTCTGGTCGCCGTCGACGTAGTTGTCGTCGGCGAACCCGAGGCCGGGCGTGTCCACACCCTCACCGACCGCGTAGTTGAACAGCGGGATCTCGTAGTCCACCCTGCCCTGGTCGTCGAGGGCGCGGTCGAGGTTCTCGGTGTTGTAGAGGTACAGGTTGGCGATCGACGGGTAGCCGGTGTCCGGGTAGCAGGACTCGCCGGTCAGCACACCGACGTAGCACTCCTCGGCGCGGGCGTCGTACGGCAGGTCCTGCTGGTCATGGCTGAACCGGTTGCGCCAGCGCAGTTCACTCAACTCGTCGGTGAGCAGCTTCGGCGAAATGTACTCGGCCGACGCGTCGACACCCGGCCAGCCCTCGTACGTGTTGTTGTCGATGTCGAGGGTCCGCGGCGGGTTGGCGGTCGGGAGCTCCACCGGGTACAGCGGGGACGTGGTGAACAGCAGGTTCAGCGCCACGTACCGGGTGAGTTTGCCGAGGTCACCGGCGAGTGCGGACGGCGAGCGGAAGCCACCGGTGGCGTACTCCCAGGTCGGCGGCATCCGGTAGTCGACCACGCCGTCACCGTCGAGATCCGGGTTGTCCACATCGAAGTTGCTGGTCCAGGACTCCGGGCCGGCCGACAGATCGTGGAACCAGACCCGCCGGGTGGCGCCCAGGCCGGTCTCCTCGTCGTCGGCGGTGGTGCCGCCCCAGGCGATCAGTTTGCGGCTCTCCCGCTGGACACCGAAGTCGTAGCCGGTGTCCGGGTCGGGCTCACCGGTCTTCGTGTAGACGTGGTGCTTGAAGTCGCCGCGCCCGTACCAGTTGATGAAGAAGACGGTGTTGCGGCGGGTGTCCACACCGGCCGGCGGGTGGAAGGCCAGCCACTTCTCCACGCTCGGGGCGTCGATCGTGTGGTTGTTCGCGATGTCCAGGACGTTGTTCGCCTGGTCGTTGTAGGCCTGCTGGTAGGCGGTCAGCGGCGCCGGCTTCGCCAGCTTGCCGAGCTGCTTGAAGAACTGGTCCTCGTACGGCGTGCCGGTGTACGTGAGGCGGTAGTCGTACCGGTACTTGATGCCGAGCTTCTCGGTCACGCCGTACCACAGCCGGGAACGGACCACCGGCTCGTACTCCCCGGCCAGCTCGGCCAGGAAGCCGGACTTCGCCACCTGGGCCGGCTCGTAGCCGACGAACACCACGTTGACCGGCACCTTCTCGACGAGGCGTGGCTTGCCGCCCGGCTGCAGATAGCCGAACGACGGCGCGGCCGCGGCGGAGCCGGCGGGTCCCGCCGAGGCCGCCACGATGGCCGCGACCAGCGTCACGGTGAAAGATCGTCTCCATCCCATGTGGACACGCTGCCATCAACCTCCACCGATGGGAACCCCCGCGGTCCAGACATTGACTATCCTGACGGCCATGCCATTCCCAGCCCTGGAGATCCGTGGACTCTGCAAGACCTTCGGGACATTCCGGGCGGTGGACAACCTAGATCTCGTCGTCCGTCCCGGCACCTTCCACGGCATCGTGGGCCCCAACGGCGCGGGCAAATCCACCACGATCGGCATGGCGGTCGGTCTCGTCGTCCCGGACGCGGGCGAGATCGGCGTCCTGGGCGTCGACGCGGTCCGCGACCGGGGCGCCGCCCGCGCTCTCACCGGCGTCCTGCCCGACGGGCTCGACCTGCCGGAACGCCTCACCGGCGCGGAACTGCTGCGCTACAGCGCCGGGCTGCGAGGCCTGTCCCGGAGCGCCGCCGCCGAACGCGTCACCGAACTCATCGAGGTCCTCGGCATCACCAAGGCGGCCGCCACCCCGCTCGCCGACTGCTCCACCGGCAACCGCAAGAAGGTCGGGCTGGCCCAGGCGCTGCTGCACGCGCCGCGTCTGCTGGTGCTCGACGAGCCGTTCGAGGCGGTCGACCCGGTGTCGGCGGCGAGCATCCGCCGGGTGCTGCGCCGCTTCGTCGACGGCGGCGGCACGTGCGTGCTGTCCACCCACTCGATGATGCTGGTCGAGCAGATGTGCGACGAGGTCACCGTCATCCACCAGGGCCGCGTGGTGGCCGCCGGGCCGGTCGCCGAGGTGGCCGGTGGCGTCGCCCTGGAGGACCGTTTCGTCGAACTGGTCGGCGCCGAGACCGGCGGCGCCGACGGCCTGGGCTGGCTGATCCGATGAGCGGGATCGCAAGCCGACCCTCGCTCCGGGCCGGCGACGCGCGCGCCGGGATCGGTGCGATGAGCGCGGCCGGTTTCGTCGCCCGGATGCGGGTCGCGATGCTGCGACGCTCGCTGCGCGAGCATCCCGGGCCCGCGGTGGCCGGCCTGTGCGGTCTTCTCGCGGCCGCATGGCTGATCCGGTACGCGGTACGCGGTGACCAGCACACCCTCTCCATCCTGGCAGGCACCTGGGTACTCGGCTGGGTCGTGCTCCCGCTGATGCTGGGCGGTGGCCGCGGCCGGGTCCGCCCCTCCCACCTGCGCCTGGAGCCGGTCGGCGGCGTCACCGCGGCAGCCGGTCTGCTCGCCGCGTCCGCGGTCGGCATCGGCCCGGTGGTCTCACTCATCGCGCTGGCGTCACTGCCGGTGCACGCCGCCCGGTACGGTCCGGGCGGTGTCCTGGTCGCCGGGCTCGGGGCGCTGCTGCTGTGGCTGACCGGCCTGATCGGCTCGGCGGTCGCCCTGGAGACGGTCGGGCACGCCGGCGGCCCGGTCGGCGCGGTCGTGACCGGCGCCTTCACCGGCACCGTGATGGGCGTGCTCGGCTCGGTGTGGGCGGTCGCGCCGTGGATCACGGAACTGCTCGACGGGCCACCCGAACACATCGCCCCCTGGCTGCGCTACTTCCCCGGCAGTTGGCCGGTGTCCATGGTGTCCGGCCCGCCGCTCCAGGGCCTCTGGATGATCACCGGCCTGGTGCTGCTGGTCGCGGTGGCGGCCGCCGCCCATGTGGCACTCGTCCGGCGAACCCTCGTGGCCGGCTCCTCATGGCGTCCCCGCCGCCCAGCGGGCCTCCGTACAGGGACCCCGTCCGATGCCGCGGGTGCGAGCGACCCGGAGAGCGCGCGCGATGCGGTGAGCGTGGGCGGCGCGGGGCGGACTCCGGGCGGCCGGTGGGGGCCCGGGCCGGTGTGGGCGGTCGCTGGGCGGGAGCTGCGTACCTGGGTACGGCATCCGCTGCGGGTGCAGTATCTGGCGTTCGCGGTCGTCTACGGGGCGCTGCTCGCCGGTCTGCCGATGCTCGCCGGCGCGGATCTGCTCGTGCCGTGGGCGGGGGTCTTCACCGCGCTGTGGGCGGCGGCCATGTCGGCCGGGCTCGTCGGGCTGGACGGTACCGCTCTGTGGATGCCGTTCACCGTGCCGGGTGGGGAGCGGGCCGAGGTGCGCGGGCGGGCGCTCGCCTGGCTGCTTCTGGTCAGCCCGATCGCGCTGTTGCTGACCGTCGGCGGAGTTCTGGTCACTCCGCATGTCGACCCGTTGCCCGCTCTCGCGGTGCTGCCCGCCGTGCTGGGGGCGGGTGCCACGGTGCCGGCGTGGGTGTCGCTGCTGCGGGTTCGGCCGGTGCCCGATCCGCGGCATCCCACCTCGGCGGACAATCCGACCGACATCATCAGCGTGCTGGTGGCGTCCGGCGCCGCTGTGATCGCGTCGTCCGTACCGATGGCGTTGTTGATCTGGGGTCCGGAGAGCCTGCGCTGGCTCGCTCCGCCGGCCGGAATCGCGGCCGGCGTCGGCGCGTGGTGGGGTGGCGCGTGGCTGGCCGACGACCGGCTGGCCAACCGTGGCGCCGAGGTGCTGACCGCGGCCGGGCAGCGGACGCGCGCGCCGGAGACGCCGATCCCGGTGAAGTGGGACGCCGACTGGTACCGGGAGAATCGCGCCACCGCCTGGGCTCTGGCTCTGCTGACCGTCGGCTGGATCCCGGTCGTCCCCCAAGGGCTCATGGTGCTGGTGTTCGACATCTCCGGCGGATGGATCGTGGCGTCGCACCTGGAGGGTGGCGCCCGGACCGGCGCGGCCGTCGCGGCGGTCGCACTGGGTGGCGCGATGCTGCTGGCCGGGCTGGTGTTGTGGGGTCGCCGTCCCCGTCCGGCGGGGTGAACACGATCAGCGGTGTACCCGGCACCGGCAGACCGGGGGCCGGCGTCAGCGTCCGGCTGGGCCCGGTGGCCTCTTGGGCGATCAACGTCATGCGTTCGATCGGCCGAGGGCCGCACCCGATGACGGGTGCGGCCCTCGGCCGATCGAGCGGTGCGCTCAGTTCTTCCTCAGGGGACCGCGGGGGCCCTGGTCACGGTCGTTGGGACCGCCGTTCCAATGGTTGTCGTTCGGGCCGTCGTTCCAGCGGTTGTCGTTCGGGCCGTCGTTCCAGTCCCGGTTGCGGTCACGGTCGTTGAAGCCGAAGCCGTAGGTGACCTTCAGTGCCCACTCACCGCGGTGGATGCCACGGTAGACGCGGAAGCAGGTGTACCGCTCCCACCGTTCCTGCCAGACGCCGGACCTGCCGATCCGGTGGCAGGTCCGCGGGCTGCGGTAGAACCCGTGGATCCGCTCGCGGATCTTGAAGCCCTGCTGCTGCGTCGCGGCGGCCTTCGGCTTGGCCTCGACGGCGGTCGGCCCCGCCGGGGAGGCGACTGCCGGGCCCGCGGAGATCGCCAGGCCGGCGGCCGCGGCAACGCCCGTCATGACGAACGCACGCGTCGTCTTGTTCATCGGATCACTCTTTCCGCAAGAAAGGGTAACTTCTGGACAAGTTGGATCTTATGAATCGCCGCGATCTTCGACGGGGAACACGCACACCACGATCGGGTGATCTATCAGGAAAACCTCCCCCGGACAGCCGAAGAGCCCTACCCCGAAAAGGGGAGGGCTCTTCGGCTGAAAGTGGAACGTCAGACCGCGATCTTCGTACGGGCCGCCGGGCGGAGGTAGACCACCCAGGTGACCAGCACGCAGAGCGCGTAGAACCCGATGAACGCCATGTACGCGGCGTCGGCGTCCTTGTAGGTCAGGAACGACTGGCGGAAGGCCAGGTTGACCAGCACACCACCGACCGCGCCGATCGCACCGGCGATGCCGATGACCGCACCGGAGACCCGGCGGGCGCGCGGCTCGTCACCGGCGTACTTCTGCTTGAAGATCGCCGGGATCATCTTGTACGTCGAGCCGTTGCCCAGTCCACTGAGGATGAACAGCGTGATGAAGCCGAGCAGGTAGAGCGGCAGCGACCGCTGCTGCGCCGCGAACAGGACGATCGAGGCGCCCACCGCCATGGCGATGAAGTTGACGAAGGTGACCTTCGCGCCACCGAGCCTGTCGGCCAGCGCCCCACCGAACGGGCGGATCAGCGAGCCCAGCAGCGGCCCGAGGAAGGTCAGGTAGGCGGCCTTGATCGGCGTGTTGAACGTTTCCGCGAACTGCACCTGGAGCACCTGGCCGAACGCGAACCCGAAGCCGATGAACGAGCCGAAGGTGCCGATGTAGAGCACCGACATGATCCAGGTGTGGCCCTCCTTGGCGGCGGCGCGCATGCCGCCCTTCTCGTTGCGGGCCTGGGTCAGGTTGTCCATGTAGAGCGCCGAGCCGAGCGCCGCGATCACGATCAGCGGGATGTAGATGCCGGCCACGATGCCCGGGTTGCCGGCGCCGAAGACCGCGAGGACGAACAGGCCGACCAGCTGCACCGCCGGTACGCCGATGTTGCCGCCGCCGGCGTTGATGCCGAGCGCCCAGCCCTTGAGCCGGTCCGGGTAGAAGGCGTTGATGTTCGCCATCGAGGAGGCGAAGTTGCCGCCGCCGACGCCGGCCAGCGCCGCCAGGACCAGCAGCGTGTTGTACTCCACCCCGGGCTGGATCATGAAGGACATCAGCACCGACGGGATGAGCAACAGCGACGCGCTGATGATCGTCCAGTTCCGGCCGCCGAACTTCGCCACCGCGAACGTGTACGGGATCCGCAGCGCCGCGCCGACCAGCGTGGGAACGGCGGTGAGCAGGAACTTCTGGGCCGGGTCGAAGCCGTACTGCGGGCCCAGGAAGAGCACCATCACCGACCAGAGCGACCACACCGAGAAGCCGATGTGCTCGGAGAAGATCGAGAAGATCAGGTTGCGCTTGGCGACCTTCTTACCGCCGGCCTCCCAGAACTCCCGGTCCTCGGGCCGCCAGTCGTCGATCCAGTGACCCTTGAGTGTCGCGGCGCCGGGTCTCGCGGCCGTGATGTCGGCAGCGGGCAATGTCGCAGTCATGTTCAGTCTCCCAGAATGATGTGACCGTCATCGACCCGCACGGGGAAGACGTTGATCGGGGGCTGGCCGGACTGGGAACACCCGGTGGAGAGGTCCCATGCGTACAGATGCAACGGGCAGACGACAACCTTGTTGTCGATCTGTCCATCCGCGAGCGGACCGCCCTTGTGCGGGCAGACCGCGGACACCGCGCGAAGGGAGCCGTCGCGGAGGCGGAAGACTGCGATCATGTCGGGCCCGACGGCGTAGGTGCGTCCTTCGCCGAACGGGATCTCGTCGACGGGGCCGAGGATGGTCTTGGCGATGGGGGCGATGGTCATGAGCGCACCGGAACCTGGGGGAGAACGGTCAGGGGAAGGGAGGTACGGAACTGGCCGGGCGTGGCCGGCACGGCCCGCTCCTTCCAGGGGTCCTTGTAGGCCTGCACGGCCTCTTCGATCGCGGCGTCCAGAGCCTCGGCGATGCCCTCGGCGTCATCGACGACCACCGCGCGGACCTTCTCGATGCCGACCCGCGGCACCCACGCATAGGTGCGCTCCAGCCAGTTGGCGTTCTCGCGGTAGTACTGGAGGAACCGGCCGGTCAGGCGGATGACCTCTTCGGCCGAGTCGACCGTGGCGAGCAGGTCGCCCTTGCGGATGTGGGCACCGGCGGCGCCGCCGACGTAGATCTCCCACCTACCGCCGTCGATCGCGACGACACCAAGATCCTTGACGTACGCCTCAGCACAGTTCCGCGGGCAGCCGGTGACCGCCAGCTTCATCTTGCCCGGACCCTCGAGACCCTGGAACCGTTCCTCGATCGCGATACCCAGCGCCGTCGAGTCACCGACCCCGAACCGGCAGAAGTCGGAGCCGACACAGGTCTTCACGGTGCGGAAGCTCTTCGCGTAGGCGTACCCGGACGGGATGTCGAGGTCCGCCCAGATCGCCGGCAGCTGCTCCTTCGGGATGCCCAGCAGGTCGATGCGCTGGCCGCCGGTGAGCTTCACCATCGGCACGTTGTACCGCTCGGCCACCTCGGCGATCCGCTTGAGCTCGGCCGGGGTGGTAACACCGCCCTTCATCTGCGGGACCACCGAGAAGGTGCCGTCCTTCTGGATGTTGCCGTGCACCCGGTCGTTGATGAACCGGGCGTCGCGCTCGTCGATGTATTGATCGGCCCACATCATCTTGAGCAGCGAGGCCAGGCCCATCTTGCTCTTGGCGTCGTGCTCGCCGCCCGGCACCAGCTTGTCGAAGACCGCCGAGACGCTCTTCAGCTCGTACTTGCGGATCGCGGCCATCAGCTCCGGCTTCGGCATCGGCACGCCCGGCACGTACCAGGACGCGGCCGGGTCCTCCTCGGCCTCGCCGCCGGCGGCCCACTCGACGATCCGCTGCACCAGCGGCTTGCAGGTGCCGCAGCCCTTGCCGGCGCGGGTCTTGTCCATCACGCCGGAGACCGTCTTGCAGCCTGCGTTGACGACGCCGCAGATGGCGCCCTTGCTGACGCCGTTGCAGTTGCAGACCTGGGCGTCGTCCGGCATGTCCTCCGGCTTGACATCGCCGGCCGGGCCGCCGATGTCGAACAGCAGCTCGGCCCGCTCCTCCGGCAGGGCCTGTGCGCGGTCGAACGACTGGATCAGGCTGGCTGCCTTGCTGTTGTCACCGACCAGGATCGCGCCGACCAGCGTCCCCTCGCGGATGATGAGCTGCTTGTAGACGCCCTTCTTCGGCTCGTTGTAGATGATCACCTCGTCGTCGTCGGTCTCCGGGGCGATCAGGCCCATCGAGGCGACGTCGATGCCGGCGACCTTGAGCTTGGTGGAGAGCTTCGAGCCGGTGTAGGCGGCCTCGGTGTCCCGGCCGGTGATGTGGTCGGCGAGCACCTTCGCCTGGTCCCACAGCGGTGCGACCAGGCCGTACAGGTTGCCGCGGTGCTGGGCGCACTCACCGACCGAGTAGATGTCGTCCTCGTCCAGCACCCGCATCTGGTCGTCGACCACGATGCCGCGCTCGACCGGCAGGTCGCTGTTCGCGGCGACCTCGGTGCTCGGCCGGATGCCGGCGGCGACCACCACGACGTCGCACGGGATCACCGTGCCGTCGGCCAGCTTGACCCCGGTGACCCGGTCCTTGCCGAGGATCTCGGTCGTCATCGCGTTGGTGATGACCTTGATGCCCAGCTTGTTCTCCACGCTGGCCTGGAGCATGTGGCCGGCCTTCTCGTCCAGCTGCCGCTCCATCAGGTGGCCCATGGCGTGCAGGAGCGTCACGTCGCTGAGGTGGTTCTGCAGGCCGCGGGCCGCCTCCAGGCCGAGCAGGCCACCGCCGATCACGACCGCGCGCTCGTGGTCCCGGGCGTAACGAATCATGCCGCGGGTGTCGTCGAGCGTCCGGAACGCGAAGACGCCCTGGTGGAAGCCGCGCTTCGGGTTGTGGATGTTCTTGATCGGCGGCGTCCACGAGTACGACCCGGTCGCGATGATCAGCTTGTCGTACGGGGTGGAGGTCCCGTCCGACGCGTACACCATCTTGGCGAACCGGTCGATCCGCTCGATCCGCACACCGGCGTGCAGCGTGATCCCGTTGTCCTGGTACCAGGCCAGGTCGTTGAGGTAGATGCCCTCTTCGCTCTCCACACCCGCCAGCAGGTTGGAGAGCATGATCCGGTTGTAGTTGCCGTACGGCTCGTCACCGAACATCGTGACGGTGAAGTCGCCGTTGCGGGCGAGGATCTCCTCCACCGTACGGGCGCCCGCCATGCCGTTGCCGATGACTACAAGTCGCTGGGTCATCAGATCTCCACCAGTCCGAGGTCCACGATCACATTTCCGTTCAGTCCGGCCGGCGCGGCGAGCCACAGCTCCACCGTGGTGCCACCGGCGAGGTCCTCCAACACCCGCAGCGGCACGTGGACGTCGCTCTTCGCGCCGACCGGGAAGTACCGCATGGGTGCTCCGTCGCGCACCAGCACGACGCAGATCAGTTCGTCCGAGGCGTTGCCGCCGCGGAAGTAGACGGCCTGCGCGGTCGCACCGGCAGGAACGGTGTAGCTGAGGGCCGTGCCGAGCGGGGCCGGCTCGTCCAGCCCCTTGCCCTCGAAGGCGAACACGCCCTGCAGGAAGCGAGGTGTGGAGTACATCGTCAGGAACTCCCTTCTTCGGCTTTGCAAAGAGCGATCGCGCACACCTTGAAAGCGGGCATCTTGGAATGGGGATCCAGTGCCGGGTTGGTCAAGAGGTTGGCTCCGGGCCAGTGGAACGGCGCGAACACCGTGTCCGGGCGGATGCCGTCGCTGAGGCGGGCCCGCAACGTCGCGGCGCCCCTGCGGCTGCGCAGTTCGACCATGTCGCCGTCGGCGATGCCGTGCCGGCGGGCCAGGTCGGGGTGGATCTCGGCGCGCGGTTCGGGCAGCGCCACGTTGAGCGCCCGCACCCGCCGGGTCTGGGTGCCGCTCTGGTACTGCTGCATGTTGCGGCCGGTCGTCAACACGTACGGGAAGGCATCGTCGGGAACCTCGGCCGGATCTCGGTGATCGACCCGCACGAACCTGGCCCGGCCGGAGGCCGTGGGGAAGCCGTCGGCGAACAGCCGGTGCGTGCCCGGATGCCGCTCGTCCGGGCACGGCCAGAACACGCCCTGCTCGGCCTCGATGCGCTCGTAGGTGATGCCGGCGTAGTCGGCGATCCCGCCGGCACTCGCCCGGCGCAGCTCCTCGAACACCGCCTCCGGCTCGTCGGTGAAGAACTCGCCGCGGCCCAGCAGGCCGGCCAGCTCGGTCAGCACCGTGAGGTCGCTCTTCACCATCGGCGGCGGGGGCAGCGCCATCCTCCGGCGGATGACTCTTCCTTCGAGGTTGGTCATGGTGCCCTCCTCCTCCGCCCACTGGGCGGTGGGGAGGATGACGTCGGCGAGCTGCGCGGTCTCCGACGGGAAGATGTCCGAGACGACGAGGAAGTCGGTCCTGTTGAGTTGATTCACGACATGACTGGTGTGCGGGGCCGACACGGCGATGTTGCTCGCCAGGATCCACAGCACCCGGACGCCGCCGTCACTTCCCAGAGCGTCGATCATTTCGTACGCGGAACGCCCCGGCTGTGGCAACTCGTCGGGATCGATGCCCCAGACCCCGGCCACGTGGGCGCGCGCCGCGGGGTCGTCGAGCCGGCGGTAACCGGGCAGCTGGTCGGCCTTCTGACCGTGCTCGCGGCCGCCCTGCCCGTTGCCCTGGCCGGTGATCGTGCCGTAACCGGAGAACGGCCGGCCGACCAGGCCCAGCGCGAGCGCCAGGTTGAGCCACGCCTGCGCGGTGTCCGTACCGTTGCTGTGCTGCTCGGCGCCCCGCGCGGTGAGGATCATGCTCGGGCCCTCGGTGGCGAGCAGCCGCACCGCCTCGCGCAACTGCGCCTCCGGGACGCCGGTCATCCGCTCGACCCGCTCCGGCCAGTAGGCGTTCGTCGTCGTCTTGACGGCCGCGAACCCCTCGGTCCGGTCGGCGATGAAGGCCTCGTCGATCCAGCCCTCGCGGATCGCGATGTGCAGCATCCCGTTCGCCAGCGCCAGATCGGTGCCGGGCAGCGGCGCCAGGTGCATGTGCGCGCCGTTGGCCGTGTTGGTGCGGCGCGGGTCGATCACGATGTGCTTGGCGCCGTTGGCCCGGCCCGTGTCCAGGTACTGCATCGACGGCGGCATCGCGTCGGCCGGGTTCGCGCCGACCAGCATCACCGTCTTCGCCTCGGCCACGTCGGCGAGCGGAAACGGCAGGCCACGGTCGATCCCGAGGGCCCGGTTGGCCGCCGTCGCCGCACTCGACATGCAGAACCGGCCGTTGTAGTCGATCGCCGACGACCGCAGGGCCACACGGACGAACTTGCCGAGGGCGTACGCCTTCTCGTTGGTCAGCCCGCCACCGCCGAAACATCCGACGCTGTCCCGGCCGAACCGCTCCTGGCTGTCCCGGATCGCGGTGACGATCCGCTCGTACGCCTCCTCCCAGGACGCCTCCCGCAGGGGAGACTCCCGGTTGCCGGGCTCCTTGCGGACCAGCGGCGTCAGCAACCGGTCCGTGTGGTCCAGCAGGTCCGCCGCGGTGAAACCCTTGGCGCACAGGCCGCCCCGGTTGACCGGGAACTCGGCCGGCTCAAGCCGCACCCGAGGGATCTCGGGCGTCAGCGTCATCCCGCACTGCAAAGCGCAGTAGGGGCAATGCGTCTGGGTCGCCGTCACACCGATGATGTTCGCGGCCCGCCGTTAACCCTTACGACGCTTCACGGTGACGCTGTTGTTCAGGATTCCCTACAACCGCCTCGCCACAGTTGTGACTACAAACGGCTACCCACCGTTGTGAGCCGCATGGCATCAAACCGACGCAGTACCAGGTCGGCGACGGCCGGGTCGTGACACAGGGGCGGGGTCACCCAGTCGGCGCCGGCCTGGTGCAGGGTGCGGTAGAACAGGCCTTCGGCCAGCAGATACGCGGCCACGGCAATCCTCCGGGCGCCCTCGGCGCGCAGTTTCGCCACCACGTCGGCGACGCGCGGGCCGCCGCCGGAGGTGTAACCGAGCTCGACCCGGCCGGGCAGCTGGGCGGCCACCTCGCGGATTCCGGCCACCCACAGCGGGTCGGAGGAGCCGGCGCTCGCCAGCACGATCGCGTCCGCGGTGACGGGAATGTTTCGGCGCAGGCTCTCGGTGAACACCGGATCCGGGCCCAGCGGTGCCGACACCGGGAAGTGGGTGCCGGCAACGGCTTCGGCGATGTCCACCCGCACGTGGTAGCCGCACGACAGCAGCAGCGGAACGACGATCGCGTCCTCGCAGGTGGGGACGATGCCGGCGACCTTCGGCTCCTGCACATCGACGTAGCAGAGACGGACGTCCAGGCCGGGGCGGCGCCGGGCCACTGCGGCGGCCAGCTCCTGGATCTGGCGGATGCCGGCGGGCGAGCGGGTGCCGTGCGCCACGGCGATCAGGGTGGTGGACTCACTCACGGGACATCTCCTCGGTCTTCGGCCCAGGTCACACGCCTCACGGCGCGATCCACGGGTTGCGGTGCTCGGCCCACTTCACGCACCTCACGGCGCGATCCACGGGTTGCGGTGCGTGATCAGGCGCGGCCTGGCATCAGCGCCGGGCACGCGATTCGTTTCCGGTACGGCCGGAGCGGTCCTTGATCGTCCAGTGACCGATCCGGGTACGGGCCATCGATCGGCCGCGCGCCCACTCGATCGCGATGGGCGTGCGGCCGATCGTGTCGTCGACCTCGGGTTCCTGGTGGCCCGGCATGGACATCGGGCTCATCCGGATCCGGCCTCGTCGCCGGGGGTTGAGCTGACCGGACGGCCCCGGCTGATCATCGGGCTGTCATGTCCGGCGCTCGGCACTACTCGACGTCTTGCTCGTGTTGATCGTCTTGATTGAGTTGACGTGTTGCTCGTCTTGACGTGTTGCTCGTCTTGGCGGGTTGACGTCTTGGCGGGTTGACGTCTTGGCGGGTTGACGTCTTGGCGGGTTGACGTCTTGGCGGGTTGACGTCTTGGCGGGTTGACGTCTTGGCGGGTTGATTTGGGTGGTCAGGCCGCCTCGTCAATGCGAAGGCGGTAACCACGCTTGATCACCGTCTCGATGTGCTTGCCCGAGCCGAGCGCCGCACGTAATCGCGCCACCGCCACGTCGACCGCATGACCGTCGTTGCCGCGGGGCAGCGCGGCTGCCAGCTGATCCTTCGACACCACGGCACCGGGCTTGCGGGCCAGCGCCGACAGGATCGCCATCGCCGCCGGGGCCAGCGCGTACGGCACCCCGTCGATGAGGACGGCGTGTCCGCGTACCTCAAGGGTTGATCCGGCGACCGGAAGCCGGACCGCGCGCCGCGGCAGCTCGTCGGTGACCGTCTTGATCAGCGCCCCCAGCCGGTAGCGCTCGGGCATCACCACCGGAACCCCGCGCTCGATCAGCGGCGCGGCCGTGACCGGGCCGACGCAGGCCGCCAGGGTGCGGCCGCCGAACGCCTGCTCGACGTCGGCGCCGGCCTCCTCGGCGATCTGCAGGAACGCCTTGACCGCCGGCGCGCTGGTGAACGTCACCGCGTCGATCTGCCCGGCCGCGACCTGCTCGGCCAGCCGCCGCACCGGGGCCGTGTCGGAGGGCATCGCCCACCGGTAGACCGGCACCTCGACGACGGCCGCACCGGCCGCACGCAGCGTGTTGACGAACTCGGTCTGTGGCTCACCGTGCTCCTGCACGACGATCCGCTTGCCGGCGACGCCTTCGCTGAGCAGCCGTTCGAGCACCTCCTCGGAGGCCTCGGTCTTCGCCGCCCACTCCTCGGTGAGGCCGGCCGCGCGGATGGCCCCGCACGGTTTCGGCCCGCGGGCGAGGATCCGGGCCTGGCCCAGCACCTCGCGGAGCCTCTCGGCGAGCCCCCACCCCTCGGCCGCCTCCAGCCAGCCACGGAACCCGAAGCCGGTGGTGGCCACCACCAGGTGCGGTTCCAGGCCGATGCAGGCCGCCGTCGCCGCGTGCAGTGCCTCGTCGTCGATCAGTGGAATGATGGTGATCGCGGGTGCGCTGATCACCCGTGCCCCGCGCCGCTCCAGCAGCGCGGCCATCTCACTCCGGCGTCGTTCCGCGGTCACCGCCACGGTGAAGCCGGCCAGTGCGCCCTCGATCATCCGGTCCCCATCCTGTGCCGCCGTCCGGTGCAAGAGTCCTAAGGGCTGGTTTCGGGACCGCCAAGTGAATGTTTCCGCGAGAATAACGGCCACTCACTTGGCCGCCCGAAGCCGTGTGACTAGTTGATCATGATCCCGTGACATCGTCCGGGTGATCGAAGTGGGACCCCTCCGCCCGGAGAATCCTCCGCACCTCCGCGATCAGGTGGAATGCCGCGATCCGCCCGTCCAGCAGCCCGATCCGGTAGTCGGCGCCCACCTCGGGATCCTCGGCGACCTGCGGGTCCCGGTACCCGGCCGCGCCGTCCACCCGCCCGGCGTTGTAGGCGACCAGAGCGTCGTCCATCGTTTCCTCTCCCCCGGCGTCGCCGCGTGATTCCGTCGTCACGCCACGTGCGCACCACGGTTTCCCGCGCGCGACGTCGCGACAATCTCGCACACCGTCAGAGATCGGCTCACCGTCCGATCGTCCGGTTCGGCCCGGGCCGTCGGGGGCGCCGCCCGGTACGGCCGTCGGTGGAACACCGGCAACCTCGCCGAAACCGTTCCGCACCCCGGGCGATCTACGTCACCGCAGCTCAGAACCGTCACGGCGCGCAATCAGAAGATCACAAATCCGATCTCGTACGCTGCCGTGATGTCACCGGACACCGCCATCTACGTGCTCGAGCTCATCGGCTTGTTCGTCTTCGCCACGTCCGGGGCGCTGATGGCGATCCGCAGCGGTTTCGACGTGGTCGGCATCGTGGTGCTCGCCGAGACGACCGCTCTGGGCGGCGGCGTCCTGCGTGACGTCATCATCGGCGCCCATCCCCCGGCCGCCTTCCGGGATCCGCTCTACCTGGCCATCCCGCTGGTCGCCGCGACGGTCGCCTTCTTCTTCCACCCGCAGGTCGCCCGGCTCGGCATCGCTGTGCTGATCTTCGACGCCGGTGGCCTCGGCCTCTACACCGTGACCGGCACGGTGAAGTCTCTCGACGCCGGCCTCGGCATGTTCCAGGCCGTCATCCTCGGCGTCACCACGGCCGTCGGCGGCGGGGTGCTCCGTGACGTGCTCGCCCGCCAGACGCCGGAGCTCTTCAAAACCGAGAACGAGTTGTACGCCGTGCCGTCCACGATCGGGGCGATCATCGTGGCCGTCGCGTACCAGAGCGGATGGCTGCTGCCGGCGGCCGCGGCCGGGGCGGCCGTGTTCGTCTCGGGCTTCCGCCTGCTCGCCCTGTGGCGGGGCTGGCGCGCTCCGGGCGCCTGGGCGGTCCGCCGGTGAGCACACTCCCGGCGACCCGGACGGTCCACCGCTGAGCGCGCCCTCGGTCACCCGGACGGTCACCGCCCGAACCGGCCACCCGGCCGCCCGGCCACTCGGCCGTCCGCGGGCGTGGCATTTCTGTCGTACCCGCTTGGCATGATGCGGGGCATGTTCAAGTGGCTCGATCTGATCCCGCCGCCGGGCCCCGGTGAGGTCGACACGGCCTGGGTGGCGTCGGCCGATCCGTCCGCGATGACGGACGGCGGCGAACAACAGCGCCTGCTGGCGTTGCAGTGGCACCTGGCCGCCTCCGAGATCGAGAAGCCGAGCCACGACCGTGATCCGGAGATCTACCGGATCGCCGCCGGTCCCCTGCCCTGGACGACCGGCGACCTGGGGTGGGCGCTGCGGGTCGCGCACGGCGGCCGCATCTACGACGGCATGCTCTACCACCTGCCGCTGCTGATCGCCGAGCGGTTGCCGGCCGAGCGGCTGGCCGCCTTCGAGCCGGCTCTCGCGGCGATCCTCGAGGAGACCTGCTCCGGCTACTTCATGCCCCGCTCCCTCCGCGATCCGCTGGCCGAGCGATATGAGCGGTTGCTGACCCGGGTCGGCGCGGGCGTGCCGGCGCATCTGCTGCCCGCCTACGACGCGGCCGGCCTGGCCGCTCGCCGCCGGCTGGGCGGGCGGCTCACCGATCCGGGGACGATCGCCGTGCTGGAGTTCGCGTCCACCCTGCCGAAGCCGGTGCCGACAAAGGCGTGGCTGCGCCAGGGCGAGGCCCTGCTGAGGGACAAGCCACAGGCCGTCGCGGCGGTGCGTGACGTCCTCGATGTCTACGCCGGGACGATCGGCTGGACGCGGGAGGCTCAGGACCGGCTGGTGCGGGGCCTCTGCTGGCTGGCCGCGACCGACCCGTCCGAGGAGACGACCGTGCTGCTGGCGCGGGTCGCCGAGTCGGCCGGCCGGTCGCCGGGCCGCACCGCCGAGCCGAGGGCGTCACGCACCGCGGCCGCCGTCATCGAGATCCTGGTGGAGCGGCCGGGCCCGGAGCCGGCCCGGGTGCTGGCCCGGCTCGCCCTGACCGCCCGCAGCAAGCCGGTCCGTGCCCGTGTGCGGACCGGGCTGGAGCGGATGGGCACGGTCCGCGGCTGGGAGCCGGGCGAGGCGCTGGAGCTGGCGGTCGACCATCACGACCTCGACGCCGACGGCCGCCGCTCCTGGCCGGCGCCCGGCGGGCACACCGTGATCGCCGAGATCGCCGGAGAGAAGGCCGTGGTCCGGGCCTGGCGGGCCGGGCAGCCGCTGCGGAGCATGCCGGCCGCGATCCGGGACGACGAGGTGGTCAAGGCAGCGAAGGAGTTCGCCAAGCAGGTCACCGCCACGCTGGCCACCGAGCGGGTTCGGGTGGAGGCACTGTCCTCCCTGGACCGGGTCTGGGAGTGGGAGACGTGGGAGCGGCGCTACCCGCGGCATCCGGTCACCGGCACACTCGCGCGGCGGCTGATCTGGCAGGTCTCCACCGACCGGCGGAGGTGGGTGACCGGGCTGCCCGAGCCGGCCGGCGACGGCTGGTCGGTGGGCGGCCTGAGCGGTCCAGGATGCGCCGTGCGACTGTGGCATCCGGTGGCCGCCGACGCGGCCGAGGTGTCCGGCTGGCGTGACCGGATCACCGCGGCCGGGCTGCGGCAGCCGTTCAAGCAGGCGTTCCGGGAGGTGTACCGGCTGACGCCGGCCGAGGAGCAGACCCGCGTCTACTCCAACCGGTTCGCCGGGCACATCCTGAGGTACGGGCAGGCCCACGCCCTCATGCGGGTGCGCGGCTGGTCGGCCGGCTTCCTGGGCCCGTGGGACAGCGGCCGTCACAGCGAGGCCGTCAAGGAGTTCGCGGCCGGCGGCTGGCAGGCGTCGTTCTTTCACGAGGCCGTCGAGTCCGGCGGTCACGAGGCGGAGTTCTGCTCGACCGATCAGGTGCGGTTCGCCCGCCGGGAGGGCCGCCGGTGGGAGCCGGCGCCGCTCGCCGAGGTGCCACCACGGGTGCTCAGCGAGGCGATGCGCGACGTCGACCTGTTCGTCGGGGTGACGTCGATCGCCGCCGACGAGAGCTGGTTCGACCGCGGCGAGCACCCGTTCCGGGCGTACTGGTCGAATGCCGTCTCCGGTCCACTGTCCGGCAGCGCCGAGGTGCGCCGGGACGTGCTGGCCCGGCTGCTGCCCGGGCTGGCGATCGGCCCGAAGTGCGAGCTGACCGACCGTTTCCTGCGGGTCCGCGGCACCCGTGCCGTCTACCGGATCCACCTGGGGTCCGGCAACGTGCTGATGGAGCCGAACGACGCCTATCTCTGCATCGTGCCCGGGAGCCGGGGCGCCCGGGTGAGCCTGCCGTTCGACGACGACGAGCGGTTGTCGCTGATCCTGTCCAAGGCGTTCCTGCTCGCCGCCGACCAGCGCATCACCGACCCGACGATCCTGAGCCAGCTGCCCCGCTGAGCCACGAGACGAGGAGAAGCCGATGGCCGAGGCGCTGCTGCGCGACGAGACGATGACCGGACGGGAGATCACCTCCTGGGTGCTGCCGGATCTGCCGGACCGGATCACCGCCCGCGAGCTGATCCGTCTCCGGGTCCGTGCGGAGGTGGCCCGCTTCAACGCGACCCGGGACGAGATGTTCCACGGTCTGGTCCAGCCGTCCGGGGCCACCGAGACCCCGCGGGGCTTCCGCATGCCGGGAAGCGCCCGCATCGACGGGGAGGCCCAGGCCGACGCCGCCTGCCGGGCCTTCGACCGCAACGCCTTCATCATGCTGGCAGGCGGCCGCCAGGTGGAGGATCTCGACGACCCGATCGACCTGCGCGACGGCGGCGCCGTCGCGTTCATCCGCCTGATCCCCCTGGTCGGCGGCCGACCCCACCCCGCCAAACCGCGCCACGCCGGCCGATCCCCCGTCGGCGGCCGACCCCACCCCGCCAAACCGCGCCACGCCGGCCGATCCCCCGTCGGCGGCCGACCCCGCCCCGCCAAACCGCGCAACGCCGGTCGCCTGGAGGGGCAGGGTCCGGGCCGACGGTCAGTGGGCGGGCGCCGGGATGTGGGCGTGGGCGCAGCGCATCACCATCAGGATCTCGCGGGCGAGTTGCGGGCCGGTCAGGTCGCGGACCCGGTCGTCCAGGTCCAGACCCAACAGTTGCCCGGTGGACCCGACCGTGACGCTGATCGAACCGTCCCGGTTCTTCGCCCGTCCGGCCGGGTCCGCCGTGCGATCCGTACACGCGGTCGCCGTGCCGAGCCACAGGTCCTGCCAGCCGCCGCCAAGTTCGCTCATCGAACCCACCTCCCCCGATCTACACCAGCAACGGTATTGATCAACTAGGGCCGCTGAGGAAGGCGGAGGTCCCCTTCCCGTGGGTCTTCCGGCCCGCTCGCACCGAAAACGTCAGCAGACCAGCGCGCCGCAGGCTGCCGGCGATGGAGCCGTCCCGGACGTATTCAGCACCGAAAGATCAACACACCGGCACACCGCGGGCGGTGGCGACGGTGAGCCGCCCCGGGCGTACGCGTGCGGAAAGGCGCACCGCCGGCGGTGGCGGTGGCGGTGGCGGTGGCGGTGGCGCCGGCGGTGGCGGTGGCGGTGGCGGTGGCGGTGGCGGTGGCGGTGGCGGTGGCGGTGGCGGTGGCGGTGGCGGTGGCGGTGGCGGTGGCGGTGGTAAGCCGCCCCGGGCGTACGCGTGCGGAAAAGTCAACACACCAGCGCGTCGGGTGCGATGCCGGCGGTGGAGTTGTCCCGGGCGTACGCGGTCAGGCTCTCCACCGTGCTGGCCGCGATGTTGCGCAGCGCGTCCTCGGTGAAGAACGCCTGGTGGCCGGTGATGAGCACGTTCGGGAAGGTGACCAGGCGGCTGAACAGGTCGTCGCCGGGCATCTCGTCGGAGAGGTCCTCGAAGAAGAGGTCCGCCTCCTCCTCGTACACGTCGAGGCCGAGATTGCCGATGCGGCCCGTCTTCAGCGCCCGCAGCACGGCCGCCGTGTCGATCAGCGCGCCCCGGCTCGTGTTGATCAGCATGACGCCGTCGCGCATCTGCGCGATCCGCCGCTCGTCGATCAGGTGGTAGGTCTCGGGCGTGAGCGGACAGTGCAGCGTGACGATGTCCGACTCGGCGAGCAGCGTCTCGAGCGGCACGTACCGGGCGCCGGCCTCGATCGCCTCGTCGCCCGGGTACGGGTCGTAGGCCAGCACCCGGCACCCGAACCCGGCCATGATCCGGATGAAACGGACGCCGATCTTCCCGGTGCCGATCACTCCGACGGTACGGCCGTGCAGGTCGAAGCCGAGCAGGCCGTTGAGTGCGAAGTTGTGCTCGCGCACCCGGTTGTAGGCGCGGTGGATCCGGCGGTTGAGGGCGAGCACCAGGCCGGCGCAGTGTTCGGCCACCGCGTACGGCGAATAGCCCGGCACCCGGGTGACCGCGAGGCCCAGCTTGCGGGCCGCGGTCAGGTCGACGTGGTTGTAGCCGGCCGAACGCAGCGCGACCAGCCGGACCCCGATCGCGGCGAGCTCCTCCAGCACCGGCGCGCTCAGATCGTCGTTGACGAACGCGCACACCGCGTCGCACCCACCGGCGAGGGACGCCGTGTCCGGTGACAGCCGGGGTTCCAGGAAGACCAGCTCGTGGCCGGCTTCCTGGTCGGCCTCGGTCAGGAATCGTCGGTCGTAGGGCTTGGCGCTGAACACGGCGACACGCATGCCCCCACAGTAGGACCCTGTTCGGGTGCACAGAGGATCCGTCGAATCGACCTGGCGCCTGCCTGACGGATCGCCCAGCCGCGAGGCGTGGCCCGGACGCCACCCGGATCACGCCGTGTTCCTGCCTCATGGATCACCCAGGCGCGAGGCGTGGCCCTGACACCATCCGGGTCACGCCGCGGCCACACCGGACCGGCTCTACGAGCGCGCCGTACGCGGAAGAAGCCCCGAAGCGTGCCAGAGTGCCGTGCCCGGTCCGCCGATCAGGTCGAGGTCGGTGAGGAAGGCGACCACCCGCTCCCCCGCCCACCGCATCGTCTCGCGGAAGTGCGGGTTGGCGCGTGCGGCCCGCCGGCCCTCCTCCGGGTCGAGGCCGACCGCCCGGTAGACGCGCGGGTCGACGAGCCGTGTCCCGGTCAGGTAGGCGGCCCGGCCGATGACCAGTTTGTCGAAGGCGAGGCGGCCGCGGCCGGCGGACCGGATCTGGCGGGCCAGTTCCTCGCGGGCGTACCGGACGTGCCGGGCCTCCTCCACGACGTGGATGCGGGAGACCATCCGGACCAGCGGCTGCACGTTCTCGTCGTTCATCGCCTCGCGTTGCAGGGTGTCCAGGATCTCCTCGGCGATGAGGATGGCGGCGTACATGCGGGGGCCGACTCCGGTGTGGGCGATCCACTTGCCGAGCCACTGGTTGACGCCGGTGGGCTGGTAGATCGGGGTCCCCAGGCGGGCGATCATGCGACCGAACATCACCGAGTGGCGGCACTCGTCGCCGATCTCGGTGAGCGCGTACTGGGCGTGGGGTGCGGTCGGGTCCTGTTTGAAATACTCCCGGATGAGCAACTGCATGAGAATCGTCTCGAACCAGACGCCGAGCCCGGCGATGCTGGCGACCTCGTGCCTGGTGAGCGCGATGCGCTGCTCCTCGGTCATGCGCTCCCACAGCGGGGTGCCGTAGAGGCTGGAGCGGTGCGGGGGCACGAAGTACTTGCCGGGGACGAACGGCGCCTCCCAGTCGATCTCCACCTCGGGGTCGTACGAATGCTCGGCCGAGGAGCGGAGCAGCCGGGTGGCGGTGCGGTCACGATCGGGCGGAGTCACTGTGGTCATGCCGTCCTCCGAACTCTGACGTTGCCTTGACTTGACTTGATCAACTCAACTCGACTGGATTGATCAATACGATCGGCTCGACGTACTTGACGTTACCGGCGGTAACAGTTACTTCTAGTACTATGAACTCGGTCACTCCGCCAGTCAATCCCGGCTCGGCCGGCGGCTCATCAGGTGCCCATCGAGGCGACGGCCGTCGCGGCCGCTGGGACGGTCATCGTGAACAGCGCCGGGCGGAGCTGACCACCGCCGCCATCGAGGCGATCCGGATGCACGGCCCCGACGTCGGCATGGAGGCCATCGCCGCCCACGCCGGCGTCAGCAAGCCGGTCCTCTACCGCTACTTCGCCGACAAGTCGGAGCTGTGGCTGGCCGTCGGACAGCAGGCCGGCGCCATGGTCCTGGAGGCGATCGTCCCGGCGGTCGCGGCGGTCCGCGAGGAACGGGCGATCGTGGGCGCCGCGATCGACGTCTACCTGGCGCACATCGAGGCCGATCTCAACCTGTACCGGTTCGTCGTGCATCAGCCGGACATAGCCCGGCATCGCGACGTGGTCGCCGACGTGATGGACACCGTGGCCAGCGGCCTGGCCCGGATCTTCGGCGACCGGCTGCGCGCCCGCGGCCTCGACTCCGGCGCCGCGCTGCCCTGGGCCTACGGGGTGGTCGGCTACGTGCAGGCGGTCGGCGACTGGTGGCTGCGCCAGCAGCAGCCGATCAGCCGGGAAGCGCTCAGCGATTACCTGACGACGTTCCTCTGGGGAGGCATCGCTGGCATGCGCCGCGCCGCCGACATCCCCGGCGGACTCGCCGCACATGAAGGGTGGGCCAGAGACCAGTGAGCACCGGCGAGGAGGAATACCGCGGACCGGCCACGCTACGCATCGACGACCAGGGCACGGTCGCGGTCGAGGTGCGCATGTCGGCCCACTTCGAGCCGGTGGAGGGCCGGTTCCGCTGGGCCGGGCGCACCGGGCCGGACGATCTGTTACGCGAGCGGGTCAGCGGTGGCCTCCGCAAGGCGACGATCATCGTTCCCGGTTCGCCCGAGACCACGGTGAAGCTGAGCGACCCGGACCCCTGGGGTGGCGTCCGGATCTCCGGCGCCGGCACTCCACCATGGTTCGCACCGCTTCCAAGGAAGGCGCAGGATGCCCACTGACCAGCACTTCGACGTCCTGATCATCGGCGCGGGCCTGTCCGGGATCGGCGCCGCCTGGCGGCTGCAACGGCAGCGTCCGCGCGACACCTACGCCGTCCTCGAGGCGCGCGGCGCGATCGGCGGCACCTGGGACCTGTTCCGCTACCCGGGCGTCCGCTCCGACTCGGACATGTACACGCTCAGCTACCCGTTCCGGCCGTGGCGCGAACCCGAGTCACTCGCCTCCGGCGACAAGATCCGTAAGTACATCGAGGACACCGCCGACGAGGCCGGCATCACCCGGCACATCCGCTTCGGCGCCCGGGTGGTGCGTGCCGACTGGTCCACCACGGACGCCCGCTGGACCGTGCACATCGCCGACGGCACCGTCCTGACCTGCGGTTTTCTCTACGGATGCGCCGGTTACTACAGCTACGACGAGGGATACCAGCCGGACTTCCCGGGACTCGGCGACTACACCGGACGGGTCGTGCACCCACAGTTCTGGCCGTCGGATCTCGATTACCGGGGCAAGCGCGTCGTGGTCATCGGCAGCGGCGCGACCGCCGTCACGCTGGTTCCGGCCATGGCCGCCGACGCGGCGCACGTCACGATGGTGCAGCGCTCCCCGACGTACGTCACCCCTCTGCCGCACCGTGACGTGATCGCCGACCTGGCCCGTCGCCTACTGCCGCCGAAGGCGGCCAACCGCGTGGCACGCGCCAAGAACATCCTGCTCACCCAGGGTTTCTACCAACTCGCGAGGCGGCGGCCCAAGCTCGTGCGACGCGCGTTGCGCAGCGTCGCCATCCACTTCCTCCAAAATCCGGGGTACGTGGACGAGCACTTCAAACCGCACTACGACCCGTGGGACCAGCGCCTGTGCGTGATCCCGTCCGGAGATCTCTACCAGTCGATCACGAGTGGCCGCGCCTCGGTGGTGACCGACCACATCGAGACGTTCGTTCCCGTGGGCATCCGGCTCAAGTCGGGAACGGTTGTCGATGCCGACGTCGTCGTCTCCGCCACCGGACTGTCCCTCCTGCCGGTCGGTGGGATCGCGCTGTCCGTCGACGGCGAACCGGTGGAGGTCGGTGAGACGGCCGCCTACCGCGGGCTGATGCTCGGCGGGGTGCCGAACTTCGCCTACTGCATCGGCTACGTCAACGCGTCGTGGACCCTGCGCGCCGACCTGTCCCACCGCTACCTGCTGAAACTGCTCGACCACATGGAACGGCACGGCTACGCGAGCGCCACCCCGACCGCCCCGCACGGGACCGGCCGCCCGCTGCTCGACCTCTCGTCCGGCTACGTGCAGCGCGCTCTCGACAAGTTCCCGCGCCAGGGAAACCGCGATCCGTGGCTGGTCCGGCAGAACTATCTGCGCGACGTCCTCACCACCCCGCGTGCCGACGTCACCCGCGACATGAGCTTCACCCGTCGTCCCGCACCCGTCCGCTCCGACGCAAAGGTGGCTTCATGACCCGACTCCCCGAGTACCGGTTCGCCGGGCGCACCGCCGTGCTCACCGGCGCGGCCAGCGGCATCGGTGAACAACTCGCCTACGGCCTGGCCTTCCGTGGCAGTGACCTGGTCCTGATCGACGTCGACGAGGACCGGCTCAACCCGGTGGCCGAGCGGATCCGGAGCGCCCATCCCGCTCTCCGGGTGGAAACGATCGTCGCTGACCTCTCCGACCGGGCAGCCGTCGAATCGGTGGCGGCGCGGGTGCTCACCGAGCATCCGGCGATCGGTCTGCTGGTCAACAATGCCGGGATCGCGCTCGGCGGGCGCTTCGACCAGGTGTCGGTCGAGCAGTTCGAGAAGGTCATGAACGTCAACTTCCGGGCGCCGATGCTGCTCATCCACGCATTGCTCCCGGCATTGACCGCCACACCGGGTGGACATCTCGTCAACGTGTCCAGTCTGTTCGGATTGATCGCGCCGCCCGGGCAGACCGCCTACAGCGCCAGCAAGTTCGCGCTGCGCGGCCTGAGTGAGTCGCTGCGCAGCGAGCTCGCCGACCGCGGGGTGGGCGTCACGACGGTGCACCCCGGGGGCATCCGGACCAGGATCGCGGAGTCGGCGCTGGTCGGCTCACACGTACCGGAAGAAGAGATCGAACCCAACCGCAAAGTCTTCGCCGCGCTGCTCAGCTATCCCGCCGACAAGGCCGCGGAGCAGATCTTGCGGGCCGTCGCGAAGCGCAAGGCCCGGCTGCTGATCGCCTCCAGCGCCAAGGCGCCGGACCTGCTGGCCCGGCTGCTGCCGGTCGGTCACGCCCGGATCGTGCGCGCGCTGACCACGGCGTCGGTGTCCCGCGGAGCGCGCCCGGCGAGATCGGTGGTCCGGCGATGAGATATCTGGACGTACGTGGAAGCCGGATCCGTTTTCACGAGAGCGGGGATCCGGCCGCTCCGCCGGTGGTCCTGCTGCACGGCATCGGCCGCAGTCTGGAGGACTGGGCGTTGCAGCATCCGCTGCTCGACGGCGAGTACCGGGTGATCAGCGTGGACATGCCCGGCTTCGGCCTGTCGCAACGAATGCCGTTGCCGACAACGCTCGGCGTGCTCGGCGACGGAGTGTGGGCCACCCTGGACGAACTCGGCGAGACCCGCCCCGTACACCTGATGGGCAACTCGCTCGGCGGCGCCGTGTCGATGACCATGCTGGCCGGCGCGCCCGACCGGGTGTCCACGCTGACCCTGGTGAACAGCGCCGGGTTCGGCAAAGAGGTGACCGTCGCGCTGCGCATGCTCGCCGTACCCGGACTGGGCAGGCAGATGCTGCGCCGCATCGACCGGCTCACCGCGCCCCGGATGGAACGGATGATCTTCGCGGACCGCGCGCTGGTCACCCCCGAGCGCATCGAGATGGCCATCCGGATCGCCCGGCAGCCGGACTTCGCCGCCGTCTACCTGGAGATCGCCAAAGAACTCGGCGGCCTCCGCGGTGTCGCCGCGGCCTGGCGTGCCGACCTGCTGTCCCGCGTCGCCGGTCATGCCAGACCCACAATGATCATCTGGGGCGACCGCGACCTGATCCTGCCGAGCGCCCACCTGGCCGCGGCGCGGACGGCGTTCCCGCACGCGCAGTCGCACATGTTCGCGAAAACCGGCCACATGCCCCAGATCGAACGGCCGGAGGAGTTCGCCGGCCTGGTCCGCCCGATGCTGGCGAAGGTGGCCGTCTGAGGCCCTCCCCGGAAGGTGAGCGCGGTCCGGGCGGCGTCAAGGGGGCGCCACCCGGACCCGCCACCATCCGCCGCCGCGTTCGGCGCCGTCTTCCGGCGACACTGCCACCGGCACGTTCCACCGATCTCGTCATACGGCGCTTCGGTGTTTCGCCGGCCATGTCGGGCTGGTCGTGTGGTGTGCCACCCGGCGGCGGCCCGGCAAACCGCGATGTCGCGACACACGAGACGGCCACACCGAGACGCATCCGCTACTACGCCAACCCGATCTCGTGACTGGCAGGACGGCTGACGAGACCCGGCCGCCACAACCCGAACTTCGAACCCGCGTTCGGTAGGACGGCCACCCAAGACCCGGCCGCCACAACTCGAACCCGAACCCGCGTTCGGTAGGACGGCCACCCAAGACCCGGCCGCTACAACCCGAACCCCGAACCCGCGACAGGCAGGGACCGCACCAAGACGCGGGCCGCAACCACCCCAGCCCGGATGTCATGACAGGTAGGACCGTGGTCACACCGAAACTCGGCGCTGCTGCTCCGGCATCGATGTCGTGACGGGTGAGACGCCTGGCCAGTCGATATGGGCACCGCTACCCCGCGGAGCGGCGGACCGTGATCGTGACGTCGTGACGGGCGAGGTGACTCGGCAGGGCATCGCGGGTCTCTCCGGAGTGAAGCGTCCGCCCGGTGTCCGGATCGACGACGACAACTGTGAGCTGGAAGGTGTCGTCGCCGCCACTTTCGAGTCCTGGAGGATCACAGGTGAAGGTCCGGCCACCTCGGCAGGCGCCTCCGACGTGGTAGGAACCGGCTCCCTGCCGCCACAACAGCCAGATCTGGTGATCGGCAGGAAGGTCGGCGCTGCCGATGATCGACGTACCGGCGTTGAACGTGCCGCCGTCGCTTGGCTGACCCAGCCTGATCGACGCGGTCTCCGGGGTTCCGGAGCCGGCCGGGCCGGTGAGGTTCCGCGCCTTGGCGCCGCGTGGGGTCGGCGTCGCCGGGCCGGCACTCACCAGGGAGTCCGCCGACGTGCCGCCGCCCGACGAAGGGCTGGCCGATGACCGGCCGTTCCTGGCCCGGCCCGACCGGGTTCCGGGTGTGACCTGATCGCCGGACGCGGCCGAGGTCGGCGCATAGGGGGCGATCCCGACGTGGGCGGCGCCGACGGAGGCCTTGGCGGTGGTGGGAGCCCGCGTGCCGGAGGCCGGCGGTGGACGGAACTCCGCACGCTCCGGCGCCAGCCCGAACACGGACGCGACGACCGCCCCGAGGCCGACGGCGGCGAAGGTGACGCTCAGGGCTGGTCGTTTCCGTGCGGCCCACCCGAGGGCCGCGAGGTTGCCGCTCGCACTCAGCAGTCGCGATGCCGCCAAGGCGGATCGCTCCCGCACCGCTGCCGGACCTTCCGTGCCCGGAGCGCCAGGCCGCGCCCGGCGCGTGGCCGTGACGCCGGAGTCTGCTCGCGGGAAGGTTCCGACCGAGCCCTCGCCGCCCATTCGGCTCGCGGCGATGCGTGCGGTGATCGCCTCGCTCGACATCACCTGTGTCTCGGCCAACTCGGCGAGCGTTGGCCGCCTCGCACGGATACCACTCGCCACACGCGGCCGCACAACCGAGTCGCCCGCTCCGGTCCGGTGTGCCGCTGATCCGCTCAACGCGGACGTGTCCACCGGCACACCGCTGAGCACTACTGTGCTCGCCGCCGCGCCGCCCGACACCGAACCGCCGGACACCGAACCACTTGCCACCGCGCTGCCCGGCATCGCACCACTCAGCGCTGAACTGCTCGCGGCCACACCGCCCGACACCGAACCACTCGCCACCGCGCTGCCCGACATCGCACTTTCCAGCACTGAACCGCTCGTGGTCACACCGCTCAATACCGAGCTGCTCGCCGCTGAACCGTCCGACACCGAGATACTCGCCACTGAGCTGCTCGCCGCTGAACCGCCCGACACCGAACTAGTCGCCACTGGGCTGCTCACCGCCGAACCGCCCGACGATGGATTGAGTGGTGTCGCACCGCTCGCTGCTGCACCGCTCAATGCCGAACGGGTTGATGGCGAGTCCACAATGATCGGCTGGATCAACGTTGCGTCCGTCAATGTTGACGGACTCGGCATTGAGATGATCAATGTCGGCGGTGTTGAAGAACGGCTTGATATTGAGCTTGTTGCAGTAGACCCGCGTCCGACCGGGTCAGGTGTGGATGCTGCTGGATACCCGTGCGGGTCATCGGACGCGGATCCTCGGGGGGTGACTGCCATCGAACACCTTCTGCCTGGTCGGGGGGCCGCCGGTTGACCGCGGCCGGGATCTGGGGCCGCCTGTCCGCGATCAGCCCGCCTACCGCGAGCCGAACGCCGGATCAGGAGCCCACCCCGATCTACGGGTCAAGCAGCGAACCGCGGCCCATGCCCAGAGCGACCGGATGACCCGGTGCTCTGGGCACGTGGCCCGCCGGCAACCCGGAGAACCTGACCAGGCAGCCTTCCGTCGAGGCGGAAGTCCGCGATCAGGGCCTCACGGCAAACAGGCAACCCGTGATCGGCGGCCGGCGGCAGAACCGCCGGCCGGAGGACAGCGCTTGGGGACGCCATCCGTCCCGATAACCGGGACACTCCCGAATTAGATGCGGTTGTCCGTAGTGTCGGAATTGTGGCACTACTCTCCCTTCTGGGCTCCGGCCACCGCTGCGCGGCACCTCGCCCGCCATGAACCGGCAGGCCTACCGGGCCGAACAACGGCGGGCACACGGGGACCGACGACCGCGAACGAAGGGCTCAGACCGGCCGCACTTCCAGTCAAGAGCCGCGGTGGGGAACCTCGGACCAACCACGCACCTCGGCAGACGGAGCCCAGACCGGCCACGTCCACGATCAAGAGTTGCGGTGGAGGGCCTCAGGCCAACCGCGCACGTCGGCGGCCGGGCGCTCGATGGGGCCCACGTAGTCCGCGGACGGGCGAATGATCTTGCCCAAGCGCTTCTGTTCCAGGATGTGCGCGCTCCAACCGGCCGTACGGGCGCAGGTGAACATGGACGTGAACATCTCGGCCGGCACCCCCGCGAAGTCCAGGATCACCGCGGCCCAGAATTCGACGTTCGTGGCCAGGACACGGTCCGGCTTGCGGTCGCGCAGTTCGGCCAGGGCCGCCAGTTCCAGTTCGCGCGCCACCTCGTAACGGGGTGCGGCGAGCTCACGAGCGGCGTCCCGCAGAATGCGCGCCCGGGGATCCTCGGCCCGGTAGATCGCGTGCCCGAAACCCATCAGCCGCCGGCCGCCGTCCAGGATCCGGCGTACGAAGTGGCGGGCGTCGACTCCCCTCTCGACCTCCTCGATCATCCCCAGCGCCCGGGACGGCGCCCCGCCGTGCAACGGGCCGGACAGTGCCGCGACGGCCGCCGACAGACAGGCCGGGGCGTCCGCACCGGTGCTGGCGACCACCCGGCCGGTGAACGTGGAGGCGTTCATGCCGTGTTCCGCCGCGCAGATCCAGTACCGGTCGATCGCCGCGACGTGCCGCGGGTCCGGCTCGCCCTGCCAGGCGATCATGAACCGTTCGGCGGCGGTCCGCCCGGCATCGACGAGTCGCTGTGGCACAGCGGGAGCCCGCACCGGCCGGTCGGTGGAACGGTTGTCCACAGGGGCCCGGGCCGATCGCGGCGCGGGCGGATAGGCTGCCCGAGCCGCCTGGGCCACATAGGACAGCGTGGCCGCCGATGTCCGGGCCAGGTCGTCCCGGGCCTGGTCGTCAGTAATGTCGATCAGCTGCCCCAGTCCCCACCGGGGCGCCAGCAGAGAGACCGCCGCCTGCACGTCGGCCCGGATGTCACCGCCGGCCGTCAGCGGCGGCAGTGGCTCCGCGACCGGAAGGCCGCGGGTGAAGTCGCCGTCGACGAGCAGGCCCCATACGTCGCCGAACGACACCGTTCCGGCGAGTGCGGTGATGTCGACGCCGCGGTATCGCAGCGCCCCGCCGTCCCGGTCGGGTTCGGCGATCTCGGTGTCGAATGCAACGACACCGGCGAGTCCTGGATTGACTGTCAACATGACGTCAATCTGTACTCGTCATGAGTTGATGTCAATGTTGATCCAGTCAATATGAGAGCCTGATGACATGAGTGCACAGCCGCTGCTGACGACCGAAGAGGTCGCCGTCCTCCTGGGTGTCAAACCCACTACCGTGTACGCCTACGTCAGCCGCGGACTGCTCACCAGCCAGCGCAACGCCGACGGCAAGAACAGCCTGTTCGCGAAGGCCGACATCGACACGTTCCTGGCGAACCGCAAACGGACCACCACCCCCGGCATCCAGACCGGCATCACCCTGATCGAGGACGGATCCCTCTACTTCCGCGGGCGGGACGCCACGGTGCTCGCCCAAACCGCCACCTACGAGGCCGTCGCAGCACTGCTCTGGACCGGTGACCTCCGGGACACTCCGTTCAAAGCCGCACCCGAACTGCGGGAACTGGCCGTCGCCGTGACCGCGCCACTGCCGGAGACCGCCCGGCTCACCGACCGCCTCCGGGTCACGGTCGCCGCGGCGGCCGCCGCCGACCCGCTCCGTTTCGACATCGCGCCGGCCGCCGTCCTCGCCACCGGACGTCAGTTGCTGGCCACGATGGTGCAGGCTCTGCCGTCGCGGTCCGGTGTGTTCCCGGTCGAGGAGACGTCGTTCGCCAAGGAGCTCTGGCACCGGCTGACCAGGGAGACCCCGGCCAAGCCCGGCCTGTGCGCGCTCAACGCCGCGCTGGTCCTGCTCGCCGATCACGACATCGCCGCTTCGACACTGGCCGCCCGGGTGGCCGCCTCCACCCGGGCACATCCCTATGCGGTGGTCAGCGCCGGACTCGCCGCACTCGACGGGCCGCTGCACGGGGCGGCGAGCGCGCTGGCGTACCCCCTCTTGGCGGAGGCCGTGCGGGGCCCCGGCCCGATGGCCGCCCTCGCCGATCGCCACCGGTCCGGAACGCCGATCCCGGGTTTCGGGCATCCGCTGTATCCGGACGGCGATCCGCGTGCCAGGACGCTGTTCGGCCTGATCGCCGACGGGCCGGTGCGGGAGACCGCGCTGGAGCTGGCGGACACCGTACGCGCGAGATCGGGGCAGGCTCCCAACATCGACCTCGCGCTCGCCGCGCTCACGCTGCATCACGGCATGCCGGCGGACGCCGGCGAGGCGATCTTCGCGGTGGCCCGGACCGCGGGCTGGCTGGCGCACGCCCTGGAGGAGTACGGGGATCGGCCGAGCCGTTTCCGGCCGACCGGCGCCTACGCGGGCCTGCCGCCACTCTGACCCCGGCCGAGACCGAGGCGGGACCGGCTGGCCATCAGAGCCGTCTCACGCACCTCGAAACAGCGCTCACAGCCGGCCGAACCACCCAGCCGGCCACCAGCGCCGTCTCACGCGCAGCGAAGCAACGCCGAGAGCCGGCCGGGCGAACCGGCGGGCGGGCGGCGCGTCAGCGGCCGCCCTTCACTCAGACCGCGTCCGTCACCGGCGCCGGGTGACCGTCGCCGGGGCGGCGCGGCCGCAGCGCCCGCCGTAGTGGCTCGAGCCGGGAGCCCAGGCTCGCCAGACCTCCGGGAGCGAAGTACACCGCCAGGATGAACAGCGTCCCGAGCACGAACAACGGCTCCCCGAACGGCCCCGGCAGCGACCCGCCCAGCCGGGCCAGCCGCTGGTCGAGGTAGGCGTAGAGGAATCCGCCGACCACCGCGCCCCACCGGGTGCCGGCCCCGCCGAGGACCGCCATGACGATCAGCGACAGGGTGAGCTCGGACGAGGCGATGTGCGGTGACGCCCCACCGACGACCAGGGCGTAAATGACCCCGCCGAGGCCGGCGAGGGTTCCGGCCAGGACGAAGGCGAGAAGCTTGAGCCGGTACGGCGACAGCCCGAGCACCGCGATCCGCCGCTCGTCGTCACGCAACCCGGTCAACGTACGACCCAGGGGCGCCCGGTCGATGGCGTGCACCACCAGGACGACCACGGTGAGGAAGGCGAGGGCGAGCCAGTACAGATTGACGGTGTTGACGACCCCGGTGAACATTGCGGGCAGACCGGCGCTGGACAGCGGCAATCCTTCCTCGCCGCCGGTGAGCCCGCCCGGATCCCGGTTGATCACGATGTGCCCGACCTGGGCGAAGGCGAGCGTCACCATGGAGAACGCGATCCCGGAGGTCCGCAACGCCACCGAGCCGAGCATCACGGCGAGGACCGCGGCGGCCGGTACGGTCACGGCCGCCGCCGGCCACAACCGCCAGCCGTAGTGGCTGACCAGGATGTCCACCCCGTAGGCGCCGGCCGCGACGTAGAGGGCGTGCCCGAAGGACAGCAGCCCGGCCCGCCCGAACAGCAGGTCGTAGCCGAGCGCCAGCCCGGCGAAGACCAGGCAGATGGCGAGCAGTTGCAGCGTGCCGGGCGAGTTGAGTGGTCCTTCGAACAGGCCGGGCAGGTTGAGCGTCGACCACGGCAGCACGACCGCGACCAGCAGCGCGAGCAGCGGAGCAAGGCGACGCAGACGACCGGGCGGCGCCGCGGTCGGCCAGGACGGCGACGGCGGCGACATGGAGACGGATGACGATTTCACGCGGGTGCCGCCTTTCCGGCCAGGCCGGCCGGGCGCAGCAGCAGGACGGCGGCGAGCAGCGCCACCACGCTCACGTCCCCGGCTCCGGCGGTGCCGTAGTAGTTGACGAACTGCTGGAGCAGGCCGACGGCGACCGCCGCGGCGAACGCGCCGGTGACCGAGCCGAGGCCGCCGATGACCACCACGATGAACGCGAAGATCAGCAGGGAGGCGCCCTGCCCCGGTGAGATCGAGCTGAAGTACATGCCGGCGAGGATCCCGGCGAGCCCGGCGAGCGCCCCGCCGATCGTGAACACCAGCGTGAACGCGTTGCGTACGTCGATGCCGAGGGCGCTGACCATGTCGCGGTTCTCCACACCGGCCCGGATGACCAGGCCGTACCGGGTGAATCGGAGGAACGCGAGCAGGCCGAGGAGCACGAGCACGGCCGCGCCGATGAGCAGGAACCGGTCGGCCGGCACCTGTGCGCCGGCGATGCTCACGACCGACGACGCCCAGGCGGGGCGGGGGAAGACGCGGGCGTCGGCGCCCCACACCGACTGGAGCAGCGCGACGCCGGCCAGTGACAGCCCGACGGTGACGAGCACCTGTTCGGTGTGTCGTGTGTACAGCGGCCGGATCAACACGAGTTCGACGAGCGCGCCGGTGGCGGCGGCGACGGCGATGCCGAGCAGCACGGCCGGGGCGAGCCCCCAGCTCTCGGAGACGGTCCAGGCGGCGTAGGCGCCGACGGACAGGAACAGTCCGTGCGCGAAGTTCAGCACTCCGGCCAGGCCGAACACCAGCGACAGCCCGGAGGCGATGAGGAAGTAGAGGGCGGCCAGGCCGAGCCCGGTGAGTGCCAGCAGGACCACGGTGGACATGTCAGTGCCTCCCGGCGGTGGTTCCGACGCCGAGCAGCGACCGGGTCGCGTCGGCGTCGGAGAGCAGGTCGGCGGCGCGGCCCCGCCAGGCGGTGCGCCCGGCCTCGAGGACGACCGCGTCGGTGGCGAGGCGGCGGACCACCGCCAGGTTCTGTTCGACCAACAGGATCGGTACGCGCGTCGCGACCCTTTCCAGGACGGCGGCCACGGCGGTCACCACGGCCGGGGCGAGTCCCTTGGTGGGTTCGTCGACGAGCAGCAGCCGGTTGGGGTTGAGCAGAACCCGTGCGATGGCGACCATCTGCTGCTGCCCGCCGGACAGGGTGCCCGCCCGCTGCCCGGCCCGCTTCCGGAGCTCCGGGAAGAGATCAAAGACAAGGTCAAAATCCGGGGATGGTACGCGGACCGCGAGCCGAAGGTTCTCCGCCACCGTGAGCCCGGCGAACACGCACCGATCCTCCGGCACGTAGCCGAGCCCGTCGCGGACCAGCCGGTGGGTGGCCCTGCCGAGCGCCGGCCGCCCGCCGAACAGGACCTCCCCGCTGGCCGGCACCTCGCCGAGGACGGCGCGCAGCGTGGTGGTCTTGCCGACGCCGTTGCGGCCGAGCAGCGCGGTGACCCCGGTTTCGGCCACGTCGAACGCGACGCCCTGCAGGATGTGCGAGCCGCCGAGGCGTACCGACAGGTCGTTGATCTTTAGAATCACAGCGATTCTCCCAGGTAGGCCTCCTGCACGAAGGGGTCGGCCATCACCGCGTCCGGGGTGTCGCAGGCGAGCAGCGCCCCGTGGTGCAGGACGGCGATCCGGTCGGCGACGTCGAGCACCACGTCCATGTGGTGTTCCACCATGAGCACGCTGCGGCCGCTCTCCCCAGCCAGGCCGCGGATGACGGTGACCAGGGCCGGCACCTCCTCGGCGCTGACCCCGGCCATCGGCTCGTCGAGCAGCAGGACGCTCGGTTCGGTGGCCAGCAGCAGGGCGATCTCGAGTTTGCGTTTCTCACCGTGGGCCAGCGATCCGGCGGTGGCCGAGGCGCGCGCGCTCAGCCGTACCTCGGAAAGGATCTGTTCGGCCCGGCCGGTGACCTGCCGGTCGGAGCGCCGGCGCCAGGCGCGCGTCGCGCCGCCGCGGCGGGCCTGGACGGCGAGCGCGACGTTCTCGGCGACGGTGAGCGAGCCGAAGACGGCCGATGTCTGGAAGGTGCGGCCGAGGCCGAGGCGGGCCCGCCGGTACGGGGCCAGCCCGGTGACGTCGCCGCCATCGAGCAGGATCCGTCCCGAACTGGGCCGCCGCAGCCCGCTGATCAGGTTGAACAGGGACGTCTTGCCGGCGCCGTTGGGCCCGATCAGCGCCATGAACTCGCCCGCCGCCAGTTTCAGGGTCACGTCGTCGACGATCGGCACGGCGCCGATGCGCCACGACACGGACTCGACCGTGACAGCGGTCATCGGGCTCAACCCTTCATCGCCGCCGCGGGCGGGGCGGCGTCGTCGGCGGAAACGGTTCCCGTTGCGGTCACGGCGTCGGCGCCGGTGAGCTTGGCCTGGAACATCGGCTGGAGCAGGGCGTGGTCCTCGGCGCGGACGGTGAGCCTGCCCTTGACCGAGTCGAAGCCGTACCCCTCCAGAGCGGTGACCATCCTGTCGACGTCGTCGGGGCTGCTCTGTAACGCGTGGACGATCATCTGGGCGGCGGCGAACCCGTCCGGGTGGAACAGGTCGGTCCTACCGCCCGGCACGGCGGCCTTCAGCGCCTGGTAGGCGGCGTTGTCGGCAGCGCCGTCGAAGTAGTGGGCGAGCAGGTTGAGCTTGGTGCCGCCGGCGCCGAACCCGGCCCAGGAGGCGCGGATGTCGAGCCCGGTGACGACCTTGGTGGAGGCGAGGACGCCCTGCTGGTCGAGGGCCTGCCACATGGCGCCCGCGGTGGTGCCGGCCCAGGCCACGAAGACGAGGTCGGGCGCGGCCGCCTTGATCTGGCTGGCGAACGGGGTGAAGTCGGTGGCGTTGGCGGGCACCGCGATGTCGGTGACGGTGGCCCCGGCGCCACCGAGGACCGCGGTGACGGCGTCGGCGTTCGACTTGCCGAACGCCGAGTCCGGGGCGAAGACCAGCACCTTCTTCCCGTCGCCGAGGAACGTCCGGGCGGTCAGCACGTCCTGGTACGACTGGCGCCCGGACCGGAACGTGTACCTGTTGAGGCCGGTCAGCCCGTCGGTGGCGGCCGGCCCGGAGACGAAGAGCACCCTGTTCTCGGCGGCGAGCGGCGCGACCTGCAACGCGACACCGGACGAGGTGGATCCGCCGAGGACCTGGTAGCCCTTGCCGATCAGGTCCTTGGCGGCGGACACCGCCTTCACCGGGTCGCCGGCGTCGTCGACCCAGGTGACCTCGACGGCTCGGCCGCCGATCCGGCCGGTTCCGCCGGTCGCGTGGGCGAGGCCGGCCTTGAAGCCCTCGGCGTACTGGGCGCCGTAGGTGGCGAGCGGCCCGGACTGGGAGTAGACGATGCCGACCTTGAGCGGGCCGGAGCCGCCGTCGGTGGCGGCCTGTGGGCTGCCGCACGCGGCCAGGGAAAGGGTCACCGCCGCGAGGACGGAAGTCGTGCGAACTCGGTTCATGTGGCCACACGCTAGAAACACGGCCGCATCAAAACCACGGGCGTCGATCACACGGGGTGGCGGCCGGATGTGTGGGCCGCACACATAGCCGCGGGAACGGCCCGGCCCGTACGTTCACCGCCATGACGACGGCACGAGTGGTCGACCTTGATCTGACCGGCCGCACCGCGCTGGTGACCGGCGCCGGCAGCGGCATCGGGCGCGCCTGCGCCGAACGGCTGGCCGCGGCCGGCGCGGACGTGGTGGTGGTGGACATCGACGAGCGGGCGGCGAAGGAGGTGGCCGCCGCGACCGGGGGCCGGGCGTTCCCGGCGGACCTGTCCGATCTGGACCGTGTGGACGAGCTGCCGGCACAGGTGGACGTGCTGGTCAACAACGCCGGGTTGCAGGTGGTGGCGCCGTTGACCGAGTTCCCGCCGGACAAGTTCTCGCTGATCCAGAGGGTGATGGCCGAGGCGCCGTTCCGGCTCGTCAAGCTGGTGCTTCCCCACATGTATCAACGTGGATGGGGCCGGATCGTCAACATGTCGTCGGTGCATGGACTGGTGGCGTCGCCGTACAAGGCCGCCTATGTGAGCGCCAAGCACGCCATGGAAGGGCTGTCCAAGGTGACCGCGCTGGAGGGGGCCGCGCACGGCGTCACCTCGAACTGCATCAACCCCGGATTCGTACGGACGCCACTGGTCGACAAGCAGATCGCCGACCAGGCCGCGGTGCACGGCATCGGTGAGTCCGAGGTGATCGAGCGGATCCTGCTGGCCCGGGCGGCGATCAAGGAGCTGGTCGACCCGGCGGACGTCGCGGAACTGGCGGCCTACCTGTGCACGCCGCCGGCCCGGCTGATCACCGGATCGTCGATCACCATCGACTGCGGATGGACGGCACACTGACGTGATGGAAGAGATCGACATCGCGGTGACCGGCGGGAAGCTACGAGTGGTGAGCTGGCCGGGGGACGGTCCGGTGGTGCTGGCCGTGCACGGGATCACGGCCAACGCGCTGTCCTGGACCTCGGTGGCCCGGGAGTTGCGCGGACGCGTACATCTGATCGCTCCTGATCTGCGGGGCCGCGCGGGAAGCGCGCATCTGCCCGGACCGTTCGGCATGGCCGCGCACATCGCCGACCTGATCGCGGTGTCCGAACATCTCGGCGTCGAGCGGCCCGCGCTCGTCGGTCATTCGATGGGCGCCTTCGTGGTCGCGGTCACCGCGGCCGCCCATGACGTCGGCCCCGTGCTGATGGTCGACGGCGGGATCGCGCTGCCCGTGCCGCCGGGCGTCGACGTCGACACGGCGCTGCACGCGGTCATCGGCCCGGCGATGCGCCGGCTGTCGATGACGTTCGACGACGAGACCGCCTACCTCGACTACTTCCGGCAGAACCCGGCGCTGGGCGACCACTGGACGCCGGATCTGGCGGCCTACATCCGCCGCGACTTCACCGGCACCGGGTCGTCCTGCAACATCGACGCCATCCGCGCCGACGCGCACGACATGCTGACCAACCCGATCCCGGCGCCCCATCCCCTGCTGTGGGCGCCGCGTGGACTGATGGATGAACCGCGTGGACTGTATCAACATGACCAGTTGACCGGAGTTGACGCCGAGTTGATCCCCGACGTCAACCACTACACGATCCTGCAAGGGACGGGAGCCCGGCGTGTCGCTGAACGGATCATTAGTCTCAGCTCATGACCGCCGACCTGTCCGTGCTGGAGGCGCTGCACTCCACCCCGGCCCGCCGCTACCTGTCCACCGAGCCGATCACCGACGACGTGATCCGGGAAATCCTCGACGCCGCGATCCGTGGCCCGTCCGCCGGCAACGGCCAGTTCTGGGCGTGGATCGTGGTCCGCGACCCGGAGACGAAGAAGCGGATCGCCGGCTGGTATCGGAAGGGCTGGGAACGCCACTACGGCTCCCGCCGCGAGCAGATCCTGAACGCGCCCGAGGGCGGCCCGATGAGCAAGGCCAGCTTCCTGGCCGCCGACCATCTGGCCAACCACCTGGAGGAAGCCCCCGTCTGGGTCTTCCCGGTCCTGCTCGGCGCCGCGAAGTCCACCAACCCGCGGCTGGGCTCGTCGATCTACGGCGCCGTCCAGCAGCTGATCCTCGCGGCCCGCGCGCACGGCCTCGGCGCCACACTCACCACCCTGCACATCGGCCACGAGGAGGAGGTCCGCGAGCTGCTCGGCCTGCCCGAGGACGCCCTCACGATGGCACTGATCCCGCTCGGCTACCCCGCGAAGGGCCGCTGGTCCCAGCCGAAGCGCCGCCCACTCGACGAGGTGGTCCATTTCGAGAAGTTCCAAACCGCCTGATGGTACGGGTGGACTGAACCGCTTCTCGTACTCGCGCGGGCGCGCTGCGGCGCAGGGCCGCAGCGCACCCGCCGCGACCCGGCCCACCCGCGGGAACCTCGGACCCCGGCTGGCCGTCAGGGCTGTGTCAACGCCCGCGAAACAGCCCGCACGGCCAGCCGGTCATGATCGTCGGCCCGGCGTGTACAGAGGACGCCGGCCGGGTTCCGGCGGCGGCGCGGGACTGCCATCATGTCTCGATGACGGACGGTCGCCGGCCCACGGACAGCCGGTCGTCCGTGACCGTCGGCGTGCTCGCGGGCGCCGCCCTCGGGACCGTCACCAACGTCTTCACCAACACGTTCCCGGCCGACTGGAAGTGGGCCGGCGACGTGAAGCTGATGGGCGCGATCTTCGTGGGCTGCCTGGTGCTGTCGATCACGGTGGCCGTCCGCCACCTGCGGCGCGACCCGGACACGCCGGGCGGCGGCCGTGCGCTTCTCGACTTCGTCACTTCCCGGTACGCCCGCGACTACCGGCGCTGGGTCAGTGAGAGCCGCCGCAACCTGGACGCCAAGGGGCTGAACATCATCGGCCCGTTCATCCCCGAGCTGGACGCCAGTTTCGTCCGCCTGGCGCTGACGTCGAGCGCGCCCGGCCAGGTGGGTTCCGGCATGGTGCCGACCGCCCGGGAGAACGGCCGCGATCGTACGATCTGGTATTTCCTGAACCGCCGGCGACGCGTCGTGCTCGCGGTGCTCGGCGCGCCGGGCAGCGGCAAGACCACCCTGCTGAGCCATGTCGCGCGGCGGACGGTCGAGGCGAACCGTGCGATGACGCGCCCGGTCCCGGTGTGGCTGCAACTGCGCGACCAGGCCAAGGCCATCGTCGCCGACCCGGGCGTCTCACTGCCCAGCCTGATTCGTGACTCCATCCCGGACTCGGTCGGTCCCGAACCGGCCCGCTGGTGGGAGAAGCGGCTTCGCGCCGGCCGCTGTGTGATCCTGCTCGACGGGCTCGACGAGGCGGGCGAGGCCGGGACGCGCCGCGACGTGGCACTGTGGATCAACCGGCAGGTCGCGGCGCATCCGGGCAACGACTTCGTGATCACCTCACGGCCGCCCGGCTACCGCAACGCGTTCGTCGACGCCACCGAGACGGTCCAGGTGCTGCCGTTCGGCCGGCCGCAGGTCCGCGCCTTCCTGGAGAAGTGGTACACCGCCGCGGAACGGCACGACGCCGACAACGACGGGCACGCGGTCGCCGCCGAACGCGGGAGGGAGGCGGCCGCGCACCTGTTGAGGCAGATCGACGCCATTCCCGGCCTGACCGACCTCACCGCGAACCCACTTCTGCTCACGATGATCGCCAACGTGCACCGGTACGGGAAGCAGCTCCCGGAGAACCGCGCCATGCTCTACCGCGAGGTGTGCGAGACGATGCTGGGCCGCCGCGACGAGGCACGCGGCCAGATCGTCGCGCTGGCGCTCCGGCAGCGGCTGATGCTGCTCGGCCGGCTCGCCTTCGAGTGGATGCGGCAGGGAATCCGCGGCCAGGACCGGCGCACCCTGGTCCGGACGGTGCAGCCCTGGCTCGACGAGACCGCGCCCGGGATCACCGCCGAGCGGTTCCTGGAGGACATGGAGGCGACCGGCCTGCTGCCGGTCCCCGACCTGGAGAACTTCGCCTTCACCCACCAGACCTTCCAGGAGTACCTGGCCGCCGCCTACATCGCCGAGAGCGGCCTGCACCACCTGCTCACCGAGGTGGTCGACGATCCGTGGTGGCGGGAGACCATCCTGCTGTACGGGGCCGGCGAGGACCCGAACCCGATCGTGGCGAGCGCCGTGCGTTCGGGGACCCTCGTCGCCCGTTCCCTGGCCTTCGAGCTCGCCGAGTCCGACAACCGCGTCGACCGAGGGCTGCGTAACGACCTGGACCGCCTCCTGCACCGCGGTCTGCGGCCGGACGCCGACGCCGCGGACCGGGCTCTGGCGCTCGACGTCCTCATCGGCCGCACGCTGCGCGCGATGGTGACCACGCCGGACGGCACCCGGATCAGCCGGTGGCCGATCACGACCGAGCTGTACGAGCTGTTCTGCTCGGAGACCGGCACGCCCTTCATCGAAGGCACGGAACCGGCCGACCCGGACGCGCCGGCCCGCGGCGTCTGGCGCCTCGACGCGGAGGCGTTCCTGGCCTGGATCAACGCGCTCGTCGCGGCCGGACCGCGTAGCGGCAAGGGCATCGTGTTCCGCCTGCCGACCGCCGCGGAGGTCGCCACAGCGCACCCGGCCCAGCCGGTGTGGGTCACGGACGAACGGTGGGCGGTTCGGTACCCGGACAAGAAGGCGCCGGTCGTCACCGCCGGCGCGCTGCTCGACGCGCTCAGCGCGGACCTCGCCGGATCGCGCCTGCTCGACAAGGGTCTGGAGGACCTGGCGGCCCGCCAGACCGACCTGGTCCGCCGGTCCATGACCGAGATGAACCATGTCGCCGCCCAGATGGCCGAACTCGTCAGGGAGAGCACCCGGTACGTCCGGTCCACGGACACGGACAACACGCCCGGGAACCGGACCGGCGGCATGGTGGAGGATCTACGAGACAGAGCCGAACGCCTGCACGCGGAACTCGGCCGACTGGAGACCGTGCTGCTCGGGATGTCCGACCGTCGCCGGGCCTCGGCGAGATGGGGAGACCTGGTGGTCGACCTCGGCCGGGTGCAACGGGCGCTCAAGTCGGCGGAGCCGGGCAGCACGCCCCGCGCCATGGGGATCTTCCCGATCATCCGCGCGGAATTCGAGGAGATCGGCACCGTGGTCATCCGGATCCGGTCGATCGCCCGCGGCGCTTTCCCGGCCGTCGAACGACAGTCACCGATCGACCACGTCCTCGAGCCGATCTCCTACCGCAACCTCGCGCTACCGGTGTCGGCCGGGCCCGGCGACCCGGTACGCATCGTGGCCGAGTCGCTGCTGCCCGACTGCCAGGTCAAGGCGAATCGGTTCCCGGTCGACCTCAGTGGTCTGGTGGCCAGGCTCGGGGCGATGCCGGATCGCCTCGGATCGCCCGCCGACGCCTCGTTCTTCGAGGCGGCGCTGGACCGGCTGCTCCGGATGGCTCAGCCGATCGTGACCCGGGAGCGCCTGATCACTCCGGCGGACGCCGCCGCCATCCGCGCTCCCGCACTGGTCCTGGCCCGCTTCGCGCAGAAGGCCGACGACAACCGCCTCACCGCCACCCTGATCGAGCTGGCCGCCGCCACCTGCCTGTTGGAGGAGCGCCGCCGCCACCCGGGGCTCCTGGAGACGCTGATCCTCGCCCACGACTGAGCCGGGCGCGGGCCGAAGAGGCGGCGAGAGCAACGGGCCGGCACGGGTGAGGCAGGCGCGGGCCGATGACGCGGCGAGGGCGACGGGCCGGCACGGGTGAGGCGTCAGCGGGCCAGGGTCCAGTAGTGGCCCTCCGCCTCCAGAAGGGTGTCGTGGGTGCCGGACTCCAGGATGCGGCCGTGGTCGATCACGGCGATCTGGTCGGCGTCGCGGATCGTCGACAGGCGGTGTGCGATGGTCACCGTGGTGCGGCCGTGGGACAGCTCGTCGAAAGCGCGCTGGACGGCGCGCTCGGTCTCGTTGTCCAGGGCGCTCGTCGCCTCGTCGAGGACCAGGATGCGGGGGTCGCGCAGCAGGGTGCGGGCGATCGCGATGCGCTGCTTCTCGCCGCCGGAGAAGCGGTGCCCGCGGGAGCCGACCATCGTGTCGTAGCCGTCGGGCAGGTCGGCGATCAGGTCGTGGATCTGGGCGGCGCGGGCGGCACGCTCGATCTCGGCATCGGTGGCGCCGGGTTTCGCGTAGCGCAGGTTCTCTCGGATCGTGGTGTGCAGCAGATACGTCTCCTGGCTGACCACGCCGACCATGGCGGCCAGATCGTCGAGGGCCAGGTCGCGCACGTCGACGCCGTCGATGGTGACCCGGCCGGACGTCGGGTCGTGGAGCCGGGCGATCAGGGCGGCGATGGTGCTCTTGCCGGAGCCGGTCTCGCCGACCAGGGCCAGGGAGGTGCCGGCGGGCACGTCGAGGCTCACGCCGGCGAGCGCGGCGGTGGCGCCGCCGTCGTACGCGAAAGTGACGTCCTCGAAGCGCAGGTGGCCGCGCACCGTGGGCAGGCGCACGGGCTCGGCCGGCTCCCGGATGCCGACCGGCAGGTCGAGGTATTCGAAGATGCGCTGGAACAGCGCGAGGGACGCGGTGAGGGTGACCCCGACGTCGAGCAGGCTCATCAGCGGCCGGAACAGGCCCGCCTGGAGGCCGGTGAAGGCGACCAGGGTGCCGATGCTCATGGCGCCGGCCGCGAACGGCAGGCCGGCGGCGAGGTAGATGGCCGCGGGGATGACGGCGAACACCACGTTCATCGTGGCCATCCGCCAGCGGCCGGCCAGCTCGGACCGCAGCTCGAGGTCGATGAGGCGGGCCGAGGAGGCGGTGAACCGCTCGATGAGCGCGCCGCCGGCGCCCATCGTCTTGGCCAGTTGGACGCCGCTGATGGACAGGCCCTCGTCGATGATGACGTTGAGGTCGGCGAGCTCGCGCTGCCGCTGGGCGGTGATCCTCTGCCGCATGCGGGCGACCCGCCGGGTCCAGTAGATCGCCGGGGGCAGCGCGACCAGCGAGGCGAGGGTGAGCTGCCAGGAGAGTGCGGTCATCGCGACCAGGGTGGCGATGACCGTGGTCAGGTTGGCGGCGACGGACGTGGCGGTGGAGGTGACCACCCGCTGCATGCCGCCGATGTCGTTGGTGATGCGGGACTGCACCTCGCCCGCGCGGGTGCGGGTGAAGAAGCCCACGGACTGCCTCTGGAGGTGGGCGAAGACGTCGGTGCGCAGCCGGTGCATGACCCGCTGGCCGACGGTGGTGGAGATCCACGTCTGCACCACGCCGAGCGCGGAGGTGGCCGCGGCGATGCCGACCATGCCGGCGACCAGCAGCGACAGCAGGCGCAGGTCGGACTGCGGGAGGGCGACGTCGATGACCTCGCGCAGCAGGAAGGGCGAGCCCATCGAGATGACGGACGACAGGACGATGACGGCCACGACGACGGCGAGGTGCCGGCGGTGGCCGGTGAACAGGGCGCCGATGCGGCGCAGGGAGACGGCACGGGCCTGCGCTCTCTCCTCGGCGGTGATTCTGCGGGATTGATCCTTCGGCAAATGGGGCCTCTCTTCGAACGACGGCGACAAGCTGAGGTTACCTCAACATGAGGGAACGAGGGTAGTCACTGCTATTTTGGTCCGGTGGAGGACGACAGCCTGCTGGAATCGTTCTGGGCGGTGACCCGGCGCCTGCGCGAGCGGACGAAGATCACCCTGGAGCCGTGGCACATCTCGCCGTCGCAGTCGCGGGCGCTGGGCGTGCTGAGCAGGCACGGCGAGGTTCGCCTCAGCGTGCTCGCCGAGCGGCTGCACATCGCTCCCCGCTCGGCCACCGAGGTCGTCGACGACCTGCAGCACCGCGGCCTGGTCGAGCGCAAGCCGGATCCGACCGACCGCCGCGCCACGCTGGTCGTGCTCACCCCCGGCGGCGTCGCCACGGCCGCCGCCATCCACGAGGCCCGGGCCACCGAGGGCGAGCGCCTGTTCGCGGGGCTCGACCCGGCCGACCGGACCGAACTGGCACGCATCCTGAACCTGCTACGCGAAGCCCGGTAGGAACTACGCGACGCCCGCCGACGGTGGGCGGGCCACCGCGGAGACGCAGCCGGCCACACCGGCGGCGCAGACCAGGGTGAGGTAGAGGCTGAACGGCACGGTCAGCAGGCCGGCCGCCTGGACCACCCCGACCGCGGCGAGCGCGACCAGGAACCAGACCAGCGACACCCGCGCCACGTGCGCCAGCGCGTCCCGGCCGGCGCCGCCACGGCGGGCGGCGGGCCGGCCGGGATGGATCCGCAGCGACTCGCCGAACTCGTCCGCCACCCGGGCCAGCGACGCGGCGTCGACGGCCGTGCGCATCGCCTTCGCGAAGTCCTTCCACGTGGCGCGCGCTCCGGCATGCCCGGAATCGATCGTGAGGGCCCGCCCGATCGCCTCGCGGGCGCTCAGCGGCCGGCCGATCGCGAACAGCGCCTGACCGTAGGTGACCTGGAGGTCCGCGTCGTACCCGGCCAGGTCGGCGACACAGCGCAGGGTTTCGGCGGCTTCGCCGGGCAGCCCGGCGGCGAGCTGGGCGCGGGCCAGCCGGTTGTGCAGGCGGGGGTTGCCGGGGTCCTCGCGGCATGCCGCGGCCGCCGCCGCGATCGCCTCGGCGTGGTCACCGGCCCGCGAGCGGGCGGCGCTCAGCCAGAGCAGCGACTCGGCGCCGTACGGGTCCAGGTTCCAGGCGGCCCGCGCGGCCAGCAGCGCACCGGCGGTGTCACCGAGGTCGAGCCGGGCCCGGGCCATCCGGTGCCAGGCGCCGACGTTCTCCGGTTCCCGCACGACGAACGGGGTGAGCAGCCGTTCGGCGTGCTGGGCACGCCCGCGGGCGAGCAGGGCGTCGGCCTCGGCCAGGAGGGGCTCGGTTCGCACGCCGCTTCGATCGGCAGCCGGCCGCCCGACTTCCGATGATCATCCGGTGCGGCTGCGTTGCAAAATCACGATCAACACCATTCCCGGTACGGAGTGAGCGCTGTCGCGTGGGTGACCACCGATCTACGCCCGGCGGTCGCGGCACGGGCCGGGCCCGGCAGCGGCTCGCGGAGTGCCGGGAAAGGGCTCTCCAGCCCGTACCGATGAAATGGTTCGATCAGTGACTGCGCAGCTCGTCGCGGTAGGAGATGAGCGCGGAGATCATGCCGTGCAGGAACTTCTCGATGGTCTGGAGCTCTCCGACGCCGAACCGGGCCATCACCTCGTCGGTGCGCGGGGAGAGCGGGGCGAAGAACGACAGGGCGAGGGCCATGCCGGCGTCCGCGTAGCGCAGATGGACCACCCGCCGGTCCGCGCTCTCCCGTGATCGCCGCAGGTGGCCGCCGCGTTCCAGCCGGTCGATCAGCGCCGTCGTGGCGCCGGAGGTGAGGCCGATGGCCTCGCCCAGCTTGCCGGGGGTGAGCGGGGCTCCGCGCCGTTCGGCGTGCATGACGGCGAGCAGCGCGTGCAGATCCGTCGCGTTCAGCCGGTGCAGGTGCGCGAAGGCGTGCCCGATGTGATTCGCCTCGCTGCTGTACGTGTTCAACAGGTCGACGAGGTCCCCGCGTAACCGCTGGCGTTCCGCGGTCTCATTGCCTTCCACGGGGTAAGTGTTGCAGATCCCGGCTTCGTCGTGAACAATCTCGATCGTAAAGATTCTCGTTCTTGGAGGCTTTCAGATGAGAAGGGCATGGGCGACGCTTCTGCTGGCCCTGCTGCTCGGCGGGCTGGTCCTCGGTCTCGCCGGTTCCACGGAGACGGACAACGATCCGGCCTCCTCGCTGCCGTCCTCGGCCGAGTCGACGAAGGTCGCCCAGCTCCAGAAGGAGCTGCCGTCCGGGCGGACCAACCCGGCGCTGATCGTGGTCGCCAAGGGCGGGCAACCGCTCTCCGACGCCGACCTGGCGACGGTGCAGGCCCTGGGCCGGCCGATCCTGTCGGAGGACCGCAAGGCCGCCCTGATCACCGTGCCGCTGGCGACCACCGGTGACTCCGCCGCCACCATCGACGCGGTGAGCGACCTGCGCGAGAAGGCCTCCACCGGCCTGCCGCCCGGCGTCACCGCCCAGGTCACCGGCGGGGCCGGCTTCAGCGCCGACCTGGCCGACAGCTTCAGCGGCGCCAACACCAAACTGCTGCTCGTCACCGTCGTGGTGGTCACGGTGCTGCTGCTGATCACGTACCGCAGCCCGATCCTGTGGATCGTCCCGCTGTTCGTCGTCGGGTTCGCCGACCAGCTCGCCGCCAAGGTCGTCGCCCTGCTCTCCCAGCACACCGACCTGGCCGTCAACGGTTCCACCACCGGCATCGTCACGGTGCTGGTCTTCGGCGCCGGCACCGACTACGCGCTGCTGCTGATCTCCCGCTACCGGGAGGAGCTGCACAGGTACGAGAACCGGTTCGAGGCCATGGGCAAAGCCCTGCGCGGCGCCGGCCCGGCCATCGCGGCGAGCGCCGGCACCGTGATCCTGGCCCTGCTCACCCTGGTGCTGGCCACCCTGAAGAGCAACACCGCGCTGGGCATCACGTCGGCCGCCGGTGTCGCCATCGCCGCCGTGTTCGCCCTGGTGGTGCTGCCGGCCGCGCTCGTGGTCTGCGGCCGCGGCCTGTTCTGGCCGTTCATCCCGCGGGTCGGCGAGTCCGGTCCGGAGGACGGCAAGGGCATGTGGGCCAAGATCGGCCGGGCCGTGGTGCGCCGCCCGGTCGCGGTGACCGTCGTGTCCGCCGTGGTGCTCGGGCTGCTGTCGCTCGGCGGCCTCGGCACCCGAGTCGGTCTGTCGCAGACCGAACAGTTCCGGGTCGAGGCCGAGTCGGTGCAGGGCCTGGAAACGCTCTCCAAGTACTTCCCGGCCGGCGCCGCGGGGCCGGCGGTGGTCCTGACCACTCCGGACCAGTCCGAGAAGGTGCTTTCGGTGGTTTCCGCCACTCCGGGCGTCGCCCAGGCCCGCATCGCCGAGGAGACCCCCACCCGGGTCAGCATCAGCGCCGTGCTGGAGGCCGCCCCGGACACCGCCGAGGCCTTCCAGACCATTCGCGACCTGCGCGAGAACCTCGACGGCGACGCACTGGTCGGTGGCACCGTCGCGACCGCCATGGACACCCGGGACGCCGCCCGCCGCGACCTGATCGTCATCGTCCCGGTCATCCTCGCGGTGGTGTTCCTGGTCCTGGTCGCCCTGCTGCGCGCCCTGGTCGCCCCGATCCTGCTGATGATCACCGTGGTGGTCAGCTTCCTGGCCTCGCTGGGCGCCGGATCGTGGCTGTTCCGCAACGTGTTCGACTACCCGGCACTGGACAACGCGGTCCCGCTGTTCTCGTTCCTGTTCCTGGTGGCGCTCGGCGTCGACTACAACATCTTCCTGGTCACCCGGGCCAAGGAGGAGGCGGCGACCCGGGGCACCCGGGACGGCATGGTGCACGCTCTCGCGGTCACCGGCGCCGTCATCACCAGCGCCGGCATCCTGCTGGCGGCGGTGTTCGCGGTCCTCGGGGTGCTGCCGGTGGTCACGCTCACCCAGATCGGCGTCATCGTCGGCATCGGAGTGCTCCTGGACACGCTGCTCGTGCGTACCGTCCTGGTCCCGGCCCTGGCCACGCTCACCGGCGACCGGTTCTGGTGGCCCGGCCGCCCGGCGGCCGTCGCGGCCGGAACCATTCCCGCGCCGTCCCGGCCGCACACCGACTGGGACGCCGTCAACCGGGCGAAACTCGCCGAGACGGCGGACGGCCCGAAGGGCTGAGGCTTCACTCACCGCCAGAGAAGGACGCCGGGTGGTCCCTGTCAGGGGCCGCCCGGCGCCGGCGTTTCCGCCACCCTTCCCACAAATCCTATGTAGTCGATAGGATGAGTAGCCATGAACGAGGGCGTATACGACGAGCGCAGACTGCGCGATTTCCTTGCCGGGCGGACCCGTGGCTTCTCCCGGCGGAACCTGCTGGCACTCACCGCCGCGGTGGGCGCGGGCGCGGCGATCCCCGGTCCGGCGCTGGCCGCCGGCCCGATCGTCAAGCCGCTGCCGCCCGAGCTGTTCCGGCAGTTGGGAACCAACGCGGAGACCAGATGGTCGGCGCTCAGGGACCAGGGCTACTACGTCCCGGTGGACCGGTTCTTCGTCCGCAACCACACCGTCACGCCGACGATCGACGCCTCCACCTGGTCGCTGGAGCTCTCCGGATCCGGGCTCTCCCAGGCCGCCCATTTCAGCCTGGACGACCTGAGGAAGCTCCCCCGCGAAACCCGGCCGGTCGCCATCGAGTGCGCCGGTAACGGCCGCAGCTATTACACCTCACAGCAGGGCCAGACCGTCTCCGGTACGGCGTGGGGCCTGGGCGGCATCGGTGTCGGCAGGTGGACCGGCGTCCGGCTGTCCACCGTGCTGCGCCGGGCGGGCATCTCGAGGAAGACCGTCGACGTGCAGCCGGTCGGCCTCGACCCGAACTTCGTGAGCGGCGGCGTCGACCTCGGCCCGGTCCGCCGGCCGTTCCCGGTCGGCAAGGCGTTCGACGACGTGCTGCTCGCCTACGAGCTCAACGGCGAACCACTGCCGCCGGATCACGGTTTCCCGGTCCGCGTCGTCGTCCCGCACTGGATCGGCATCTCCTCGATCAAGTGGGTGGGCCGGATCGAGGTGTCCACCGAGCCGCTCTTCTCACCCTGGAACACGCAGTTCTACCGGCTGTTCGGCGAGGGCTACCCGGCCGAGGGGCAGCCCTTCGACCGGCAGGTGATCAAGAGCGCCTTCGAGCTGGACCCCGGCACGACCTTCACCGCCGGGGTCCGGACGCGACTGACCGGCCGGTCCTGGTCGGCGGACGGCCCGATCCGGCACGTCCAGGTCTCCACCGACGGCGGTACGACGTGGCGGCGCGCCCGCCCGTACGGCGCCACCCCGGGCGGGGTCTGGCAGCGCTGGGAGGTCGACTGGACGCCGGCGGCCGGGCAGCACACGTTGCTGGCGCGGGCCACCGACGTCCGCGGCAACACCCAGCCCGACGCGGCCCGGCACAACACGCTCGGTTACGTCTTCGACGCGGTGGTCCGTGTGCCGGTGAGCGCCGTGTGACGCGGCCGGCGATAACATGACCCATGTCGTCGAGAAAGGCCACGTCCAACGACGTCGCGGCGGCGGCGGGCGTCTCCCGCTCGGCGGTCTCGTTCGCGTTCAACAACCCACAGCGGATCTCGGTGGCGACCAGGGAGCGGATCCTGGCCGCCGCCGAGCGGCTGGGCTACACGCCGGACCCGCTGGGCCGGATGCTGCGGGCCGGCACCACCAACTCGATCGGTGTGCTGCTGCCCCAGCGGCTGGCCTGGATCCTGGAGAACCCGTACTACTCCCGTTTCCTGATGGGCGCCGGGCAGGTGTGCGATCAGGAGGGTTACACGCTGCTGCTCACCCCGCCGCTGCAGGACTCGGTGCTCAAGGCCATTCCGTACGCCGCGGTCGACGGTTTCGTCGTCTGCGGCCTGGAGGCCGACCGCGGCGAGGTGGCCGAGCTGAGCCGGCGCGGCATCCCGTTCGTGCTGATCGACAGCGACCGGGTGCCGGGCGCGCCCAGCGTCGAGGTCGACGACCGGGGCGGCGCCCACGAGGTGACCCGCTATCTGCTGGATCTCGGCCACCGGCGGCTGGCCGTGCTGTCCATGGACCCGGGCGCCGCGGTGACCGAGCGCGGCTACCGGGGGCCGCTGGCCCGGCGGATGGCCGGGATCGCCGACGCGCTGGCCGAATGCGATCTCACGATGGCCGACGTCCAGCTGACCGAGGTGCCGGTGACCCGCGCCGAGGGCTACCGGGCGACCCGGGACCTGATGGCCGGTGGGCGCGCTCCCACCGCTATCCTCGCGCTGTCCGACATCCTCGCGTACGGGGCCGTGGATGCCTTGCAAGAACTTGCAATCAAAGTGCCCTCAGAGGTGTCCGTGACCGGGTTCGACGACCTCTCCGAGTCGGCCTGGTTCCGTCCCCGGCTCACCACCGTCCGGCAGCCGATCGTCACCAAGGGGCGGATGGCCGCGGAGTTCCTGATCTCGGCGATCAGGGGTGAGGAACAGCACCCGCACCAGGTTCTCGGCACCTCGCTGATCGTCCGGGAATCAACCACAAAACCGGCATAACGGACCTCTGCAAGAACTTGCTGCAAGAAAGCAAGCCTCGGGCTATGTAACACGTGTTAGTTTCTTGCTAGCGTTCGTCGCCATGACGGACCAACTGATCGCACCGCCCACCGTGGAGGCGCCCCCGGCATCGTGGTGGCGCAACGCGGTCATCTACCAGATCTACCCGCGCAGCTTCGCCGACTCGAACGGCGACGGCATCGGCGACCTGCCCGGCATCAGCAGCCGGCTGCCGTATCTGCGGGATCTCGGCGTGGACGCGGTGTGGCTCTCCCCCTTCTACGCCTCACCCCAGGCGGACGCGGGTTACGACGTCTCGGACTACCGGACCGTCGACCCGATCTTCGGCACCGTCGCCGACGCCGAGCAGTTGATCGCCGGCGCGCACGCCCTCGGTCTGCGAGTCATCGTCGACCTGGTTCCCAACCACTCCTCGGACCAGCACGACTGGTTCAAGCGGGCGCTCGCCGAGGGCCCCGGCTCGCCGTTCCGCGAGCGCTACCACTTCCGCCCCGGCAAGGGCGCCGAGGGCGAACTGCCGCCCAACGACTGGCCGTCGATCTTCGGTGGCCCGGCCTGGACCCGGGTCGAGGACGGCGAGTGGTACCTGCACCTGTTCGCCCCCGAGCAGCCCGACTTCAACTGGGAGCACCCGGCCGTCCGGGACGAGTTCAAGACCATCCTGCGGTTCTGGCTCGACCTGGGCGTCGACGGCTTCCGGGTGGACGTGGCGCACGGCATGGTCAAGGAGGCCGGCCTGCCCGACCTCGGCGACACCGGCGAGTGGCACCTGCTCGGCGCCGGTGAGAGCCCGTTCTTCGACCGGGACGGCGTGCACGAGATCTACCGCGACTGGCGCAAGATCCTCGACGAGTACCCCGGCGAGCGCATCGCCGTGGCCGAGGCGTGGGCGCCGACGCTGGCCCGGGTCTCCAACTACGTCCGCGACGACGAACTGCACCAGGCGTTCAACTTCAGCTACCTGGGCACCGCGTGGAACGTGCACGAGCAGCGCCAGATGATCGAGGACTCGCTCGCCGCGATGCGCGAGGTGGGCGCCCCGACCACCTGGACACTGTCCAACCACGACGTGGTCCGCCACACCACCCGCCTGATGCAGAAGATCGACGGCGAGGCGGCCGGCCGCAAGCCCACCGCGGTCGACGACGCGGCCGGTCTGCGCCGCGGTCGCGCGGCCAGCACGCTGATGCTCGCCCTGCCCGGTTCGGCGTATCTCTACCAGGGCGAGGAGCTCGGCCTGCCCGAGGTCGTCGACCTGCCGCCGGAGGTGCGCCAGGACCCGGCGTTCCACCGGGCCGCCGGCCAGGACGGCTACCGCGACGGCTGCCGCGTGCCGATCCCGTGGAGCGGTTCCGAGGCCCCGTACGGCTTCGGCCCCGACGGCGGCACGAGCTGGCTGCCGCAGCCGGACTCGTGGGCGGCCCTCAGCGTCGCGGCGCAGGCCGGCGCCACCGGCTCGACCCTGGAGCTGTACCGCTCGGCCCTCGCGATCCGCCGCACCGACCCGGCGCTCGCCCCCACCGACAACCTGCGCTGGGTGCCCGCACCGGCCGGCGTGCTCGCCTTCGAGCGCGAGGTCGAAGGCGCGCCGGTCTTCCGCTGCACGGTCAACATGAGCGACCAGCCGGTCGCCGTCGGCCGCCCCGGCGAGCTGCTGCTGACCAGCGGCCCGATCGACGGCACCAGCGACAATGTGGTCCTCCCCCCGGACACCACCGTCTGGTGGTCCCTCTAGGACGGATTCGTCCCGGTCCATCCCCAGGACGGTGGAGGATGGACCGGGCACCCCGCAAACCACGCCGCCATGCAGGCCCCGCCTGCCACGCCGGCAGCCCATGCCACCAGCCGGGCGCTCACCCTCCTGCCACAGTTCGGCACGCCGCGCCCGCAGCCCACGCGCCACCAGCCGGGCCCTCGCCCAACTGCCGCACCCCGGCACGCCGCGCCCGCACCCACGCCATCAGCCGGGCCCTCACCCTCCTGCCGCCCTTTCGCACGCGGTCGCCGTTCCAGACCCTTTCCGGTACGGCTACGCCGGCACCCGATTCCGGTTGAGAACCCGACTCGCCTCTCCGAGCAGCCCCGTTCGGCGGAAGCGGTTCCCGTCCGGCTCGGCCCGATAGCCTTCCCGGCCATGCGCGATCTCGACTTCCTCGATCAAACCCGTTCCTCGTACGACACGGTGGCCGCCAGCTACTCCACCCTGTTCACCGACGACCTGCCGAGCCAGCCGCTGAAGCGCAGCCTGCTCACCCTCTTCGCCGACCTGGTGGACGGCCCGGCCGCCGACATCGGTTGCGGCCCCGGCCACGTCACCGCTTTCCTGCACGGCCGGGGCCTGGACGTCTTCGGCGTCGACCTCTCCCCCGGCATGGTCCAACAGGCCCGCGCCAACTACCCGGACCTGCGCTTCGAGGTCGGCTCGATGACCGACCTCGACCTGGCCACCGAAAGCCTCGCCGGCCTGAACGCCTGGTTCTCCACCATCCACGTACCGGACCGCGAGCTGCCCGGCGTTTTCGCCGAGTTCCACCGTGTACTGCGACCCGGCGCCCACCTGATGCTGGCCTTCCAGGCCGGCGACGACGACAAGCACTACACCGAGGCGTGGGGCCACGGGGTGGCCCTGACCATCCACCGCCGCCGCCCGGAAGCGGTCGCCGTCCTGCTCACCGAAGCCGGTTTCGAGCCGGTGGTGACAACAATCCACGAGATCCCACCGCCCTACACCGTTCCGAACCCCACACGGCAGGGCGCCTTCCTGATCGTCCGCAAACGCTGACCCTGAGACCCGTCTTCGGACAAGGCCCGACCCGCACGATCAGAACAGCCCCCGAACCTCGCACCCGTCGATCACCGGCTCTGCCATACAAGCCCGAAGCTCCAAGATCATATTGGAGAACACCCATTCAATGCCTTGATCACACGAGTGAATCCGAGGCGGAAGCGGCAGCCTACGATGCCGACAGCGAGGATTTCCACAGGCAGCTAGAGAGCATCTCGGTGGGACCAATTTGGCATGATCGACTTTAAGGTCGGGCTTACACTTCTTCGCGTCGGCGCAGGAGAATTGAAGTATGCCGCAGCTCCAATTGTTCACCAAGAAGAAGACTTCCGAGATGCGTGACTGGAGCGCGCGCCGGAACCACTCTCCAGCCGCTGAACAATTCCGTCGCGAACACGAGCGTCATCGCGCATGGGGCCTACGAAGGCGACACGAAGAGCGCCTCCGCCGCATCCGCACCCGTGCCGACGAGACAGCTCAGTCAGCCGGCCGCGCACCGGAGAGCAGCACGGGAGAACGCCCGGACACAACCACCCCACCCCGGCCGGAGAGGGCCACCCCAGCGCTTCCCGACACCACCACCTCACCGCGCCCGAACACGACCACCTCACCGCGCCCGAATACGACCGGCTCACCGCGCCCGAATACGACCGGCTCACCGCGCCCGAATACGACCACCCCAGCGCAGCCGAACAGGGCCACTCCGCCATGCCCGGGCAGGGCAACCCCAGCGCAGCCGAACACGACCACTCCACCATGCCCGGGCAGGGCTACCCCAGCGCGCCTGGGCACGAGCGCCCCGCCGCGCCCGGGCAGGGCTACCCCAGCGCGCCTGGGCACGAGCGCCCCGCCGCGCTCGGTCGATGCACATCCCGGCCTCGAACGGAGCGGCACGCACTCGGTTGAGCGGCCGGCAGCACAAGGTCAGCCGATCAATGGCGGCCTGATACAGCCCCATGACCATCGAGTGGAGCCTCGACTCGGCCGGCCGAGGAGCACCTCACACCGGGGACGGGCCTGGGACCACACGGCTGGAAGACCCGCAGATCAAGTGTCTGAACTGCACAAACACGCCAATGGCACGGGCGCTCCGGAAGATTTCGCCCAGCAGTTCCGCGCACCAACCCGGCGTGCTGGCACCGCCACCACCGACGGTCCTTCCGTGGACGAAACCGCTGATCAACTCGCCGACCCCGTCGAACGGGCCGGCTCGCCGCTTGACTGGAACCGCCCGCCGCTGAAGCCCCGGCCACAGCGGCCCACCGCCCAAGTGCGCCAACCACGTAGCCAAATCGATCGTTCCCCCCGCCACGGCTCCAGGCCGATCAGACCCGTCAACCACAACCGGCACCGGTCAACCCACCGTCCGCTACTTCACGCCGGCCGAACCCATCCGGCTGTGACCCGCAGCACGGCCGAACCCATCAACCACATACCCACACCCGCCAAACCCGCCCAGCACAACCGCACACGGGAGAGTGCGCCGACTCCAACCCAAACCAAGAGACGGTGCCAGCTCCAACCCACACCGACAGAGGGCGCCCACACCGAAAGACGGTGCCAGCTCCAACCCACACCGAGGGAGGCTCCGACCATGACCGTCCATCAACCGGCGTCGCGCGGCCGCGGTGGCCGCCGATTCGGCCAGTCGGGTTAAGGGGAACATCGGTCAGTGGGATCGGGAGACCGCTGCCGGCAACCAACCTTCCTGAACGAGTCAAAGCGGCGACTAACAATGGCCAGATCGGACGTCCTGCCCGCCGCCGTGCCGATTCATAGCTGATCGCCGTGACGCTGACGCCCGGTCCGTTTCTTCTCGGTCATCGACGAGGAGCGACCGAGGAAGGCTGGAGAGAGGGGTTCAATCCTGCATTTGCGCTGCCGCATGGAGAAACCCTTTGCCAGCGATAGAGGATACGCAGGCGATAGAGAATAGGCACGGCCGCCTCCGAATCGGTTCGGTTCCGATTCCGGTGCCGGCACCGCATCAGCTGTGCGCCTCGGCCTATTGCCCCGGAGAGGCCGCCGACTGACCCCGAACTGTCGACACGTGGCTGGGTCGCGGCCACGAGTTCAGTGGCGCCGCTGACCAAGGCCCAGCGCACGAGAGCCGTGAGGCCCAGGCAAGGGCGGGTCCAAGCCCAGCGCGTTCCCACATGTCCCGTGGCCACGCGCTATGGCCTTCGGGCTGGGAGGGGGACAGCGGTGGAGGCAGAAGCGGTTGCGATGCCGCGTACTCGAGAGACTTGCGCATCGGCAACACCCACCTTGCGGGCCGATTCCCACCCAAAGCAGACTTCGCGGGCTTGAGTCCTCGCCGCGGCCCGGCGGCGATGTCAGTGAGCCGGCCGGCGCACACCTGCTGACCGGACGCGCATGGCGATGGTTGGGAGCCCGGGTGGGCGGCGGGTGGGTGAATGGTGGCGGTGCGGTAGCAGGCCTCAGCGGGGAGCGTGGCGGGCCGATTCGCAATTCGTGACTCTCAACGGCCTGGACGAAGTGCTGCATGACAGCGACCGCACCCGTGTTTCGCGCGTCCACGTGGTGGGCGGCGAGCGGGTGGTTCGCAAGCAGCCGCTCGGGCTTGGTGCGGCTGACCGGCTGCGTAACGAGATCGCGATGCTGCGCCGCCTCGACGGTGTCCCGGGTACCCCGCGGCTGGCCGGGGAGCCGGACGAGCGCTCCTTGACGCTGGTGGACGACGCCGCGCGTACGCTCGCTGATGGGGAAAGGCCGTGGGAGCCGGAGGCGCTGACGGAGCTGGCCGTCCGCCTGGCCGGCGTGCTCGCCGGGATTCACCGGCGTGGCGTGGTGCACCGCGACGTGAGCCCGGCGAACGTGCTGGTCGACGACGACGGCCGGCCCACGCTGATCGACTTCGAGCTGGCCGGGGACCCGGGCCGGGAGGCGGGCGAGGTGCTGGCCGGCACCCTGCCCTACCTGTCGCCGGAGCAGACCGGGCGCACCGGCCGGCCGGTCGACCACCGCAGTGACCTGTACGCCCTCGGCGCCAGCCTGTACGAGCTGGCCACCGGAGAGCCGCCGTTCGGCCGTGACCGGGAGCCGCTCTGCCTGATCCACGACCACCTGGCCCGTGTCCCGATGCCGCCGGACGAGGTGAATCCGGCCATTCCGTCCGACCTGTCCCGGATCATCCTGCGGCTGCTGCGCAAGGAGCCGGGCCAGCGCTACCAGAGCGCCGAGGGCCTGATGCACGACCTGATCCGGCTCAGGGACAGGGACGGGAACACGTTCGAGCTGGGCGAGCACGACTTCCCGCTCCGCCTCGCGCCACCCGCCCGGCTGATCGGCCGGGACGAGCCGCTGGCCGCGCTGCACACCCTGTTGACCGGGGTGACCGCCGGTGCCGCCGGTGCCGCCGGTGCCGCCGAGGACAGCGAGACCGCCGGAGCAACCCGGTTCGCCCTGATCACCGGGCCCGCCGGGGTCGGCAAGACCGCCCTGGTGGATCGGCTGCGCCCAGCGCTGGCCGGTGCCGGGGGCCGGTTCGTGGCCGGCAGGTTCGACCAGTTCCACCACGATCTGGGCAGCGGGATCCGGGAGGCGTTCGGCCGGCTGGGCGAGCAGCTGCTGGCCGAGCCGGAGGACGTGGTCGCCGAGTTGCGCGACCGGCTGCGTACCGCGCTCGGCCCGGACCGCGGCCTGATCGCCATGATGATGCCGTCGTTCCGGCCGCTGCTGGCCGTGGAGCCGGAGGGGCCGTCCGGCGACGACCCGCGGGTGGTGGTCGCGCGGCTGCGCACGGCCGCGCTCACCCTGCTGCGGGCGGTGGCGAGCGCCGAGCGCCCGCTGGTGCTCTTCCTCGACGACCTCCAGTGGGCGACCGGCCCGTCGCTGCCGTTCCTTCGCGATGTTCTCGACGCCGGCGACCTGCCGGGCCTGCTCGTTCTGGGCGCCTACCGGGAGGAGGAGGTGGACGAGACGCACCCGCTGACCGCGATCGTGGCACGAGCGCACCGGATCGCGCTCTCCCCGCTGGCCGGCGACGACCTGGCCGAACTGATCGCCGGGATGCTGCGCCTTCCCGAGGCGGACGCGGCGCCGCTGGCCGCCGTGCTGGCCGAGCGGACCGGCGGGAACCCGTTGGACACCATCGAACTGGTCAACGCGCTGCGCCGAGAGGGTGTGCTGGTCCCGGAGAACGGCGGCTGGCGCTGGGATCCGGCCGAGGTGCGGGACTTCGTCGGCCACGGCGACGTGGTCGCCCTGATCAGTGCCCGGATCGAGGCGCTGCCCCCGCGGGCGCGCGAGCTCGTCGACGCGATGGCCTGCCTCGGCGACTCGCTGGAGACGTCCGCGGCGTTGCGGCCGGCGGTCGACGACGGCCTGGTCGTGGTCGACGGCGGCCGGGCGCGGTTCCGGCACGACCGGGTGCGCCAGGCCGCGTACGCTCGCCTTTCCCCGGACGACCGGGCCCGGCTCAGCCTTACGCTCGCCCGCCGGATCGCCCCGGCCCCGGCCGCCGCGCCGCTCTATCTGACCGCGGCGGATCTGCTCACCGATCCGGCCGAGCGGGCGTCGGCCGCGGCGCTGCTGCGCCGGGCCGCCACGTCGGCCCGGCTGGTCGCCGACCATGCGGGGGCCGAGCTGCATCTCTCGGTCGCGCTGCGTCTTCTCGACAAGACCGACGAGGGGTACGCGGACACGCGCGCCGATCGTCATGCCGTGCTGTGCGCGCTCGCCAGGTTCGACGAGGCCGACCGGGTTTTCGCCGAGATCACCGCGGACGCCGGCGACCCGGTCTGGCTGGCCCGCCCGGTGGCCGAGCAGATCGGCGCGCTCACCAACCGCCGGATGCTCGACGACGCCCTGCGGCTCGGTACCGGCCTGCTCACCCGGCTCGGCGTCGACGTGCCGGAGCCGGCCGCGATGGGCGCACGGATCGGCGCCGGGCTGGCCGCCTTCCACAGTGGGCCGGGTGCCTCCGGAGCCGTCCGGCCGGAGTTGACCGATCCGCGGCTGCTGGCCGTCGCCCACCTGATCAACCGGCTGGTCCCGACCGCGTTCTTCGCCGACCGTACGACGATGGCCTGGCTCGTGGTGGAGGCCGGTGAGCTGTGGTCGGCGCACGGCACCTGTGCCGCCCTGACCGGCGCGCTCGGCCACCTGGGTGTGATCACGATCGCCGGCGGTGGCGACCACCGGGCCGCCTACCAGGCCATCTGCCGGGTGCTGGCGGCCGGCGAGGAGCACGGCCACGAGCCGGAGACCTCGCAGGTGCGGTTCCTGCACGCGCTGGGTACCGTGCCCTGGTTCGAGCCGCTGGAGGCCGGTGTGCGGCTGGCGCACGAGGCCCGCGACGGGCTGCTGCGTGGCGGCGACCTGCGTACCGCGCTCTACACGTACTTCGCATCGGTTCCGCAGATACTGGACTGCTCGGCCGACCTGGCGTCCGTCCACCGGGAGGCCCGGGACGCGCTGGCGTTCGGCGAGCGGATCGGCGCCGGAGCGGAGACCCACATGTTCGTCATCGCGGCACGCCTGGTCGGCACGATGCGCGGCGAGACCACTTTCGACGACGCCTACCTGGAGAAGCTGATCGGCAACGAGCCGGCCACACAGTTCTACTCGACCGTGCGGGCGCTGGACGCGGCGATCTTCGGCGACGACGGGGCGCTGGTCCGGCACGGTGCCGCCGCGGTGGCGCTGCTGCCCGCCGTGCCCGGCTCCTACCCGCACGTTCCGGCGCACCTGCTGGCCGCGCTCGGCGCCGAGGTGACCGCGCGTACCGCCACCGGCGCCGACCGCGAGCGGGCCATGGCCGTACTGGACACGAGTGTCGCGTTCCTGGCCGCCCGCGCCGACGCGCAGCCGGCCAACTTCCGGCACCTGTACCGGTTCGCCGAGGCGACCCGGGCCGCGGCGCACGGCGACTTCGCGTCGGCGGCGGCCGCGTACGACGCCGCGATGGCCGACGCGGCCACCGCCGGACGGTCCTGGCACGCGCCGCTGATCGCTGAGCGGGCCGCGCTGTTCTATCTGGACGCCGGCCTGGAGCACGTGGGCACCCGGCTGCTGGCCGAGGCGCTGTCCGGGTACGCGCGCTGGGGCGCCACCGGCAAGGTCCACGCTCTCAAGCGCACCCATCCGGCGCTCGGCTCGGCGGTCGCGGGTGGCTCCGGGACACGGGCCTCCACGCTCGGCGGCGGCCACAGCGTGAACCTGTCCACCGAGGTGATCGACTTGATGGCGGTCCTCGAGGCGGCGCGGGCGCTCAGCTCGGAGACGAGTCTCGACGCGCTGCGGGTGCGGGTGCGGCAGGTGCTCGGCGCGATGACCGGGGCCACCGCCGTGCATGTGGTGCTGCGCGACGACCGTACCGGTCAATGGGTTCTTCCCGGTGACGGCGACCGGCCGGAGATGGACGCGGACGAGGCGGCCCGGCTCGGCCTGCTGCCGCTGACCGCGATCCGGTACGCCGAGCGCACCCGGGAACCGCTGCTCATCGACGACGTGACCATCGACGACCGGGTGGGGCGGGATCCGTACCTGGCCGGGCTGGACCACTGCTCGCTGCTGGTGGTGCCGGTCATCGGGCAGGGGCAGCCGCGTGCCGTACTGGTGCTGGAGAACCGGCTGAGCCGTCGCGCCTTCTCGGCCGGCCGGCTCGACGCGGTCCTGCTGGTCGCCGGGCAGCTCACCGTCTCGCTGGAGAACGCGCAGGTCTACGCGTCGCTGGAGCGGGCCGTCGCCGAACGCACCGAGGAGCTGGCCGCGGCCAACCACCAGCTGGAACTGCTCACCGTCACCGATCCGCTGACCGGGCTGCCGAACCGGCGCAAACTCACCGTTTTCCTGGACGAGGCGTGGCAGCGGGCGGCCCGGTCCCGGGAGCCGGTCGGCATCGCGATGATCGACATCGACCACTTCAAGAAGTACAACGACCACTACGGCCACCAGAGCGGCGACGACACCCTCAAGCTGGTCGCGGAGGCGCTGCTCGCCTCGGCACGCACGACCGACCTGGTGGCCCGCTACGGCGGCGAGGAGTTCTGCATAGTGATGCCAGGCGCTTCCCCGGAGAACGCGATGGTCGTCGCCGAACGGGCCTGCCGGGCCGTGTCCCGGCTGGCGGAGCCGCACGCGCTCGCCGACGGCGGCGTCGTCACCGTCAGCGTCGGCGTCACGTCCGGCTCCCCGGCCGACGGCGACGAGCCCGAACACATGATCAAGTTCGCCGACGAGGCCCTGTACGCGGCCAAGAACGCCGGGCGCAACCGCGTGGTGGCCGGATGAACCACCGTTCCCGCCGTTTGATGTTCGGCACCCTGATCGCGTCGCTGGCACTGCTGTCCGGGCTGGCCCTGGTGGACAGCCAGCGGCACGCCCGCATCGTCGAGGACATCGCCCGCGCCGGCGACCAGGTGTCGGCCTACCAGGAGGCCGCGTACCTGTCGGCACGGGAGATGTCGCTGCTCCGGGCGAGCGCCGCCGACCCGCGGAGCGCGGAGCGCCTCCAGGTGCTCGGCGCGGACACCGAGACCTACCAGGCGACGCTGCGGATCGCCGAGCTCAACCCGGAGGCGACGACCGTCGTCCAGCGGCAGATCCACCTGCGCCAAGTGATCACCTGGTACCTGTCGATGCTGGACCAGGGCAAGATCACCGAGGCGCGGGAGACGCTGGAGGCTTCGATCGCCCCCGCCTACCGGCGCAACGGCGCCAAGCTGCTCGAACTGCGAAACCGCTACCAGCAGGAGTACGACGAGCGGGTGGCCGACGCCCGCCACGACTCCCGGCGGCTGCTCGTCGCCGGCATCCTCACGTTCGTGCTGAGCCTGGTCGTGATCGCGCTGTTCGTCTGGAACAGCCGCGCGCACCGCCGCCAGGTGGAGACGATGGCCACGACCGACCTGCTCACCGGGCTGCCGAACCGGATCGCCTTCACCGAGCAGCTCCAACGAGCACTGGTCGCCGCCCGGCCCGACCGTGCCGCGCCCGGCGTCACCGTGCTGACCGTCAACATCAACGGCTTCCGGCACGTCAACGACCAGCTCGGCCCGCACGTCGGTGACCGGCTGCTGGCCGAGGCGGGCCGGCGCCTGTCCACCGTGGTGCGCGACACCGACATGGTGGCCCGGACCGGCGGCGACGAGTTCGCGATCATGCTGCGAGACCTGGACCCGGCCCGGGCCGAGGACGTGGCGGCCCGGCTGCGGGAGGCCTTCGACGAGCCGTTCCAGCTCGACGACGTCACCGTGGACCTGGAGATCAGCATCGGCGCGGCCACGGCGGCCGACGGCGACGACGTGAGCACCCTGCTCGGGAACGCCGACAGCGCCCTGCACGACGCGAAGGAGCAGCACGACGGGTACCGCCGTTTCACGGGACAGTCCGGACAGGACAGCGCCGACCGGCTCACCCTGCTCGGCGACCTGCGGCGGGCGCTGACCGACGCGTCCCAGTTCACCCTGCACTATCAGCCCAAGATCGGCCTCGGTGGAGCCGGCGGCCTGATCGGCGTCGAGGCGCTGGCCCGCTGGCACCACCCGGCCCGCGGCCCGGTCCCGCCCGGCCAGTTCGTACCGGTGCTGGAGACCACCAGCCTGATCCACCCGTTCACCGAGCGGGTCCTCACCATCGCCCTCCAGCAGGCCCGGGAGTGGCTGGACGCCGGCCACCGCATCCCGGTCGCCGTCAACCTGTCCACCCGCAGCCTGCTCGACGAGTCCTTCCCGGACCGGCTGGCCGCGCTGCTGGCGTCCACCGGGGTACCCGGTGAGCTGCTGGGCATCGAGATCACCGAACACACGGTCATGTCCGATCCCAGCACCACGATCGAGGCCCTGAACCGGGTGCGCGCCCTCGGGGTCACCACCTCGATCGACGATTTCGGTACGGGCTACTCGTCGATGACGTACCTCAAGCTGCTGCCGGTCGACGAGCTGAAGATCGACCGCTCGTTCGTGGCCGACATGGTCACCGATCCGAGCAGCCGCGCACTGGTCGCCTCGTCGGTCGACCTGGCCCACAACCTGGGTCTCACGGTCGTCGCCGAGGGTGTGGAGGACGCCGCCACCGCGGAGGCGCTGGCGGCCCTGGGCTGCGACACCGCCCAGGGCTACCACTTCGCCCGCCCTATGCCGGCGGTCGACCTCTTTCAAACCCAGCCCGCGTGACCGGGTCCTTCGCCCGGCCGGTCAGGGCTTGCGGGCGACCGCGCCGAACTCGTCGACCTCGCGCAGGTTCTCACCGGCGGCGTCGGCGGCCGGGCGCCACTTCGAGCACGGCACCAGGCCGGGCTCCAGGACCTCGAGGCCCTCGAGGAAGCGGCTGAGCTGGTCGGGGTGACGCAAGTGGTACGACAGCGGGGCGTTCGCGTTCCACACCCCGATCGCCTCCTCGAACGCCGGGCCGTCGATCACGTTCGTACCGTCGGCGGTGAGGAAGTAGCTGCCCGGCGGCAGCTCCGCGAGCAGCTGCCGGACGATCGACACGGCCTGATCAAGATCGGGCACGTGACCGAGAATGTTCATGAGGATGAGACAGACCGGCTCGTCGAAGTTCAGCGTGCCCCGCGCAGCCCTGATGATCTCGGCGGGCTCGTGCAGGTTGGCGTCGACGTAGTCGGTCTTCCCCTCGGACGTGCTGGTCAGCAGCGCCCGCGCGTGCACCAGCACCAGCGGGTCGTTGTCGACGTAGACGATCCGCGAGTCGGCGGCCGCGGCCTGCGCCACCTGGTGCGTGTTCTCCGCGGTCGGCATGCCGGTGCCGATGTCCAGGAACTGGCGGATCCCCCGCTCCTGCACCAGGAACGTGACCGCCCGCTTCAGGAACGCCCGCGAATGCCGCGCCACCACGGTGATGTCCGGGTACAGGTTCGCGAAGTCGTCACCGACCGCCCGGTCCACCGGGAAGTTGTCCTTCCCGCCGAGCCAGTAGTTCCACACCCGGGCCGAGTGCGGCACGCTCGTGTCGAGCTTGGCCGCGTCACTGTCGGTCATGGCGGGAAGCATACGCCCTAATCCTTTCCGGTCCACACCGGACGGACGACGTTGCGGAACGTCGCTCGCCCACGGTCCGGGCCGTTCCCGATCACCCCTCACCCCCGGTACGAGCCGTTCCCGATCACCCCTCGTCCTTGGGACGAGCCGCTCCGGATCACCCCTCGTCACCGATGCGGGCCGTTTCGATATTCGCCCCCGCCGCGCCCGCTTCGGGGCCTGAGACAGGGCTGTTCGGATCGCTCCGTGGCATGACCGCCAGCAGGACGGCCACCGCCACGGCGCCGGTCGCGGCGCCCAGGTACTGCGCTCCGCCGTACCCGGCGCCCGCGCCGATCATCGACAGGAAGACGGCCACCGCCACCGCCACCGCCCCGCCCACGTGGCTCGCCGACTCGAAGAGCGCCGACGCTACACCCGTCCGGCGCCCCCACGTCACAGACCCGCCCGCCGAGCACCAGGAACCCGCCGATGCTGAGCGAGTAGAGGGTCACCACCCACTGCAACCGCCCCGGCGCAAGCCCGAACTCGTCCCCGATGGCAGGTAGCGCCGTCGCCGCCGCCAGGCTGTCGAACAGCACGAGGAAGATCGCCCCGGCGAGCACCAGCGCCGTACTCCACTGCCGCCGCACCGGCGTGACCGCCACCTCGCCGCGACCGTCCATCTTGCACCGAGTGCCCACCAGGCCCTTTGAAAACCGATTTCGTACGCCGGCCCGAACCCGATCCAGCCCGGTCACACCAACCCGACTGGCCACCAGAGCCCTCTCACCCGCTCCGGAACAGCCTGTCAACGGACCCGATCCGGCCCGCTACCTGGACCGGATCCAGCCGGAACCCACTCGCCGGCTCGCCTTTCGGTCACGCTGGGCCGGTAGTCACGGTCTTGCCGTCCAGGCACCCGGGTTGCCCGCTCCCGGCCGTTTCGCCGGTCACCCGGGGCGAATGGTCGCGGTTTCCCCAGGGTGGGTGGGCGCACACGATGGCAGTGTCGCGGTCGCCTAGGTGGCATTTAGCCGCGGCGGCCGCGCACACGAGGTCTTCCGTGTGCGGCCACCCCGGCTTCCACCGCCCGAACGAAGGTGCGCGGCCACCCCGGCCTCCACCGCCCGAACGAACGCGCGCGGCCACCCAGGCCTCCACCGCCCGAACGAACGTGCGCACCGCCCGCTAGGGAGACCGGCGGCAGGACGCTCGTGTTTCCGCGGGTCAGCTGGTCCGCGTTCGTCGACGACGTGAAGGCGGGTCGCTTCTCGAACTGACAGCGGGCGGAACATTCAGGTGCGCCGGGCGTCGGCCGATACCTAGCGGCACCTGATACTTCCGCTTCGCGACCCCTTGGGATTCTGCCGTATGTCCGTTCTGACCCGCCCCGCCGTCCTTCTCGCCAGCGCCGCCGTGGCCGCGAGCCTGCTCGTCGCGCCCGGCGCCGCCTACGCAGCCGACACCACCACCGAACTCACCGCGGCCGAGATGAAGGCGGCTCTGGAAGAGGTGGCGGCGGCGAGCGACTCGGCCGCCGCTGTGGGCTGGAAGGGCGCTACTGACTACAGCTTCTCGGAGTCCGGCAGCGCCGCCGTCGTGGCGGCCACCGAGACGATCACCGCGGATCGTGCGCACGGGCTGCTCTCCGATGTCTTCACGTTCAACGGGTACGGCACGATGACGGTGTTCATGGACGAGGGTTCCGGCGTCTACCAGTCGATCACCGACCCGCAGTGGAATGCGGCGCTCAAGATGATGGGCCGAACTTCGGTGAAGTACACCTTCGTCGCCGACAAGACGATCGACCTGGATGAGAGCGCCCCCGACCCGGGCTACCTGGCCGGTGACTACTCCGTCCCGGGCACGAGGACGGCCCACGACGACGGCTCGGCCGACTACGCGTTCACCGATGAGGACGGTGCGGTCTTCGCCCTGCACGTGAACGTCGATTCCGTGCTGACCGGGACGGACGTCACGGTGACCGAGGACGGCGGCACCCTCGCGGTGTCGATGGAGAACTCGTACGGACCGCAGTCGGTGACCCTCCCGACGGCCGGCCAGACGATCGACCACCGGACGTTGGCCGCCGGAGTCGCGTACCTCGACATGCCGGCCACCGTGCAGCTTGCCGCCAAGACCGGCGCCGCCGACACCCGCAAGGCCGCCAAGGGCCGCAAGGTGAAGGTCTCCACCTTGCGCAAGGTGGTTCGCAAGGACGTGTCGACGGTCAACGGCAAGACCGGCGTCAACATGGTCAAGGTGAAGAACGTGACGGGTGGCGTCAATGTGTACGCCGTCAACCCGTGGACGAAGAAGACCGTCAAGTATTCGGTCAAGGCGTCCGGCAAGAAGGTCGTCGTCAAGAAGCGCTAACCCATGTCGATCTCGTAGGCGCTGTCGCTGACCTCCGGGTCGGGGTGGGCCCGGAGCGCGAGCAGCAGATCGTGCCACGGCCGCCCCCACCCGAAGGTGGCGCCGATCCGGGCCAGCGACAGCGCGATGAGACCACCGGGCAGGTCGCCGCGGGCGGTGAGACCGCTGATCAGCGGCGCCAGGAACTCCGCGTCGATCAGCTCGGGCAACTGACGCAGCCGTGCCCCCACCCGCTGGGCGACATCCACCGCGACGACCGGACGGCCCGCGCACCGGTCGGCGATCTCGTCCAGGTTGTCGAGGCGCCCCAGCTCCACCAGCGCGGTCAGGGCGAGCCGCAGATAGCCGGGCCGCCCGGCGAGCCGCCGGATCTCCGGGATCAACTCGACACGGCCCACACCCGAACCGCGCCGGGTGGCGGCCCGCACGATCAGCTCGATCCGCCGCCGCGCCGGCCGGTCCGCCCGCGGCGAGAGAACCCCGCTTCCAGCGGCATCCCGCGCAAGAGGACGACCAAGCACACCGCCAGCGGCATCCCGCGCAACAGGACGACCAAGCACACCGCCAGCGGCATCCCGCGCAACAGGACGACCAAGCACACCGCCAGCGGCATCCCGCGCAACAGGACGACCAAGCACACCGCCAGCGGCATCCCTCGCACCAAGGCGGTCAAGTGCGCCCTCAGCCGCATCCCGAACAACCAGGCGATCAAGCCCACCCTCGGCGGCGTCCTGTGCGGCGAGGCGGTCGAACGCGCTGTCGAGCCAGCCGGCGCCGGCGTGGGTCATCAGCCAGGCGGCCTCGTCGCCGTCGAGAATCTCGTCGAGGTCGGTGATCCGGTCGACCAGCATCTCGGTGAGGTCGCCGGACCAGGGCGCCCAGCGGGGCAGCTCCCCGTAGGCGGCACGGCGGATCTCCCGGTCCGAAGCGTCGCACGCCGCGACGATCAGCGCCGCATAGCGGGGCCGGTACTCGACCGGCACCCGGGCCGGGATGGCGCCGAGCACCGCCTCGTACTCCTCCCGGCTGCCGCCGGCCGCCGCCTCGATGATCGCCCAGCTCTCCTCGACGTCGAGATGCCGGCGGGCGGTGGACACGATCGCGGCGCGCACGTCCCGGTGCTGGCCGTCCAGCCGGTACGCCTCCAGCAGCGTCCCCATCGCCCCCGGCGGCCCGTAGCGGCCGAGCAGCCGGACCGCCTCCTTGCGGCTGGTCACCTTGGCCGGACCGGTCAGCACCGTGTTCAGCAGCCCGGGCAGCCGTGACGGCGGAATGTGCCCGACCGCCCGCGCCGCCGCGTACAGGGCGGCCCGGGCCCGCTCCCCACCGGCGTGGGCGAGCAGGTCGGGCAGCGCCAGGTCGGGCCGGTCGGTCCAGATCAGCGCACCGAGGGCCGCCTCCGCCAGCACCACGTCGGGCGAGTCGAGATGGCGCCGGACCAGTTCCCGGCCCACCTCCGGCACCCGCGCGGCGGCCCGCAGTGCCCCCGCCCGTTCCCGGGGTGGCACGTCGGGCGCGTCCACGACCCGTTCCATCAGGTCGACGAAGCGGCGCTGCTGACGGGGCAGCCAGCGTTCCGGGTGGGGCGCGCCGGCCGGCACCCGGTAGGGCTCCATCGCGTCGAGCACCGTGTCCAGCAGGTCGGTCCGGTGGGCGCAGACGGTCTGCCAGACGATCGGGAGCCGCGCCGTCTCCGGGTCGATCGCGAGCACCTCGGCGACACGTTCTCCCCGGGTACGCCGGTCGTCCAGCCAGTATCCGACCGCCTCGGGAGTGTCGGCGATCGCCGTACGCAGCATGTCTTGAAGGTCTTGAAGGTCGTGTGCCCGATCGCCGAGCGCGGCGGTGAGCGCGAGCAGCGGCCGGTGCGAACCGCGCGCCGAGGCCGCCGCCACGAAGGGCCGCAGCCGCGCGAACACCATCGCCTCCTGGCCGCGGCGCAGCAGGTCGAGGCGGTGCGGGGACGGCACCGACCAGACCGTGGAGGTGCGTTCGACGGTCGCGACCGCCCATTCCACCAGTTCCGGCTCATCGAAGTGGTGGTGCAGGACCCCGGCTGCCAGCCGGCCGAGCGCGCCGATGCCGGCGGGTGAGGCGTCCCGGGCCTCGATCGCGTCGGTGGCGATCCTGGTGAGGTCGTCCACCGCGGCCGGGGTGAGCAGGCGGGCCGCGCCGACGAGAGCGGTGAGCGCGGCCGTCCGGACCGGGTCGTGTTCGTTGCGCAGCCACCGCAGCCGGGCGGTCACCTCGGCCACCGTTCCCGGGTCACGGGTGCGCAGGGCTGCGGCGACCAGCAGCGCGTACCCGCGGGCCCGCACGCCCGCGTCGCCGGCTCGGATCGCGCTCTCCAAGGCGGCCGAGGCGGCCGGGAAGTCCAGGAAGGAACTCCAGGTCAGCACCTGCGCCTCGTCGTCGCGGATCACCGGCAGGGCCAGGATCCGCCGTGCCTCGCGGATCCGGATCGCGGCGGGCAGGACCTCCATCTCGCGAACGACCGGAACGCGCTTTCCGGTGTCCACATCGGCCAGCGCGGCGTCGTACACCGCACCTCGGCGCGCCGGCGGCAGCGCGGCCAGCAGGTCCGGCAGCGAACGATCCCGGATCAACCGGGCGAACGGCATCAGCCGCTCGTCCGGCAGGACGGCGAGGCGCCGCAGCAGCGACGGCCTCAGCGGCGTGCGGAGCAGCCAGGCCCGGCGGCCGGGCGTGCTGAGCAGCGCGGTCACCCTTTCCGGGTCGATCAGAGCCAATCGGGCGTACGCGTGACGCGCGCTCGGCAGCGAATCCTCCGGCCCGTACCGTTCCAGCAGGTCGAGGGCGACTTCCGGGTCGCCGTCGAGGATCGGCTGGGCGGCCTCGTACCAGATCCAGGTGCGCTGAGCCGGTTCGGCGGCGGCCAGCCGTTCCCGGAACCGCTCGTGGACCGGGGTGGGGTGCCGCCGGGCCAGCGCGGCCATGTTGACCAGGTGTTCCAGGGTGGGCAGCAGTTCCCGGACCGTGTCCGCTCCGCAGGCGGGCAGCACCGCGGCGGCCTCCCGTGGCCCGTGATGGGTGAGCACGTCGCGGATCAGCCGGTCGGCGAGGTCGGGCCGGCGCAGCCGCCGCACCCTGCGATAGAGCCGTCGCCGGTCGACCGCCGTCAGATCCGCGATCCGCCCGGCGAGCGTCCCGGTGCGCAGTGCGGCGTCCAGGGCGACGGCCCGGAGAGCGGGCACCGGATCGCCGGCGAACTCGTCGATCGCCGCCAGGTCCCCGCTGGACATCGCGGCGATCAACGCGAGATGCCGCTCATACTGCCCACCCGAGCGCAGATCGGCGCAGACCGCCGCCCGCTCCGGCGCGGTCCTGGCCCACGCGGCGACATGATGCAGCCGCTTCCGGTAGGGCAGCGGTTCAAGGACGGCGAGCAGTTCCCGGGTCGCCTCGATCATGAGGAGCATTCTGCTCCCCACCGGCCATTCCCGCCCCCCCGCCCCAGTGCCCGGCCGGCCCTGGGAGCTGTCTCAACCCCGATGAGACAGCACTGACAGCCAGCCGGGGGTTCCGGCGGAGCCGGAGGAGTGGGAGGCCGGCCGCGGACGGTGCGGCCCGGCCTCCCGGGAGTGGTTCAGGCGGTGACTCGCTCGCGGATGGCCTGGCCCACCTCGGTGCGCAAGGCCGCGAATTCCGGGGAGCCACGGAGCTCGTCCGCGGTGACCCCGGTACGCGGGAGCCCGATCCGCAGGTCGAGGGCGATCTGCCCGGGCCGAGGTGTGAGGACCACGACGCGACTGCCGAGGAAGACCGCCTCGTCGACGCTGTGGGTGACGAAGACGCTGGTCCGGCCGGTCTCGGTGCTGACCCGGCGAAGGTCGTCCTGGAGATTCTCGCGGGTGAGGGCGTCCAGCGCGGCGAACGGCTCGTCGAGCAGCAGCAGGGGGTTGTCGACGGCCAGGGCGCGGGCGATCGCCACCCGCTGCTGCTGGCCGCCGGAGATCTGCCAGATACGGCGGCGGGCCACGTCGTGCAGGCCGACCCGGGCGAGGAGTTCGTCGACCCGGTCGGTGCCGGCGGGCAGGCCGGCGTATTTGAGGGCCAGCGCCACGTTGCCGCCGACGGTCTTCCACGGGAACAGCCGGGGCTGCTGGAAGACCAGGCCGGCGCCGCGCCCGGGGACGGGCGCCCGGCCGGCGGTGCGGACGGTGCCGGCGGTGGGCTGTTCGAAGCCGGCGATCAGGCGCAGCAGGGTGGACTTGCCGCACCCGGACGCCCCGACGAGGACCAGGAACTCCCCCGCCGGGACGGTCAGGTCGACCGGCCCGACGGCGGTGACGTCCCCGTAGGCGTGGGAGACGCCGTCCAGCACGATCGCGTCAGTCGAGGACACCCGGCAGCCCCTCTCGACAGGCGGGCAGAACGATCGCGTCAGCCGAGGACACCGGGGAGTCCCTTGACGTAGAGCGCCTTCTGTACGTCGGCGAGCGCCGGCACGGCGTCGATCTTCTGCTGGGACTTGAGGAACTCGGCGGCGCTGACCAGGTTGTCGGCGAGTTTGCCGGGGTTGCCCTCGGTGCCCAGCCACTCCGGCGATGACAGTTCGGCCGGCTTGAGGAAGACGCCCTGTGACAGCTGGGCCTTGGCCTCGTCGGCGGACAGGTTGAGTTCGGCGCCGACCGCCTTGGCCGCGGCGTCGGGGTCGGTGGCGATGAGGTCGAGGGCCTGGGCCTCGACCTTGCGCCACGCGTCGACGGCTTCCGGGTGGGCGTTGGCGAAGGCGGTGGAGACGACGCCGAGGTCGAGGGTGGGCTTGCCGCCGGCGGCCAGCTCCCGGCTGGTGATCAGGACCTTGCCGGTCTTCTTGAGCTCGTCGAGCGACGGCAGCCAGCTGTAGGCGGCGTCCAGGTCGCCGCGGGTCCAGGCGGCCAGGATGTCCTGCGGCTCCAGGTCCACGATGGTCAGCTCGGACTCCTTGACTCCGGCGGAGTCGAGCGCGGCGAGCAGGCTGTAGTGGGCGGTCGACGCGAACGGCGTGGCGACCTTCTTGCCGCGCAGCGACGCGACGTCGGTGACGCCGCTGCCGTTGCGCGCGACCAGCGCCTCGTTGTCACCGGCCACGTCGAGGACGAAAGCGACCTGGTACGGGATGTTGAGCGGCGCGGACAGCCCCCGGGCCACCGGGCTGGAGCCGATCGCCGCGATGTCGACGCTCTTGGCGACGAAGGCGGTGTTGATGCTGGCGCCGGAGTCGAACTTGGTCCAGGTGATCTTGTAGTCGGGCAGTGCCTTCTCCAGCAGTCCCTGGTTCTTGACGATCAGGTCGCCGGACGGGAACGCCTGGTAGGCGAGGCGGATGGTCTTCTGTTCCGGGTCGGCGCCACCGCTGGCGGCGCCGTCGCCGCAGGCGGCGAGGAACAGGGCGGACACGAGGGCGAGGAGTTTCTTCACGGGGGTTTCCTTTATCGGTCAGGCGCGTCCGCGCCAGGGGATGAGCTTGTTCTCAGCGGTCAGCAGCACGGAGTCGATGAGCAGGCCGGAGAGGCCGATGGCGAAGAGGCCGAGGACGACCACGTCGGTCTGGGAGTAGCGCTGGGCGTCGCGGATCATGCCGCCGATGCCGGGTACGCCGTTGATCGTCTCGGCGGCGACCACCGACGAGTAGGCGACGCCGACGGCGAGCCGGATGCCGGTGAAGATCTCCGGCAGGGCGCTGGGCAGCACCACGTCGCGGGTGGTCTGCCAGCGGCCGGCGCCGAGCGCGCGGGCCGCCTCGACGAGCCCGGTGGGCGCGCCGTGGACGGCGGCGGCGGTGGCCACGGCGACCGGGGGCAGCGCGGCGATCGACAGCAGCCACAGCTTCGGGGTCTCGTCGATGCCGAACCAGATGATGAACAGGCTGAAGTAGGCGAGCGGCGGCAGCGCCCGGATGAACGTGACGACCGGTTCGGTGACCACGCGCAGCCAGCCGATGGTTCCCATCAGCACGCCGAGGATCAGTCCGCCGATGATGCCGATGGCCGACCCGATGACGATCCGGCGGAGGCTGACGCCGAGGTGCTCGATGAGCAGGTGGCCGCTGTATCCGCGTACCCCGTCATGGGTGGTCGAGGTGGTGATGAGCTGATCCCAGACCGCGGAGGGTGGGGGGATGAAGGTGGGGTTGCGCATGATCCGCGCGGTGGCCTCCCACAGCAGGTAGAGCGCGAGCAGCGCGAGGAACCGCAGCGCGAGGCGGCGGCGGAGGCCGCCGCCGGGCGCGAGCGCCGCGGTGGGCGCTGTCGGTGGCGCGGGTGCGACGAGGGTGGTCACGGTTTCTCCTGGCAGGGGTACGCGGGAATGCCGACTATTCCTATCGCGTAGATGGACTTTGAGGCAATAGCCGTAACGATGTGTTTAAACATATATACCCAGTAGGCATTGTGGGTTACCTGAGCGGCTGCTTAGCGTTCTCACATGACCCTGCTGATCCCGCAGCGGACGAAGGAGGCCGACGGCGAACTCGTCGTCGTGCCGGCCCGCCATCCGTGGAGATGGGCCGGCGCCGCCCTGGTGCTGGTGCTGCTCGCCCAGTTCGTCCACGGCCTGGCCACCAACCCGGGCTGGGACTGGCCGACCTTCTTCGGGTACTTCCTGGAGGAGTCGATCGTCGAGGCGCTGCTGCTGACCGTCGAGTTGACCCTCGCCGGCGCGGTCCTCGGCTTCCTCGGCGGCATCCCGCTCGCCGCGATGCGACTGTCACCCAACCCGGTGCTGTCCACGGTGAGCTGGACCTTCATCTGGGTGTTCCGGTCCGTGCCGCTGCTGGTGCAGCTGCTGTTCTGGGCGAACCTCGGCTACCTGTACGAGACGTTGCAGGTCGGCGTCCCGTTCGGGCCGGGGTGGTCGTTCCCGACGGTCAACCTGATCAGCTCGTTCGGTGCGGCGCTGCTCGGCCTGGCGCTGCACGAGGCGGCCTACGCCGGTGAGGTGATCCGGGCCGGGCTGCTCTCGGTGGACCAGGGTCAGCACGAGGCGGCGGCCGCGCTGGGCATCCCGAAGTGGCGGCAGTTCTACCGGATCGTGCTGCCGCAGGCCATGCGCGCCATCCTGCCGAACGCCGCGAACCTGCTGATCAGCCTGCTCAAGAGCACGTCCATGGTGTACATCCTGGCGATCGGCGAACTCTTCTACCAGGTCCAGGTGATCTATGGGCGCAACGGCCGGGTGGTGCCGCTGCTGATGGTCGCCACCGTCTGGTACGTGATCCTCACCGCGCTGCTGTCGGTCCTCCAGTACTACACCGAACGGCACTTCGCCCGCGGCGCGCTGCGCACCCTGCCGCCCACCCCGTTCCAGCGACTCAAGGCGGCTCTGCGGAGATGATCGAGCTCACCGGCGTGCACAAGTCCTTCGGCGCCGTCGAGGTGCTGCGCGGCATCGACCTCACGGCGCGGGCCGGCACGGTCACCGTGATCCTCGGACCGTCCGGCTCCGGCAAGTCGACCCTGCTGCGCTGCATCAACCACCTGGAGAAGGTGGACCGCGGCACGGTCCGGGTGGACGGTGAGCTGATCGGCTACCGCCAGGCCGGCGACCGTCTGCACGAGCTCAGCGAGCGGCAGATCCTCAAGCAGCGGGCCGGGATCGGCTTCGTCTTCCAGAACTTCAACCTCTTCCCGCACCTGACCGCCCTGCAGAACGTCGCCGAGGCACAGGTCTCGGCGCTCGGCAGGTACAAGGGCGTCGCCAACGAGAAGGCGCACGAACTGCTGGGCCTGGTGGGGCTCGGCGACCGGGCCGGCGCCTACCCGCGGCAGCTCTCCGGCGGGCAGCAGCAACGGGTCGCCATCGCCCGGGCGCTGGCCCTGGACCCGAAGCTGATCCTCTTCGACGAGCCGACCTCGGCGCTGGACCCGGAACTCGTCGGCGAGGTCCTCGAGGTCCTGCACGAGCTGGCCCGGGCCGGCACCACGATGGTCGTGGTGACGCACGAGATCGGGTTCGCCCGGGAGGCCGCCGACACGGTCGTCTTCATGGACTCCGGCCGGATCGTCGAGCAGGGGCCACCACACGAGGTGCTGGACAACCCCCGTCACGAACGGACCCGAGCCTTCCTCTCCAAAGTCCTCGTCTGATCAAATTTCAAGAATCGGGAGCTTTCGTGCGTACAAAATGGATTGTGATGTCTGCGGTCTTGGCCTTGAGCCTGACCGCCTGCGCAGCGCCCGAGGAAAAGCCGGTGGCCGCGGCAGCGGCGGCTGCGCCTACGCTGAACACCGGGCCGGAGCAGAACCGGATCGTCCCGGCCAAGGACGAGGCGGCCGCCGCGCTGCTGCCCCCGGACGTGAAGGCGTCCGGCAAGCTGGTGATCGGCGTCGGCGCGGCCGGATCGGGCTTCCCGCCGCTCGCCTTCGCGGCCACCGACAACAAGACGCTGATCGGCAACGAGCCGGACATCGCGGTGGCCATCGCCGGCACGCTGGGCCTGGAGCCGGTGCTGGAGAACACCTCGTGGGAGAACCTGTTCATCGGCCTGGACAGCGGCAAGTACCAGCTCGGCGCGTCGAACATCACGGTCACCGAGGAGCGCAAGCAGAAGTACGACTTCGTCACCTACCGGCTGGACAACCTGGGCTGGCTCGCGAAGAAGGGCTCCGGGTTCACCATCACGAAGCCGGCCGACATCGCCGGTAAAAAGGTGTCGGTCAGCTCCGGGACCAACCAGGAGAAGATCCTGGTGGAGTGGGCCGAAGAGGTGAAGAAGGCCGGGCTGGCGCCGGTCGACATCAAGTACTTCCAGACCAACCAGGCCGTCTACCTGGCCCTCGGCTCCGGCCAGATCGACCTGCACCTCGGCCCCAACCCGTCGGCGGCCTACCACGTGGCGACCACCGGGCAGACCGAGATCGTCGGCACCTACTCGGGCGCCGGCAAGGACCTCCAGGGGCTGATCGCGCTCACCACCAAGAAGGACAACGGGCTGATCAAGGCGTACGCGGCGGCTCTCGACAAGCTGATCGCCTCCGGTGACTACGCCCGCATCCTGGACCGCTGGAACCTGAAGAACGAGGCGGTGCAGAAGGCCGAGGTCAACCCGCCGGGCCTGCCGATCGAGGGCAAGTGACGCACCCGCTCGACGACCCCGCCTGGAACTCGCTGCACGGCGCGCACGCCCGGTTCGCGGTCGTGCACGGGCGGGCCGCCCGGTACGACCACGAGGTGGCCCCGTTCCACGCCCTGTCCGACCCGGCCGACCCGAAGGCGTGGGACGACCTGGCGGATCTGGTCCCGCTCGGCGAGGCGGTCGTGATCCCCGGGGCGGGCGGGGCGGCCCGTCCCGGCTGGGAGGCGGACACCAGGATCGGCGGTGTCCAGCTGGTCGCCACGACACTGCGGTCCGAGCCGGCGCCCGGGGCGGTGCCGCTCGGCGCCGCCGACGTCCCGGAGATGCTGGATCTGGTCGAGCGCACCCAGCCGGGCCCGTTCCGGAAGCGGACCGTGGAACTCGGCGTCTACCTGGGGCTGCGCTCTCCGGACGGGCGGCTGATCGCGATGGCCGGGGAACGCCTGCACCCGCCGGGGTGGACCGAGATCAGCGCGGTCTGCACCGATCCGGGGTTCCGGAGGCGGGGGCTGGCCACCCGGCTGGTGCGGGCGGTCGCGGCGGGGATCCGGGAGCGGGGCGAGATCCCGTTCCTGCACACGTCGGCACGCAACGAGACCGCCATCCGGCTCTACCAGTCGATCGGCTTCGAGCTGCGCAAGAGCACCGATTTCACCCAGTACCGGCGAACACGCTGACCCGGCTTCGGCTACCATCCGGCATCGTGCGGATATTGAAGATCCTCTTCGCGATGGTGATCGCCGTCACCTCGATCGCCGGGTGCGGACTATTCGAGGAGAGCGCCGAGGAGAAGCTGGAGCGGACGCTCGACGAGACGGCGTCGTTCAGCGTCTTCCTCGACGAGGACGCGACCGAGCAGCAGAAGGCGGATGTGCGCGCCCGGCTCGAGAAACAGCCCGGCGTCATCGAGATCACCTTCGAGGACAAGGCCGCGGCGTACCAGAAGTTCAAGAAGCTCTGGGCCGACGACCCGGAGTTCGCCGACCAGGTCAGCGAGGACTCCCTGCCGGAGTCGTTCCGGATGAGGACGAAGGACGCCGCCACCAGCCGCGAGATCCGCGACGGCCCGACCGGCGACGAGTTGGAGGCGATGCCGGGCGTCCGGCAGGTCTTCTTCCAGTGCACCACCGTCGAGGAGTGCCGCAAGCAGCGCGCCGCCCTGAACCCGGGCCGGCCGGCCTGATTCAGGGCGCTCCGGGGAGGCGGACGGTGACCCGGAGGCCGCCGGCCGGGCCGGGTGTGAGGTCGAGGGCGCCGTCGTGGGCGCGGACGATGCTCTGCACAATGGCCAGCCCGAGCCCGACACCGGCGTGCTCGTCGGTGCGGGCCCGTTCCGAGGCCCGCTGGAACGGTTCGGTGAGGGTCGGCACCAGGTCCGGCGGGAGCGGGCGGCCGGTGTTCTCGACGCGCAGCAGGCCGGGCCCGGTGTGGATCGAGACGGTGCCGCCGGCCGGCAGGTTGTGCACGATGGCGTTCTGCACGAGGTTCGTCACCATTCTCGCCAGCAGCTCCGGGGAGCCGCTGATCCGGGACGGCCCACCGGTGACCTCCACGGTGATGCCGCGCTGTTCGGCGAGCGGCAGCAGCGTCTCGGCGGCCTCCTCGGCGAGCAGCGACAGGTCGACGTCCTCGCGCGCGAAGCGGTCACCGTGGCTGAGCAGCAGCAGCGCCTCGGTGAGGTCGATCGCCCGCTTGTTGACCGTGTGCAGGCGCTCGATCAGCTCGTCGCCGGCCCGGTTCGGGTCCCGGCGGGCGACGTCGAGCAGGGTCCGTGAGACGGCGAGCGGGGTCCGCAGCTCGTGTGACGCGTTCGCGGCGAATCGGCGCTGCTCGGCGACGTGCGACTCCAACTGGTCGAGCATCGTGTCGAACGCGTCGGAGGTTTCCCGGAACTCGTCGTGGCGGCCGGTCATCCGGATCCGGTGGGACAGCGATCCGGTCCCGGCCAGCCGGGCCGCGTCGGTGATCCGGCTGAGCGGCGCGAGCATCCGGCCGGCCAGGATCCAGCCGCCGGCCAGCCCGAACAGCAGCAGGAACCCCATCACCCCGGCGGCCCGGGGCGCGAACACCCGCAGCAGGTTGGTGCGGACCGGGAAGACGCCGGTGGGCGTGGTCTCGGCGCTGACGATGAGCGCCCGGTCGGGCACGTAGCGCAGCAGGAACAGCCACACCGCGGCGAGCAGCAGGGTGCCCGCCAGCATCAGGAACGCGGCGTAGCTGAGGGTGAGCTTCATGCGGGCGCTGAGCCCGGGGCGCCTACGCATCCCCGATCCAGTAGCCGACGCCCGGCACGGTGGCGATGAGCCACGGTTCGCCGAGCCGTTTACGCAGCGCCGACACGGTGATCCGGACCGCGTTGGTGAGCGGGTTGGTGTTCTCGTCCCAGGCCCGTTCCAGCAGGTCCTCGGCGCTGACGATGCCGCCCTCGGCGGCGACCAGCACCTCCAGGACGGCGAACTGCTTACGGGTGAGCGCCACGTAGCGGCCGTCGCGGAAGACCTCCCGGCGGAACGGGTCGAGCCGCAGCCCGGCGATCTGGCGGACCGGGGGCCGGGCGTGCCCGCGGCGGCGGTCCAGCGCCCGCAGCCGAAGCACCAGCTCCCGCAGCTCGAACGGCTTGGTCAGGTAGTCGTCGGCGCCCAGCTCGAACCCGGAGGCCTTGTCGTCGATGCGGTCGGCGGCGGTCAGCATGAGGATCGGGAGGCCGCTGCCGGAGGCGACGATCCGCCGGGCCACCTCGTCACCGGACGGGCCGGGGATGTCCCGGTCGAGCACCGCCAGGTCGTACGAGTTGACGCTGAGCAGCTCCAGGGCGGTGTCACCGTCCCCGGCGATGTCGGCGGCGATCGCCTCCAGCCGCAGACCGTCCCGGACGGCCTCGGCCAGGTACGGCTCGTCCTCCACGATCAAGACACGCATACCTGAACCCTAGACTCGGCGGCCGCCCACCAGCGGCGGGACGCCAGTCCCGCCAGCACCGCGCCGGCCGCGTTGACCAGCACGTCGTCGACCGACGACACCCGGTCGAGCCGCAGCGCGTACTGGGCGATCTCGACCACGATCGAGCAGCCGGCGCCGAGCGCCAGGATCCGCGGCACGCTCGCCAGCGCCGCGAACCGCATCGGGGCGAAGAACCCCAGCGCCGCGAAGATCAGCAGGTTGCCGCCGATCCCGAGCGGTCCCATCGTGACCAGATCGCGCAGCGGGACGAGGCTGACCCGCCCCTCGACGACACCGGCGGCGGCCCCCGGAATCAGGGTCAGCCACACCATCGGCACCGTCCCGTAGATCATGCCCACCTCGGCCAGCGACCGGCGCCAGCCCCGGGAGCGCGCCAGAGCCCACGTCACGGCCAGGGCCAGCGGCAGTCCCACCAGCGTCATCAGCACAACACCGTTCTCGGTGTCGTAGCAACCGTGCCAGTGTCCGGTCAGGCAGCGCGGAGCGGACATCGCCAGCGGCCGGCGGATGACGTAGAGGACGCCCAGCAGCGCCAGGACGAGGAGCACGATCCTTCGGTTCATGCGGGCCATTCAAGCCGTAGCGCCGTTGCGGTGGCGTATGCGGTTCTTGATACGCCCGCGATATACGTCAGCCGGCCTCGCGGACCTCGGAATCGTGACGCACCACGCTGCTGCGCGGGCCCTTGCGGGCGCGCGGCACACGGACCCGCGGCCGTACGTCGGACTGCGGGAAGACGAACCGTTTGAACGCCCACAACCGGAAGCACATCGCGATCAGCGTGCCGATCACGATGCCGGAGACGAAGTCGGCGACCTCCTGGACCGGACGGCTGACCTCCGGCACGTGCAGCATCAGCACGTACCGGGAGACGGCGAGCGGCAGCGAGTTGAGGGCGATGCCGATGGCGCTGACCGAGAAGAACAGCGCGGCCTCGTGGTGGCGTTCCCGGCCGCCCCGGGTGCGGAAGGACCATTCGCGGTTGAGCACATAGGACAGGACGGTGGCGATGATCGTCGCGACCGCCAGCGCGGTGACCGGCTTGTCGTGCAGCACGGTCAGCTTCAGCGCGTAATTGATGACGGTCGTCGTGACGAAGCAGATGCCCCCGACCAACAGGAACTTCACCGCTTCATGGTGTCTGCGCACCAGGGTGGTCAACCACATTTCGGCGACCCTAGTGCACGGACGCCACCGGATGCAGTACTGCCACGTCCGACTCGGTGAGACTACCGAGCGCGATCGTCCCGTCGCGTTCGGCCACCGACGTCACGAACCCGTAGGATCCGTCGGCGATCCGCAGATCGTGCACGCGACGGCCATCGAGATCAAAGGCCATGACCCAGGCGATCGGTACGGCCTTGGGCCGCACCGCCTCCGGCAGGTTCCACACCAGCAGCCGCAGGAGGCCCGGCAGTGGCAGCAACCGGTCCAGCAGCGCGTTGCGGGGCGCCGCGATCCCGATCCAGAGCAGCCCGTCGCTGCCGAGGAACATGTTGTCCGGGAACCCGGGCAGGTTCTCCACCAGGATCTCCGACTCCCCGGCGCGCGGGCCGTCGAGCCAGTGCCGCCGCACCCGGTAGCCGGTCGTCTCGGCGACCAGCAGATGCGACTCGTCGGGCGCGAGCACCAGCCCGTTGGCGAATTTCAGCCCGCCGATGAGGGTGGTGACGGTCCCGTCCGGGTCGCGCCGCAGCAGCCGCCCGGTGCAGGAGTGCTCGAACAGGTCACCGAGATGGTCGTCGAGGTTCCACCGGCTCGTCGACGAGGTGAAATAGATCGTCCCGCCGGCGCTCTCCACCACGTTGCTGGCGAAGGTGAGCGGCGCACCGTCCACCGTGTCCACCAGCACCGTCACCGACCCGTCCACGCCCACCTCGAGCAGCCCCAGGTCGTGGTCGCAGACCAGGACCGTGCCGTCGGCGCGGGCGTGCAGCCCGAGCGGCCGCCCACCGGTGTCGGCCAGCACCGTGCTCTCCCCGGTGACCGGGTCGAGCCGCACGATCCGCCCGTCACCGGTCCCGCAGATCACCCGCCCGCCGGCGTCGAACACCACGTCCTCGGGGCCGCGCCCGCCGGTGGCCAGCCGCCGGGCGACGCGCAGCTCCCCGGTGGGTCCCGGGTCGTCGAGCGCGGGCGGCGTCCAGCGGAGCGGGCTGATGTTGCGGCGAGCCATCGGTCCTCCTGATGATCGGACCCGCATCCTCGCAGGTCCCGCCCGTACCGGCCAGCCCTCACAGTGATCTCAGGCGGACCACTCCTTGGCGAGCAGCTCGTAGGAGCGGACCCGGTCGGCGTGGTCGTGGGCGATCGTGGTGATCAACAGTTCGTCGGCGCCGGTCACCCGCCGCAGCGTCTCCAGCCGTTCGGCGACCGTCTGCGGTGAGCCGACGAACTGGGTGGTCACCCGGTCGGCGACCAGCGCCCGGTCCTGGTCGGTCCAAGCGAAGCGGGAGGCTTCCTCGATGCTCGGGAACGGGACGGCGCCGAGGCCCGTACGAATGCTGCGGACCCAGAGGGCGAACGGTTCCGCCAGGCGGCGGGCGGTCTCGTCGTCCTCGGCCACGAGCACGTCGGCGGAGACCATCAGGTGTGGCCGGGGCCGCGCCGCGGTCGGCACGAACGACTCCCGGTAGGCCTCGGCCGCCTCCAGGACCTTGGCCGGGGCGACGTGGTAGTTGGCGGCGAACGGCAGGCCGCGGGCCCCGGCCGTACGGGCCGACTCGCCGCCGCTGCTGCCGAGCAGCCACACCTCCAGGTCGGCGCCGGCGCCCGGGACGGCGACCACCTCGTTGCCCTCGTCGTCGGTGACCGGCCCGGCCAGCAGCGCGTCGATCTGGTCGAGGATCTCGGTGAGCCCGAGCGGTTCGGCGCCGGGCTGGTAGAGGAAGCCGCTGGCGAAGGCGGTCCGCTTGGAGGCGAAGATCGGCGCCCAGGAGAACGGCTTCGGGATGAGAAGCCCGTCGACGACCCGCTCCTCCTCCTGCGGTTTCTCCTCGGCGCGCAGGCGCAGCGCCTCCTTCTTGGCCTGCCCGGATCGGCCCAGGCCCAGGTCGAAGCGGCCCGGGTGCAGCGCGTCGAGCAGCCCGAACTGCTCCACGATGGACAGCGCGGTCTGGAAGCCGGTCTGCACGGCGCCGGAGCCGAGCCGGATGCGGTCGGTGACCGCGGCGATCTGGCCGAGCAGCAGCGCCGGCTGGGAGCTGGCCACGCCGGGGGTGAAGTGGTGTTCGGCCACCCAGTAGCGGTGGTAGCCGAACTGCTCGGCCCTTCGGGCCAGATCGAGCGTGCGGCGCAGCGCGTCGGTCACGTCACCGCCGGAGACCAGCGGCGCGAGGTCGAGGATCGAGAGGGGTACGGGCATGGCTACCGCCCTTTCAGCTGGCGTAACACGGGGGCGATGTCGGAGGCGAAGAGTTCCAGGCTGGCCCGGTTCTGTTTCTCGGTGAGCCCTTCGGTGTCGGCGCTGAGGTGGGTGACCTCGTGCCCGAACCGTTCGTGGTAGCGGTGCACCTTGTCGATGATCTGCTGGGGGCTGCCGACCAGGATGGAGCTGCGCTCGACGGCGTCCTCCAGGGTGGGGAAGACCGGTTCCACGCCGACCTTGCGGAAGGCGTCCAGTCGCTGCTGGTAGACCGGCCGGTAGGCGTCGAGGGCCTCCTGTGAGGTGCGGGCCGCGTAGAAGCCGGCGCTGCCCGCCCCGATCCGGATCCTCGCCGGGTCGTGGCCGTGGAACGCCCACCGTTCCCGGTAGTGGTCGATCAGTTCGGCGTACGGTTCGATCGGGTTGGTGACGTTGGCGGAGAAGAGCGGGTCGCCGTACTGTGCGGCCAGCTCCACCGAGGCCTTGCTGGTGGCGCTGCCGTGCCAGACGGTGATCGGCTGCTGGAGCGGCCGCGGCCAGGTCTCGGCATCGGTGAGCGACGGGCGGTACCTGCCCTCCCAGGTGACCTTCTCCTCCCGCCAGAGCCGGCGGAACAGGTCGTAGCTCTCCCGCAGCCGGTCCCACTGGTCGTCGACGGTCACGTGGAAGAGCTGGGCCTGGGCGGCGCCGTTGCCCTTGCCGATGATCAACTCGAGGCGGCCGCCGGACAGGTTGTCGAGGGTGGCGTAGTCCTCGAAGGCGCGGACCGGGTCGAGCAGGCTCAGCGTGGTGACCCCGGTCCACAGCCGGATCCGGCTGGTCCGCGCGGCGATGTGGCTGAGCACGACCGGCGGTGACGAGGACAGGAAGGGCCGCTCGTGGCGCTCCCCCACCGCGAACCCGTCGAAGCCGAGCTCCTCGCCGAGGACCGCGGTGTCGACCACCTCGCGCAGCCGCTGTTCGACGGTCTTGGACCGGTCGATGTACGTGATCAGACTGAGCAGCAGGAATCTCATGCCAGCCCCAGGTTGCCCCGCAGGGTGGTCGCGGAATACTCGGTCCGGAACACGCCCCGTTCCTGGAGCAGCGGGACCACCTGGTCCACGAAGTCGTCCAGCCCGGCCGGGGTGAGGTGGGAGACCAGGATGAAGCCGTCGCAGGCGCCGGTCTGCACGTACTCGTCGAGCTGCTCGGCGACCCGCGACGCCGTACCGATGAAGTTCTGCCGGCCGGTGACCTCGATGATCAGGTCGCGGATCGACAGGTTCTTGGCCTCGGCGCGGGCCCGCCACTCGTTCGCCGTCCTCAGCCGGTCCGGGTACATGCCGGCGCGGCCCTTGATGATCGTGTCGCTCTCGTCCAGCACCGGGTCGGTCTCCGGGAGCGGGCCCTCCGGGTCGTAGCCGGACAGGTCGGTGTTCCACAACTGCTCCAGCAGCAGGATCGCGGTCTGCGGGCTGACCTGCTGCCGCCGGATGTGGTGCGCCTTCTCCTGCGCGTCGGCATCGCTGTCGCCGAGCACATAGGACACCCCGGGGATGATCTTCAGGCTGTCCTCGGCCCGGCCGTACCCGGCGAGGCGGTCCTTGACGTCGCGGTAGAACCGCCGGGCGTCGTCGATCTGGTGATGCCGGGAGAAGATCGCGTCGGCGTGGCGGGCGGCCAGCTCACGGCCGCCGTCGGAATCGCCGGCCTGGAGGACGACCGGGTGGCCCTGCGGGCTGCGCGGCGCCCCGAACCGGCCCCTGATGTCGAACTGGCTGTTCCTGACGGTGAACTCGCCGCCGTCGGAGTCCCACAGCCTGCGGGCGGTCTCGATGAACTCGCCCGCGCGGACGTACCGGTCCGCGTGGTCGAGGAAGCCGCCGCGCCGGAAGTTCTCCCCGAAGAACGCGCCCGGCGAGGTGACCACGTTCCATGCGGCCCGGCCGCCGGAGAGGTGGTCGAGGGTGGCGAGCTGGCGGGCCAGCTCGTACGGCTCGTGGTAGGTGGCGTTGAGCGTCCCGGCCAGGCCGAGGTGGGTGGTGACGGCGGCCAGGGCGGCCAGCACCGTGATGGTGTCCGGGCGGCCGACCACGTCCAGGTCGTGGATGAGGCCGCGCTGCTCGCGCAGCCGCAGCCCTTCGGCGAGGAAGAAGAAGTCGAACTTCCCACGTTCGGCGGTGCGGGCGAGATATTCGAACGAGTCGAAATCGATCTGGCTGCCGGCGCGTGGATCGCTCCAGACGGTCGTGTTGTTCACGCCCGGGAAGTGCGCGGCGAGGATGATCTGCTTAGGCACGGGCCACCTCCTGGTAACGGTTGACGGCCTGGGGCAGGCCCAGCCGCTCGCGCAGTCGCTGTCGCGGTGACGGCGTGAAGAGGCCGCGCCGCCGCAGTTCCGGCACAAGCTCTCCGGTGATGGCGGGCACGCCGTAGTCCTCGCCGGGCCGCAACCGGAAGCCGGCGATGCCGGAGCCGCTCCAGGCCGCGATGAGGTCGGCGAGTTGGGCGGTCGTTCCGGTGAAGACGGCCGCGTCGGTGGGCGCACGGCCGCCCACGACCAGGTCCGCGAAGACCTTCTTACCGGGCAGTTGCCGCACGATCTTCGCGGCCTGGTCGGCGTCGGCCGGTGTCACGAAGTACACGTCCACGTCGAGGCGCGACCACACCCGCTCGTCGTGGGCGAGCGCCGCCACGACCGGCTGCCCCTGCGGCGGCCGCGGCACGATCGACGGCCCCTTGACCGAGAAGTACGCCCCGGCGAAGTCGATGTAGTGCAGCTTCTCCCGGTCGATGAACCGGCCGGTGGCCACGTCCTTGATGATCGCGTCGTCCTCCCAGCTGTCCCAGAGCCGCCGCACCACCTCGATCACGTCGGCGGCCTCGGCGAACAGGTCGTCGAACTCCAGTGGCGCCCGCAGCCCGAGCAGGTCCGCCTCGGCCGGGTCGGCGGACACCCGCACCTGCCATCCGGCCCGGCCCCGGCTGACGTGGTCGAGGGTGGCCAGTGCGGTGGACAGGTGGAACGGCTCGGTGTGGGTGGTGGTGGCGACCGGAACCAGGCCGACGTGCCGGGTCAGCGGGGCGACCAGGGCCGCGACCTGGACGGCGTCCGGCCGCCGGCCGCCGAAGCTGTCCTGGAAGGTGACGAAGTCCAGGCGTGCCTCGTCCGCCTGTCTGACGGGGGTCGTCCAGTCGCCGGCGGCGAACGAGTCGCCGTCCAGCGCGATCGCCAGATGTAGGGTCATGCGGCTCCCTCCAGTGTGGGCACGGCGTTGAGCAGTGCCCGGGTGTACTCGTGGCCGGCGTGTTCGAAGACCGCCCGGACCGGCCCCTGCTCGACCACCCGGCCGTCGTGCATGACCAGGACCCGGTCGGCCAGGTCACGGATCACGCCGAGGTCGTGGGAGATGAACAGCCACGCGGTCCCGTCGTCCTCACGGATCTGCGCGATCAGGTCGAGGACCTGCGCCTGCACCGAAACGTCGAGCGCGGAGACCGGCTCGTCGCAGATGATCAAACTCGGTCGTGGGGCGATGGCCCGGGCCACCGCGACCCGCTGCCGCTGCCCGCCGGACAGCTGCCGCGGGTAGCGGTCCAGCACGTCGGCGCTGAGCCCGACGCGTTCCAGCACCGGCTGCGGGTCCGCGCCGCGCGGCAGTGCCTCGCCGACGATGCGGCGCACCGTCCACCGGGGATCGAAAGCGGACAGCGGGTCCTGGGCGATCAGCTGGAGGCGGCGGCGGATCGGGCGGCGGGCCCGCTCCGGCACCCCGCTGAGGTCGCGTCCCTCGAACCGCACCCGCCCGGAGGTCGGCTCGGTCAGCCCGAACAGCAGCTGCGCCACGGTGGTCTTGCCGGAGCCGGATTCGCCGACCAGGCCGACGATCTCGCCGGCGCGGATGGTGAGGCCGACGTCGCGGACCACGGCGCGGTCGCCGTACACCTTGCGCAGCGCGGTGGCCTCGGCGACCACCTCTCCGGGCGCCGTCGTGGTCACCCTCCGCCGTCCGCTCGCGGCCGAGATCAATTCTTTGGTGTACGCGTGCCCCGCGCCGCCCAGCAGGGTGCGCGTGGGACCCGACTCGACGATCCGGCCGTCCTTCATGACCAGCACCCGGTCGGCGAGCCGGGACACCACCGCCAGGTCGTGGCTGATCAGCAGCAGGGTCTCCCCCGACGCGCGCCGTTCGGCCAGCAGTTTCAGGATCTGCGCCTGCACGGTCGCGTCCAGGGCGGTGGTGGGCTCGTCGGCGATCAGCAGTCTCGGGCCGCCGGCGATGGCGGAGGCGATCAGGGCCCGCTGCCGCAGCCCGCCGGAGAGCTGGTGCGGGTACTGCCGGGCCCGCCGTTCCGGTTCCGGCACGTGCACGTCGGTGAGCAGTCGCTGGACCCGCTCCGGCCGGTCCCTGCGGTCGCCGATGCCGTGGGTGCGCAGCACCTCGGTGATCTCGGCGCCGACGGTGCGCAGCGGGTCCAGGGAGACCAGCGCGTCCTGGAGGATCAGCCCGGCGAACCGGCCGCGCAGCCGCCGCCACTCGCGGGCCGCGAACCCGCGGACGTCACGGCCGTCGACGACGAACGTGTCGGCCTCGACGCGGGCCGCCGGACCGGCCAGTCCGACCAGGCTGCGGGCGGTGACGCTCTTACCGGACCCGCTCTCCCCGACCAGCGCGAGACACTCGCCCTCCTCGACGTCGAAGCTGACCCCGCGGACCGCCTCCACCTGCCGTTTTCCCAGGCGGAAGGTGACCCGCAGGTTCTTGACTTCGATCACTGGTGCCGCCCTTCGAACCGGTTCTGCAGATGCCGACCGATCACGGTGAGAGAGATAACGGTGGCGGTGACGGCGCAGCCCGGAAGCACCGACCCCCACCAGGCGATGTGCAGGTAGCCGCGGCCCTCGGAGAGCATCGCGCCCCACTCCGGCGACGGCGGCTGCGGTCCGAGGCCGAGGAAGCTGAGGCCGGCCGCGATGAGGACCGCCTCGCCGAGCCCGATCATCGCCAGGACCGGGATCGGGCCGAGCACGTTCGGCAGGACGTGCCGCAGCACCAGGCGGGTGCGGGACGCTCCGAACGCGACGGCGTGGGTGACGTACGGCGCCTGCCGCACCACGAGCGTCTGGGCCCGCACCACCCGGGCGTAGTGCGGGAGGGTGGCGATGCCGATCGCCACGATGAGGCTGACGGTGCCGGTCCCGGCGATCGCGATGAACAGCAGCGCGAGCAGGACCAGCGGGAACGCGGCGAGGGCGTCGAAGCCGCGGCTGAGGACCTCGTCGGCGGCCCTGTGGGTGAGCCCGGCGAGCAGGCCGAGCAGGATGCCGGCGCCGACCGCGATGACGGTGGCGGCCACGCCGATGCTGAGCGAGTGCCGGGCGCCGTGCACGACCCGGTCGAAGACGTCGCGGCCCAGCTGGTCGGTGCCGAACCAGTGGGCGGCCGACGGCGCTTCGAGCACGTGCAGCGGGTCGGCGGCGAGCGGGTCGCCGGCGAACAGCGAGGGCCAGGCCACCGCGGTCAGGGCGAGGGCGAGCACGGCGGTGGCGGCGGCGAGGCCGGGGCGTGGCCGGCGCAGGGTGAGCCGGCCGGCGACGGGGCGGGGCAGGGCGACGGTCATCGGTCAGCTCCTTCGCAGCCGCGGGTCGATGAGCAGGTACGCGAGGTCGGCGGCCGTGTTGATGACGACGAAGAAGGCGGCGGCCAGCACCACGACGGCCAGCACCACCGGCATGTCGCTGCTGCTCACCGCCTGGAGGGTGACCTGGCCGAGGCCGGGGCGGCCGAACACCTGCTCGATGATCACCGAGCCGCCGATCAGCACCCCGGAGAGCCAGCCGAGCAGGGTGACCGCGGGCAGCAGCGAGTGCCGCAGGCCGTGCCGGATGAGGACCGAGCGTTCCGTCAGGCCCCGCGCCCGGGCGGTGACCGCGAACGGCTCGTCCAGGGCCCGGTCCAGGCCGTCGCGCAGCACCTGGGCGAGGACCCCGGCGATCGGCAGGCCGAGGGTGACGGCGGGCAGCACGAGCGCCGCCCAGCCGCGGTCACCGGAGACCGGGAACATCCCGAACCGGAACGAGAAGACGCTGAGCAGCACGATCCCGATCAGGAACGGCGGGGTGGAGACGAGCACCAGCTCGGCGGTGGAGCTGGCCCGGCGGGCCCACCGGCCCCGGGTGACGACCGCCAGGACCAGGGCCAGCACCACCCCGAAGACAGCCGCGGCAACGGCCAGCTTCAGGGTGGGCGCCAACTGGTCGCCGATCACGTCGCGGACCGGGCGCTGGAGCAGGTAGGAGCGGCCCAGGTCGCCCTGGGCGGCCCGCCACAGATAGTCGAGGTACTGCACGACCGCGGGCCGGTCCAGGTTCCATTCGGCGATGATCTGGGCCCGGATCTGCGGGCTGTCGGCGCCGTCGCCGATGATGCTGTCGACGGTGTCGCCGGGGGCGGCCAGCAGCGCGAGGTAGGCCGCCGTGGCCGCCGCCCAGAGCACGATCAGGCCGCTGCCGGCCCGCCGCGCGATCGCCCTGATCACCTGGCGAGCCAGAGGTTGTAGGCGCTGCCCGGCACCCCGGCGGTCGGTTCGAAGCCCAGCCCGCCGACCGTGGCCGCGGCGGCGACCTGGTCGGCCGGGGCGTAGAGCGGCAGGATCAGCGCCTGGTCGGTGACGGTCAGTCGCTGCACCCGCTGGTAGGTGCCGTTGCGCGCGGCCTGGTCGCCGCCGGCCTGCCCCTCTTCGAGCAACCTGTCGAGTTCCGGGTCCTTCACCCCGGTCCGGTTGATCGCCCCGGCGGAGTGCAGCAGCAGGTTGAGGGCCGCCCCGGCGTCGGTGTCGGCGCGGGAGTTGTCGAACACCTCGTACGCGCCGTCGGCCAGCGCCTGGGTGGCGGTGCCCTGGTCGACCAGCGCCACGTTCAGGTCGATGCCGGCGCTCTGCTTGACGGCGGCCTGGACGGCCTGGGCGAGCACGTCGCGGCGGTCGCGGACGAACGGCGCGGACTGCACCAGGCGTACGGTCAGGCGCTTTCCGTACTTGGTGCGGAACCCGTCGGCGTCGCGGGTGGTCCAGCCGGCCTCGTCGAGCAGCCGGTTGGCCTCGGCCGCGTCGCCGCTGTAGGTCTTCTCCAGGCTCCTGTCGTAGAACGGGCTGGTCGGCCCGATCACGCTCCAGGCGCGGGTGGCGCTGCCCCGGTAGACGCCCTGGAGCACCGCGTCGACGTCGACCGCCTCGCGGAAGGCCTGCCGCACCCGGATGTCGTCGAACGGCGCGTGCGCGATGTTGAAGTAGTACGAGTACGCCGACCCGGAGTTGAGCCCCCGGGCGAAGGTGAGCTGGTCGTTGCCGGTGATCAGGGCCTCGTCGGTGGCCGGCACCCCCTCGATGACCTGCACCTGCCCGGAGGTCAGCGCCCCGACGCGCACCGACGACTCCTTCAGGAACCGGTAGGTGATCCCGTCGAGGTAGGCGGGCCCGGTGTGCCCCGCATTGGCCGGCGCCCACTGATAGGCCGGGTTCTTAGTGAAATGCACCTCCTGCCCGGCGGTGTACCGGTCCAGGATGAACGGTCCGGTCCCGGCCAGTTCCGGTCCGCCGGCCTTCAGGTTCTTCGCCTGGCTCAGCGACTTCGGCGACACCTGGGCGCCCTGCGGCGAGGAGAGGAAGTCGAGGATCAGCACGTCCGGCTGCTTGAGGTGGAAGGCGACGGTCGCCGGGTCCACCACCTCGACCCGGTCCAGGTTGCGCAGCTGCACGGCCTGCACTTGCGGGTTGTAGCCCTCGACCGCGAACTGGTCGACGTTGGCCTTGACCGCCGTGGCGTCGAACTTCGTGCCGTCGGTGAAGCTCACGTCCGTACGCAGCTTGAAGGTGTAGGTCCTGCCGTCCGGCGACGTCTCGTAGCCGGTGGCGAGCCATGGCAGGTAGCCGCCCTTGTCGTCGTGGGTGAGCAGCGCCTCGAACGTGTTCCAGACCAGCAGGCGGGCCTTGGCCTGGGCGTACTGGTGCGGGTTGAAGGTGATCGGCTCGGTCTCGACGGCCCAGGTCAGCGATCCGCCGCTGACCGGCTGCCCGGCGCCGGGCGCCGCGGAGGAGCCGGGCGAACAGGCGGCGGTGAGGGCGAGGGTGACGACGGCGAGAACGGCGGCGGGACGGGTACGGCGCATGGGCGGATCCTCCTCTCTACATTTCCTATAGCTTCTATAGGAGATTGGCAAGAGGCCCCGGCCGATTGATTGGTCACGCGGCTGAACCATCCCGGCCCGGGACGCGTTCACCATGTCGTGCAGCCGACAGACCTCGCCGATCCGCCCACGCCCGAAGAACCCCAGGTGGAGACAGAACCGGACACGACCGAGCCGGAAGCCGAGGAGCCCACCCCCAAGGAGCCCGGCCGGGTCCGGCGGCTGCTGAACAAGCCGTGGGCATCGCGATCACTGACCGTCGTGGCCTGCGTCACCGTCTTCGTGGCACTGCTCTACCCGAACGTCCTTCGCCGGGTCAGCGTCGGCAGCTTCGCCCGCATCCCGATCGAGGCCGCGTTCATCATCCTGCTGCTGATCGTGCTCCCCCGCCGGCCGCGCATCACGGTCGCCTCGATCCTCGGCGTCCTCCTCGGCTGGCTGGTCGTCGAGAAGAGCCTCGACATGGGCTTCTTCCGCACCCTGGCCCGGCCCTTCGACCCGGTCCTCGACTGGTCCCTGTTCGGCGACGCCTACAACTTCGTCAACGAGACGTACGGCGGGCTCGCCGCCTGGGCCGCCATCATCGGCGCGATCCTGCTCGGCCTCTCCGCCCCGGCCTTCGTCACCTGGGCCATGCTGCGCGTCTCGGCGTTCCTCACCCGGCACCGCCGCCGCTCGGCAGTGGCCGCCAGCGGCATCGCCGCCGCCTGGATGCTCACCTTCGCCCTCGGCGTCCAGCTCACCGCCGAGGTCCCGCTCGCCGCCCGCACCTCCGCCACCTACGCCTGGGACCGGATCTGGCAGGCCCGCGAAGGCATCAAGAACGAGGCCGAGTTCGCCGCCGAGGTCAACGTCGACCCGTACCGCGACGTCCCCGCCGACCAGTTGCTCACCGGGCTGCGCGGCAAGGACTTCGTGCTCACCTTCATCGAGAGCTACGGCCGCAACGCCGTCGAGGCGCCCGAGTTCGCCGAGAGCACCGGCGCCGTCCTCACCGACGGCGACAACAGGCTCAAGGCCGCCGGGTTCGCCGCGCGCAGCGGCTGGCTCACCTCACCCACCTTCGGCGGCAGCAGCTGGCTGGCCCACTCCACCCTGCTGAGCGGGCTGTGGATCAACAACCAGTCCCGCTACCGCAACCTCAACGCCAGCCAGCGGCTCACCCTCACCAAGGCCTTCAAGACGGCCAACTGGGACACCGTGGCGATGATGCCGGGCAACAGCCGCCCCTGGCCGGAGAGCGTCTTCTACGGCTACAACCGGGTCTGGGACTCCCGCAACCTCGGCTACCAGGGCCCCAAGTTCGGCTGGGCCAGCATGCCCGACCAGTACACGCTCACCCGCTTCAACGAGCTCGAGTACAAGAAGCCGGGCCGGCAGCCGATGATGGTCGAGATGCCACTGCTGTCCACGCACACCCCGTGGGCGCCGATCCCGAGCTCCATCCCGTGGGAACAGGTCGGCGACGGCTCCGTCTACACCGCACAGGCGGCCGCCGCCACCAGCAAGGCCGACATCTGGTCCAGCGGCAAGAAGGTCCGCAAGGAGTACGGCAAGTCGGTCGTCTACACCCTGAGCACCCTGATCGACTGGATCCAGCGCTACGGCGACGACAACCTGGTCCTCGTCTTCGTCGGCGACCACCAGCCGTCCAGCGTCGTCTCCGGCGAGAACGCCAGCCACGACGTGCCGATCACCATCGTCGCCAAGGACCCGGCCGTCCTCGACAGGATCGACTCGTGGGGCTGGACCGAAAGCCTCAAACCCGCCACCACCGCCCCCGTCTGGCCGATGAGCGACTTCCGCGACAAATTCCTAACCGCCTACGGCCCCGACGGCGCCCAGTAGAAACGTGGTGTGCGGCGCCGGTCCCGGTCACTCCAGGCGCCGCACACCACCTACCCGGACACGCGGGGTGACCGCAGCACCGGCCGCAGCGCCTCCAGCACGTCCGGGTTCTCGATCGTCGCCGGCACCGGCTCCTCCCGGCCGTCCGCGATCCCCCGCATCGTGCCGCGCAGGATCTTCCCCGACCGGGTCTTCGGCAGCGCCGCCACCACGTCGATCCGGCGCAGCGCCGCCACCGCACCGATCCGCTCCCGCACCAGCCCCACCAGCTCCGTCTCCAGGGCCGCCGGATCCGGATCCACCCCACCGCGCAGCACCACGAAACCGCGCGGAACCTGCCCCTTCAACAGGTCGCCCACCCCGATCACGGCGCACTCGGCGACCGCCGGATGGGTGGCCAGCACCTCCTCCATGGCCCCGGTCGACAGCCGGTGACCGGCCACATTGATCACGTCATCGGTACGCCCCAGCACGTACAGATATCCGTCGTCGTCGAACCTGCCGCCGTCCCCGGTCAGATAGTTGCCCTGGAACGCCGACAGGTACGACCGCACGTAGCGTTCGTCGTCACCCCACAGCGTCGGCAGGCAACCCGGCGGCAGCGGCAGCCCGACGACGATCGCCCCCTCGGCGCCGGGCGGCACATCGGTCCCGTCCGGTCCGACGACCCGCACCCGGTAGCCGGGCATCGGCACCGACGGCGAGCCCGGCCGGGTCGGCAGATCCTCCAGACCGCGCGGGCTCGCCGTGATCGGCCAGCCGGTCTCGGTCTGCCACCAGTTGTCGATCACCGGGATGCCGAGCAGGTCACCGGCCCACTCGTACGTCCGCGGGTCGAGCCGCTCCCCCGCCAGGAACAGCGACCGCAGACTGTCCACGTTCCGCCCGGCCAGCAGTTTCCCGTCCGGGTCCTCCTTGCGCACGGCCCGGATCGCGGTCGGCGCCGTGAACATGGCCGCCACCCGGTGCTGCTCCACCACCCGCCAGAACGCGCCCGCGTCCGGGGTGCCGACCGGCTTGCCCTCGTACAGGATCGTGGTCGCCCCGGTCAGCAGCGGCCCGTACACGATGTACGAGTGCCCGACCACCCATCCCACGTCGGACGCCGCCCAGAAGACCTCGCCCGGGCGTACCCCGAAGATCTTCTCCATCGACCACCGCAACGCGACCGCGTGGCCGCCGTTGTCCCGGACCACGCCTTTGGGCCGCCCGGTCGTGCCGGAGGTGTAGAGAATGTAGAGCGGATCGGTGGCGGCGACCGGCACGCAGTCCGCCGGTTCCGCGCCGGCGACCGCGTCCGCCCAGCTCAGATCCCGGCCCGGGACCATGTCACAGGGCGCCTGCGGCCGTTGCAGGATCACGCAGTGCGACGGGACGTGGGCCGCCTCGGCCAGCGCCGCCGACAGCATGGGCTGGTACGGCACCACCCGCCCGCCCTCGATCCCGCACGAGCTGGCCACGATGACCCGCGGCCGGGCGTCGTCGATGCGGGCGGTCAGCTCGCGGGCGCCGAACCCGCCGAAGACGACCGAGTGGACGGCCCCGAGCCGGGCGCAGGCGAGCATCGCGACGACCGCCTCCGGCACCATCGCCATGTAGATGACCACCCGGTCGCCACGTTCCACCCCGAGCCCGCGCAGCGCCCCGGCGAAGGTCGCCACCTCGTCGCGCAGCTCCCGGTACGTGTACGAGCGCGCCGCACCGGTCACCGGGCTGTCGTGGATGAGCGCCACCTGGTCGCCCCGCCCGCCGTGGACGTGCCGGTCGAGGGCGTTGTGGCAGGTGTTGAGCGTGGCGCCGGGGAACCACCGGAAGATCGGCGCCTCGGAGTCGTCGAGGATCCGGTCCGGCGGCGCGTGCCAGTCGATGAGTTCGGCCGCGTCCCGCCAGAAGCCGGCCGGGTCGGCGATGCTGCGCTCGTACGCCTCGCGATATGCGCCCATCCCCCGACGCTAGTGCACCGGGAAGACCTGCTCCACCAGGGCGATCAGCGACGTGGCCAGGAGTGCGTGCACCTGCTGGCGGGTCAGGACTCCCCGCTGCAACCACTCCTGGGCCGTGCAGATCGCCAGGCCGACGTAGGAGCGGCACATCGCGCGCAGCACCGGCGACGGGTCGTCCCCCATCCCGACGGCGCGCAGCACCCCGGCCGCGGCGACGTCGACCGCCTCGGCGATCACCTCGTTCACGTCGGCGTCACCGGCCATCCCGCCGGCGCCGGTGGCGGCCAGCCAGGAGGTGCTGTGCCGGGAGACGACGTCGAGGAAGTACCCGACGATGGAGTCGGCACGTTCTTGCAGGTCACCCTCGGGGAGCTGCTCCAGGGCGACCTCGGGCACGGTCAGCATGACCCGCACCACCGCGAGGTAGAGGTCCTTCTTCGTACCGAAGTAGTGATTGACCAGGCCGCGCGCGACTCCGGCGTCCCGGGCCACATCCGTGGTCGAGACCTCGGCGTAGGGCCGCGACCCGAAGTGCCGGATCGCCACCGACAGGATCTGCTCGCGCCGCGCGTCGGGCTCGAGCCTGCGCCGGCGCATCGACTCGACGCGCACCACGGGCCCGACCTTACGGCACGTCGATCCATCGATCGTCTCGCCAGAAGGATGGCGGCAATTCGCATCCAGCTTATTGACACCTCGCCAATAGTGCTCGATGGTAGGTCGATGCCGACGCCTGGACTGGACGGTTATGTCGAACCGTGGCGCAAGCCGGAACACGACGACCTGGCCGAGCTCGCCCGCACCTTCTTCACCAAGGAGGTGGTGCCGCACGCCGAGCGGCTGGAGCAGCAGGGCCATCCCGACCGCGAGCACTACCGCCGGGCCGGCGAGCTCGGCCTGCTCGGCCTCTCCATCCCGGAGGAGTACGGCGGCGGGGGCGGCGACTTCACCCACGAGGCCGTGCTGCTGCACGAGCAGACGCTGACCGGCGAGGGCAGCCTCGGCATCGCGGTGCACAGCGGGATCGTCACCGGCTACATCAACGAGTACGGCACCGAGGAGCAGAAGCGGCGCTGGCTGCCCGGTCTGGTGAGCGGCGAGCTGATCGGCGCCATCGGGATGACCGAGCCGGACGGCGGCTCCGACCTCCAGTCGATCCGCACGAGGGCGGTCCGCGACGGCGACGACTACGTGGTGAACGGCTCGAAGACGTTCATCACCAACGGCATCCTCGCGGACCTGCTGATCCTGGCCGTCAAGACCGACACCTCGGCACGCGCGCACGGCATGTCGCTGCTGGTCTGCGAGTTGACCGGCGACCCGGAGGGCTTCCGGAGGGGCCGGAAGATCGAGAAGATCGGCCTGCACTCGAACGACACCGCGGAGCTGTTCTTCGACGACTTCCGGGTGCCGGCCGCCAACCTGCTCGGCGCCGAGGGCGCCGGCTTCATCCAGATGATGCAGCAGCTGCCGCAGGAACGCCTGGTCATCGGGGTGGGCGCGGTCGCCGCCATGCAGCGGGCCGTCGAGATGGCGACCGGGTACGCCAAGGAGCGCACCGCCTTCGGCAAGCCCCTGATCGGCCACCAGAACACCCGGATGGTGCTGGCCGACGTGGCGACCCGCACCCGCGTGTCCCGGATCTTCCTGGACGACTGCATCCAGCGGCACGCCCGTGGTGAGCTGGACGTGGCCACCGCCGCCATGGCCAAGCTCTACCTCACCGAGGGCCAGTGCGAGGTGGTCGACCGCTGCCTGCAGATCTTCGGCGGCTACGGCTACACCACCGAGTACCCGATCTCGAAGATGTACGCGGACGCCCGTGTCCAGAAGATCTACGGCGGCACGAACGAGATCATGAAGGAGCTGATCTCCCGTGTCCTCTAGTGGCCGGGGCCCCCTGGACGGCATCCGGGTCGTGGAGCTGGCCGGTCTCGCGCCGGCCCCGTTCGGCTGCATGATCCTCGCCGACCTGGGCGCCGACGTGGTGCTGGTCGACCGCCCCGGCGGTACCGGGCCGATCGGTCCGATGCAGCGCGGCCGGCGCCGGGTGACAGTGGATCTCAAGTCGGAGACCGGTAGGGCCGAGCTGCTCGGCCTGATCGAGCGGGCCGACGTGCTGGTCGAGGGCTACCGGCCGGGCGTGGCCGAGCGGCTCGGTTTCGGCCCGGACGACTGCGAGCGGATCAACCCGAGGCTGATCTACGCGCGGATGACCGGGTGGGGCCAGGACGGGCCGCTCGCGAAGGCCGCCGGGCACGACATCGACTACATCGCGATCTCCGGGGCGCTGGAACCGCTGGGCCGTCCCGGCGAGCGCCCGCACGCGCCGGTCAACCTGCTCGGCGACTTCGCGGGCGGCGGCATGCTGCTGGCCGTCGGCATCCTGGCGGCGCTGGTCGAGCGCGGCGTCTCCGGCCGCGGTCAGGTGATCGACGCGGCGATGGTCGACGGCTCCTCGCTGCTGATGACCTTCCTGCACGGCTTCCTGGCCGAGGGCCGGTGGCCGGGCGGCCGCGGGCAGAACCTGCTCGACGGCGGCGCCCCGTTCTACGACACCTACCAGGCGTCCGACGGCGGCTACCTGGCCGTCGGCTCGCTCGAACCGCAGTTCTACGCGGCACTGCTCAAGGGCCTCGGCCTCGACGACGACCCGGACCTGCCCGGCCAGTTCGACTTCGCGGATTGGCCGGAGCTGCGCCGCCGGTTCACCGAGCGGTTCGCGCAGCGCACCCGCGACGAGTGGGCGTCGATCTTCGAGCGCCTGGACGCGTGCGTGAGCCCGGTCCTGTCGCTCACCGAGGCGCCGAATCATCCGCACAGCCGGGCCCGGAACGCGTTCATCGAGGTCGACGGCGTGGTCCAGCCCGCTCCGGCGCCGCGCCTGAGCCGCACGCCGGCGCCCGTCCCGGAGGCCGTCAAACCCGCGACGGTCACCGAGATCCTGTCCGGCTGGGCTTAAATCAAGATCGTTTTCTGGTACGGGAAGAGCACGCGAACCGGCCGGGCGCTCACGGCAGTGCCGCGAGCGCCGGGCCGGCGGTGGGTCCGGCTGGTTGTCAGCCGGACCTTTTGTTCCTGACGGGGATGACGCCGAGCGGGGGCAGGCACGCGTCTGCGCACATCGTGGCATGGGAGCGCTCCCATTGCAACGACCCCGCTCGGCGGTCATCGATGGATCAGGTGGCGGAGCAGGTCAGCGTGGGCACGCTGTTGGTGCCGGTCCACGACCCGAGGAACCCGAAGGACGTCGACTGGCCGGCCGCGAGAGTGCCGTTGTAGCTCACGTTGCGCGCCGTCACGGTCGATCCACTGCTGGTCACCGTGGCGCTCCAGGCGTTGTTCACGGTCTGCCCGTTGGCGTAGGTCCAGGTCACGGTCCAGCTCTTGACCGCCGAGCCGGCCGTCACCTTGACCTCGCCCTGGAAGCCGCCCGGCCACTGCCCGGCGATCGCGTAGGTGGCCGTGCAGGCGCCCGGCATGGAGTTCGACGGCGACGGCGACGGCGAGCTGGGCGACGGCGACGGGGAACTCGGCGACGGCGACGACGAACCGGGCGAGCTGGGCTGGACGCCGCCGAAGACGGTGGCCTCCCTACTGGTGGCCTTGAGCCCGTTCGCGCCGTTCACGATCCGCTGGCCCCAGGTGGTCAGCGAGGCGGCGTCGAAGCTGTTGGTCATGTCCAGGATCGGGTCGGTGTTGCCGGCCCAGGACCAGCCCAGGTAGCCGATGCCGCGGGCCTGCGCCGCGGCCATCAGGGTCTGGTCGTCGACCTGACCGGAGTCGAACTGCCAGCCGAACTCACCGATCACCAGCGGCCAGCCGCGGCTCTGGAAGTGGTCCAGGTACGCGGTGATCGACGACGCCGTGTTGAACACCGCGTACATGTGGATCGACAGCACCGTGTTGTCGCGGGTGTCCGCGTCCAGCACCGTCTGCGCGTTGTCCCGCATCACGTACTGCCAGTCCTGGCCCCAGTTCGGGGCGTCGATCATCAGCAGGTGCTCGAACCCGTTGGTGCGCATCTTCTGGATCGCGGCGACGGTCGCGGCGGTCCACTGTGACGGGTTCGTGTTGCCGATCGGCTCGTTGCCGATGTTGATGACGACGTAGTTCTCCTGGCCGGTGAGCACGCTCTTCAGGCCGATCCAGTAGTTCACCGCCTGGTCCAGCGTGTAGGCCGCGCCGTCCTCGCCGTACCCGGTGGTGTCGTGGTTCTCCAGCACGCAGATCAGCCTGTTCGCCTTGCACAGGTTGATCACGTTGGTCACGTCGGCGGCGGTGTTGGCGGTCCAGCGGCCGCCGCTGAGCACCACCCGGACCGTGTTGGCACCGGCCGCCTTGATGTCGGCGAACGAGCCGGTCTGCCCGGCGTACCAGGTGTGCATGTGGTTGATGCCGCGCATCACGAACGTGTTGCCGTTGGCCTCGACGATGTTGCGGCCCTCGATGTGCAGACCGGTCGCGGCGTAGGCGGGGTTGACGAACGTGAGCACGGATGCGGTGAGGGTGATGAGGACGGCGGCCAGGACGGCCAGTCTTCTCTTCATGACCTGCCTCTTGGGGGAAGTGGACGGCGTACGTCGACGCGTTCCACCCGCCCCCGGGCAGTTGACAACCTACCCCCGGCCCCTTCTCATCGCAATCCGTCGATTCAGGCGGCCTTCCGGCGGCTGTGCTTCTCCCGGTACATGGCGGCGTCCGCCTCGGCGGTCAGGGTTTCCAGGGTCGCCTCTCCCCCGGCCGGCCGCAGCGCCACACCGATGCTCACGCCGACCGTCACCCGTACGCCGTCGCCCAGGTCCACGGGTATCGGAACCGCCTCCCGGATCCGCTCGCAGGCCGCCGCCACCGTGCCGGGACCGGCCCCGGGCAGCAGGACCAGGAACTCGTCGCCGCCGAGGCGGCCCACCACCGGCGTCTCGCCGTCCGGTGGGGTGATCTCACGCATGGCGGTGGTCAGCCGGTCACCGACCCGGTGCAGCAACACGTCACCGGCGGCGTGCCCGTGGGTGTCGTTGACCAGCTTGAACCCGTTGAGGTCGAGCAGCAGCACGCCGAGCGGGCGGCCGCTGAGCCGGTCCGCGCAGCCGGCCAGGTGCGCCCGGTTGGGCAGTCCGGTCAGCCCGTCGTGGGTGGCCTGGTGCTGGAGCGCCGCCCGGGTCTCCTGGAGGGTCCGCAGGTGCCGGACCAGGCTGGACGACTGGGTTCCGGTGATCACCGCGACCATCACGTTGATGCCGAGCACGAACGGGACGTCCGGCGAGTGCGGGAAGGCGGCCACGAAGACGGCCGAGGTCAGCGCCCAGACGAGCACGGCGCCGGGCAGCCGTTGCCGGACCGCGGCGATCACCACGGCCAGGGCCATCAGCGGCCAGGCGGTCTCCCGGGTCTGCCCCTCGGCGATCACCACGAACCCGCAGATCACCGTGGCGTCCAGCGCGACCTGGACCGCGCTGCGCAGCTCGTACCAGCGGGAGCCCGGGCGCCGGAGATTCCGGACGGCCACCAGGTTGCAGCACAGCATGACGGCGACGGCCACCCAGCTCGCCGCCCGCATGCCGCTGCTCTCCAGCTGGCCGGCCGACATGGCGCCGACCCCGGCCGCATAGAGGGCCGTGCAGACGAGACCGATGCCCCGTGACACCAGGCCGGAGATCTCGATCGTGCGCCGCCGGGACAGCAACGCCTGATCCGAAGGCACCCCTGTCACCGTACGCATGGCATCTTCATCGGCAGGTGCCCCCACGCCTTGAGGAAGGGCCGGCCGCCGTGACGGCGACCGGCCCCGGAGCCTGCGACGGCTCAGAAGGTGAACGTGCCGACCAGGCCGCGCAGCTCGTCGGCGGTACGCGACACCGCCGCGCTGGCCTCCCGGGTCTGCGCGACGCCGCCGACCGTGGCCGCGCTGGCCGTGGCGACGTCGCCGATGTCCGCCGCGATCCGGCTGGAACCGGCGGCGACCTCGGCGATGCTGCGGCTGATCTCGCCGGTGGTGGCGGTCTGCTCCTCCACCGCCGAGGCGATCGTGGTCTGGAAGTCGTTGATCTGGGCGATGACCTCGGAGATGCGGTTGATGACCTCGACCGCGCCCCCGGTGTCCTGCTGGATGGCGTTCACCCGGCGGTGGATGTCCTCGGTGGCGCGCGCGGTCTCCTGGGCGAGGTCCTTGACCTCGGAGGCGACCACGGCGAACCCCTTGCCCGCGGCGCCCGCCCGGGCCGCCTCGATGGTGGCGTTGAGGGCGAGCAGGTTGGTCTGCTCGGCGATGGACGTGATCAGCTTGATGACGTTGCCGATCTCCGCCGACGACTCGCCGAGCTGACGGATGGTGTCGGTGGCGCGCGCCGCCTCGGTCACCGCGATCGAGGCGATCTGGGCGGCCTCGCTGGTGTTGCGGGAGATCTCCCGGATCGACAGGCCCATCTCCTCGGAGCCGGCCGCGACCGTCTGCACGTTGCGGGAGATCTCGCCGGCCTCGGCGGACGCCGAGGTGCTCTGCCGGTCGGTGTTGTCGGCGGCGTCGGCGATCTGGGCCGACACATCGGCCAGCTGGTTCGACGCGGTGGCGAGGCCGCCGGCGCCCTCGGCGATGGTGCGCATCGACTGGCGCAGCTTGTCCAGCGAGCGGTCCAGGCCGGCCGCCATGGTGCCGATCTCGTCGCGGCTGGTGATCTCGGAGCGGACGGTGAGGTCGCCACGGTCCAGGGCGTCGATCACCACGCCCAGCTTGCGGATCGGGCCGAGGATCGACCGGACCATCGGGACGGCCATGCCGATCAGCAGGGCCAGGCCGATTCCGGCCACCACGATCGTCACCGTACGGGTGGAGGCGACCGTGTCGTCCATCTCCGCCTTCTGCACGGCGATCTCGGCCTCCACCTGCTCGGTGAGCGCGTCGAGTGCGTCGTCGGTCTTGTTGTTCCGCTCGGCGATCTCGTCGGTCCGGTTGACCACCGACTTCGGGTTCGCCGCACCGGCGGTGACGAAGCCGGTGATGAAGGTGTTGAAGTCGGCGAAGTCCGCGCGGTGGCTCTGGAACTCCTGAAGTACGGCGGTGGGCAGACCGCACGCCCCGACAGCGTCGGCGGCGCTGGTCGAGGACTCGACGTCGTCGACCACGTCCCCGCTCACGTCGTGCCCGAGCGCGGCCCGGTAGGCGTCCACCTTCAACTCGCTCTGGCGGTTGTTGAGGTGGTTGATCGCCGCGAGACAGGCTTCCAGACCGCGCGTCTCCTCGGCCTGGGAGGCCAGAGCCGACTGCCCGGCCAGGGTGACCGTCGCCATCGCACCGAGCGCGACCGCGCCGGTGGTGACGATGACGCCCAGCCTCTTGGCGATACCGATGTCGTGTAGCCCGCGCACGCTGCCCTCCCTCGAATCCGACATACGGTCCATCGACCCTGTCGGGCGTCACCTGAGGAGAGAAGCTTCACCGGCCGGCTGGTCCGGCCGGCGAACCATCCGGTTCCGGATGATTCAGCGGTTCAGACGACGGGCCCAGTCGGCCGGGACGGCGCCGGCCGGGCCGGGGGCCGGCTGATCGGCCGGGTGACTGGTGGGCGGCGCCAGCTCGGGACCGGAGCCGGCCTGCTCGCTGCCGAAGTCCCAGAACCAGTCCTCGCCGGGCTCGAACGACTGGATGACCGGGTGCCCGGTCTGCCTCCAGTGGGCGGTGGCGTGCTGGGAGGGTGAGGAGTCGCAGCAGCCCACGTGACCGCAGCGGGCACACCGGCGCAGGTGGAACCACCAGCCGCCGGTCGCGAGGCAATCGGCGCAGCCGGTGCCGGAGGGCGGGACGTCGGCCTGGATCGGGGCGTCGGAGCTCACGACCCGAACCTATCAATGCGCCCGGTCGTACGCCTCCTGCGCCGCGCGAACCTGATCCATCTCGCCCTCGACCAGGACGATGAGGTCCTTCATCTTGGCGGCGACCCGCTCGCCGAGATCGGTGAGGCTGTACTCCACCCGGGGCGGGATGGTGGCCTGCACCTCGCGCCGGACCAGGCCGTCACGCTCCAGTGCCTGAAGCGTCTGCGCCAGCATCTTCTCGCTCACCCCGTCGACCCGGCGGCGCAGGGCGTTGAACCGGAACGCCCCTTCGTGCAGCGCGCCCAGCGCCAGGCTGCCCCAGCGGCCGGTGATGTCGGTCAGGACGCCACGGGAGGCGCAGTTCCGCTCGAACACGCTGGCCGCGAAGTCCTCATCCACGCCGGTCACCTTACCAGCGTGGTTGCACTAACTAAAAGTTAGTGCCATTCTTCTCGTCACCGCTCACTTTTCGAGGGCGCGGTTTCGAGAGCATGTCGAAGGGAACCACCATGACCATCGCCGTCACCGGAGCCACCGGGCACCTGGGCCGTCTCGTCGTCGACGCGCTGATCGCGCGGGGCGCCGCCCCCGGCGACATCGTCGCCACGGTCCGGGACACCGCGAAGGCCGCCGGCCTGGCCGCCCTCGGGGTCCAGGTGCGCGAGGCCGACTACGACCGCCCGGAGACCCTGGCCACCGCGTTCGCCGGGGTGGACCGGCTGCTGCTGATCTCCGGCAACACGATCGGGCAGCGGGTCCCCCAGCACACCGCGGTCGTCGAGGCGGCCAAGGCGGCCGGGGTCGGCTTCCTGGCCTACACCAGCATCCTGCGGGCGGACAGCTCACCGCTCGGGCTGGCCCCCGAGCACCTGGCCACCGAGCAGGTCGTGGCGGCGTCCGGCATCCCGTTCGCCCTGCTGCGCAACGGGTGGTACATCGAGAACTACGCGGCCTCGTTCGGCCCGGCCGTCGAGCACGGCGCCCTGCTCGGCAGCGCCGGCGAGGGCCGGATCGCCGCCGCCACCCGCGCCGACTTCGCCGAGGCGGCCGCCGTCGTGCTGCTGCGCGGCGAGCCCGGCGTCCACGAACTGGCCGGCGACCAGCCGTTCACCATGGCCGAGCTGGCCGCCGAGGTGGCCCGCCAGACCGGCGCCCCGGTGGCGTACCGGGACCTGCCGCCCGACGGCTACCGGGACGCGCTGGTCACGGCCGGCATGCCCGGGCAGTTCGCCGACCTGTTCGCCGACACCGACGTCAAGATCCGGGCCGGGCACCTGGACGACACCACCGGCACCCTGTCCCGGCTGATCGGCCGCCCCACCACCCCGTTGGCCGAGGCGGTCGCAACCGCCCTCAAAGGCTGAGGCGGATGGGTAGGCTCCTTTCATGGCCAAACCTCGATGGGAACCCGGCCCGGACCATCCGATCACGATCACCCCGGCCGGGGAGAAGGTCGTGGTCACCGCCGGCGGCCGGGTGATCGCGGAGACCGGGAACGCGCTGCTCCTCCAGGAGGCGCACTATCCACCGGTCCGGTACGTTCCACTCGCCGACGTCGATCCGGCCGTGCTGGAGCGCAGCACCACCACGTCGTACTGCCCGTACAAGGGCGACGCCACCTACTACTCCCTGCCCGGCGCGCCGGACGCCGTCTGGGAGTACCAGGACCCCTACGACGCGGTCGCCGCGATCAAGGGGCACGTCGCCTTCTACCCGGACAAGGTGGAGTTCTCCGCCTAGCCGGTCAGCCCCGTAGCGCGGAGCGGACCGCCGCCAGCTGGTAGCGGTCCGCCTCGTACGGCGTGTAGAGCGAGATCCGGTCGATCGTGCCGGTGAACCGATCACGCAGCCCGGCGGCCACCGTCGCCGGGTCGCCGGACACCGCGAAACAGTCCAGCACGTCGTCGCTGATCTCGGCGGCCATCTCGGCCCACGCCTGCCGCCGGGACAGCACGTTGAGCCGGTCCGCCAGCTCACCCCAGCCGTGCAGCTCCAGCACCGGCCGGTAGGCGGGGGTCGACGCGTAGAAGGCGATCTGCCGCCGGACCGCCTGCTCCGCCCGGCTCCGGGCCGCCTCGTCACCGCCGAGCACCACCATGGCGCTCATCTCGATCCCGAAACCGTCCAGTTCCCCGCCGCGGGCCGCCCGCAGCGCCGGGACGATCCGCTCCCCGAGATAGGACCGGCTGGTCAGTGGGTGCACCAGCAGCCCGTCGGCGACCCGGCCGGCGGCCGCCACCATCCGCTCGCCGACCGCGGCCAGCTCCACCCCCGGATTGCCGAACGGGTTCGGCCCCGGGTCGAAGAACTCGGTCATCAGCGTGTGCCGGTAGAACTCGCCGCGGAACATCAGCCGCTCGCCGGTCGCCCACGAGTGCCAGATCGCCCGCAGCGCCGACACGAACTCCTCCATCCGCGCGGCCGGGCGGCTCCACGGCATCGCGAACCGCCGCTCGATGTGCGGGCGCACCTGCGAGCCCAGCCCGAGCCGGAACCGGCCCTCGGAGATCAGTTGCAGGTCGTTGGCGAGGACCGCCACGGTCATCGGGTTACGGGCGAAGGCCACCGCGATGCCGGACTGCAGCGCGATCCTCGAGGTGGCCCGCGCGACCAGGGCCAGGGTGGTGAAGACGTCGTGCTTCGTCTCGGCCGCCGCGAAGCCGTCGTACCCCACCTGTTCCGCGGAGACCGCCGCCGCTTCGGCCTCGGCCGGGGAGGCCGCGACGGGCGCGGCATAGTCAACGAGCATCACACAGCAATATCAGGTTGTTGACCCTCACACGGTGTCAGGCAGTGAACTCGGAGTTGTCATGTTCGCCATAGGAGACTTCGCCCGGCACGGCCGCGTGTCGATCCGGATGCTGCGCCACTACGACGCCATCGGGTTGCTGCGGCCGGCCCACGTCGACCCGGCCACCGGTTACCGGCACTACACGGCCGCCCAGCTGGCCCGGCTCAACCGGATCATCGCGCTCAAGGATCTCGGGTTCACGCTGCAGCAGGTGCACGAGATCATCGACGGCACGCTGAGCACCGGCGAGCTGCGGGGCATGCTCCGGTTGCGGCGGGCCGAGCTGGCGACGTCGGTGGCCGAGGCCACCGCCCGGCTGGTCCAGGTCGAGGCGCGTCTCCGTGCCATCGAGAGTGAGGGGCACATGCCCACGAACGACGTCGTCCTCAAGTCCGTCCCGGCGGTGCGGGTCGCCGCGCTGACCGCCACGGCCGCCAGTTACCAGCCGGAGGACATCAGCCCGGTGATCGGGCCGCTCTACGAGGAGCTGTGCCGGCGGCTGGAGACCGCCGGGGTCACCCCGGCCGGACCTGGCATCGCCTGGTACGAGGACGCCCCCGAGGGCCGGATCACCGTGCACGCCGGCATGACCGTCTCGGTCGCGCCCGGCGCCGGCGACTTCGAGGTCCGCGACCTGCCGGCCGTGGGGCAGGCCGCCACCATCGTGCACCGCGGCTCGATGGACGCCGTGGTGCCGACCGGCCAGGCCCTGGCCCGGTGGATCGACGGCAACGGCTTCCGGGCCGCCGGCTACCCGCGCGAGGTGACCCTGGAGTGCCCGGAGGACCGCGACCGGTGGGTCACCGAACTCCAGGCCCCGGTCACGGCCGCCTGACCACGGCGTCGCGGATCGCCGCCGCCATCACCTCGGCGGTGACCGCGCGCAGCAGGTCCAGGTCGGCCTCCACCGCGCCGGTGGCCAGCGCCACCACGGCGTCCCCGTCGTAGCGGGAGTGCGCCGGGTGCAGGGCCCGGGCGAACCCGGTGTGGCCGCTCTGCGCCAGCAGGTAGCAGTCGGTCTTGGTGAGCCGGGCGTCGGTGAGCACCACGGCGAGCGTGGTGTTCTCCCCCGGGAACGGGGTGGCCACGCGCTCCACGGGCGGCCGGTCGGCGCCGAGGACGTCGCCCCACGGGTTCACCGCGGCGATCGCCTCCACCGTGGCGCCGCCGGCCCGCCCGGTGGCGCGGCCCAGCCCACCGGGCTCGGCGAGACCCCGCCACTTGCCGGTGGTGGCTCCGGTGCCGGCGCCGACCGTACCGGTGGGGAAGGGTTGTCCGCTCAACGCGGCGAGAGCCGCCTCGCGGCCTTGAGCGGCACCCGGTGGCGTCCCCGCGACCGACGCGTCGAACAGCGACATGCCGACGACGATCGGCACCGGGCCGAGGCTGGTCGGGAAGCCCTGGCCGCGCTCGCGCAGCAGTTCCGCCACGCCGTCGCCGGCGGCCAGGCCGAAGGCGGAGCCGCCGGAGAGCACCACGGCGTCCACCCGCTCGACCAGGCGGCCCGGTTCCAGCAGGGCGAACTCGCGGGTGGCCGGGGCGCCGCCGCGGACCTCGCCGGAGCCGACCGTGCCGGGCGGCGGAAGGATCACGGTGACCCCGGTGCCGTCGCCGGTCCAGTGCCCGGCGTACGCGTTGAGCAGCTGCGGTTCGGCCATGAGACGAACCGTATCGGGCGATCACGTTCCGGCGCGGAATGCCGGGGTATGCAGACGGCTCGTCACCGAACGTCACAGAGAAGGAAACCCGACATGGAGCCGACCGTTCCGAGTCCGGCGGAGAAGCAGCCGGCCGAGACCAGCCCGGTGAAGGAGTCCCTGGCCCCGGACCGCGGATTGCAGACGGGCGACTACCTGACCACCGGCCAGGGCGTCCGGCTGCCGGACACCGACCACTCCCTGAAGGCCGGGCCGCGCGGGCCGGCGCTGATAGAGGACTTCCATCTGCGCGAGAAGATCACCCACTTCGACCACGAGCGGATCCCGGAACGGGTCGTTCACGCCCGCGGATCCGGGGCCTACGGCACGTTCACCGCCTACGGCAACGCCGCGTCCGTCACCAAGGCCGGCTTCCTCGCCGAGAAGGGCCGGGAGACCGACGTGTTCGTGCGGTTCTCCACGGTGCTCGGCTCGCGCGGGTCGGCCGACACGGTCCGCGACGTGCGCGGGTTCGCGGTGAAGTTCTACACCGCGGAGGGCAACTTCGACCTGGTCGGCAACAACATGCCGGTCTTCTTCATCCAGGACGCCATCAAGTTCCCGGACATCATCCACGCCGCCAAGTGGCACCCCGACCGTGAGATCCCGCAGGCGCAGACCGCCCACGACACGTTCTGGGACTTCGTGTCACTGCACACCGAGGCCACCCACCACGTGTTCTGGGCGATGTCGGACCGGGGCATCCCACGTTCGTTCCGGACCATGGAGGGCTTCGGCGTGCACACGTTCCGGCTGGTCGACGCGGCCGGGAAGACGTCGCTGGTGAAGTTCCACTGGAAGCCGGCGGCCGGGGTGCACTCGCAGGTGTGGGAGGAGACCCAGCTGACCGCCGGCGTCGACCCCGACTTCCACCGCCGCGACCTGGCCGACTCGATCGACGCCGGCCTGTTCTACGAGTACGAGCTGGGCATCCAGGTGATGCCGGACGACGCCGACGAGTCGTTCGAGGGCATCGACCTGCTCGACCCCACGAAGATCGTCCCGGAGGAACTGGCGCCGGTGCAGCCGATCGGGAAGCTGGTGCTCAACCGGAACCCGGACAACTTCCACGCCGAGACGGAGCAGATCGCGTTCCACATCGGCAACCTGGTGCCCGGCATCGAGGTCACCAACGACCCGCTGTTGCAGGGCCGGCTCTTCTCCTACCTGGACACCCAGCTCAGCCGCCTCGGTGGGCCGAACTTCAACCAGCTGCCGATCAACCGGCCGCACGCGCCGGTGAACGACAACCAGCGGGACGGCATGCACCAGAGCGTCGTGCACCGGGGCATCGCCCACTACCTGCCGAACAGCCTCGCGGGCTCGGAGGGCCCGGTGCCGGCCGGACCGGAGAACGGCGGCTACGTGCACCTGCCCGAGCCGGTCCGCGGCGACAAGGTACGGGCCAACCCGGTGTCGTTCGCCGACCACCACACGCAGGCCGCCCTGTTCTACCGCAGCCTCAGCCCCCTCGAGCAGGACCACGTGGCCGAGGCGTTCACGTTCGAGTTGAGCAAGTGCTACGAACAGGCGATCCGCGTACGCATGCTCGGTGTTCTGGCGAACGTCGATGCCGAACTGACCGCGAAGGTGGCCGCCGGACTGGGTCTGCCGGTTCCCGAAGGGAAGCCGGTCGCGGACGTCACGCCGTCGCCGGCGCTCACGCAGATCACCGAACGGGCCTGGCCGGTGACCGGCCGGGTGGTCGGCGTGATCGGCACGCCGGACAAGCAGACCGCGGCGTTGCAGAAGGCACTGAAGGCACACGGTGTCGTGGTACGGGTGATCGCGCCGGTCGGCGGCGAGGGGGTGGAACGCACGTTCCAGACCGCCCGATCCGTCGAGTTCGACGCGATCATGGTCGCCGCGGCCACCACCGACATGCAGATGACGGTGCTGCTGCAGGAGGCGTTCCGGCACGGCAAGGCGATCGCGGTGCACGGCGAGGGCGAGCAGACCCTGATCAACGCCGGGATCGACGTGAAGGCGCCGGGCATCCTGTTCGACCCGGATCCGGAGACGATCGTGGCGGCCCTCGGCCGGCACCGGGTCTGGGAGCGGATGCCGCTGCTCAAGCCGCGGGCGTCGTCCGCCGGGGCCTAGTACGACCAGGGTGCGGCTCGGCCTCCATCCGGTTCAGTACCGGATGGAGGCCAGCGCCAGGCCGGCGATGCTGCAACAGGCGGTGAGCCAGGCGATCGGCAGCAGGTTGTAGGTCAGCATGCCGAGAATCCCGGCGGGCGAAACGCTCAAGACCACCAGTGCGGCGACGATGAAGACGAGCGCGGCGACGACCGCCACCTGGAGGTAGCCACGGTGGGCGGACATCTGGCTGACCATGCGGACTCCGAGGGTACGGAAACGGGGAGCCGCCACCCTCCCGTATCACCGGATCCTTCGGCAACAGCCGCAACGGCCGTTCCCTCCACCGCCCGCAACGGGATTCCACCCACCCGTCCTGAATCCCTCGTCCTACCGGCAGACCCCGCAAAGCCGGCCGGCCGATGAGCACGTGCGCCCACAAGCCGACGCGGCGCGGCGGCCAACCCTTCTGACCGGCACAACAGCCGTTACACCACTTCCAGGGCTTGACCTTCGGCCGGTCACCGCGGGCTCTTGAATAATCGTTGCCGGACGGCGCGATCTTGGGTGATCGCGGTTATCCGGGCGTATCCGATAACCCAAGGTCTACCAGGGTAGATAGATCTTGGACGATGATCTACCGCTGCCACCACCGCAACCACCCACCCGGCGCGAGCGGCAGCGCCTGCGGGAGTGGCCAACCGATCTACGCCCGGCGGGCGCGGCACAGGCCGCAGCGGGCAGCAAGCACGCGCTGACCGGACGGAACGGCCCTGAACAGGCGGGGACGAGGACACGCGTACAAGAGAAGAGAAGCTGGAAGCGGAACGCGGACCTCGACCACGAAGGCTTATGGCGCGCCGGCCCGGACGGAGAAGTGCGAGGACCGGGCCGGCGCGGGGAAGGTCAGTCGGCCAGGGACTTGGACTCGCCCTCGATGGTCGGCTGGTCGGCGGGCTGAAGCGCCGGCGCCCGGCCGGTGGTGATCTCGATGCGGCGCGGCTTGGCGGCTTCGACGACCGGGATGGTCACGGTGAGTACGCCGTCCTGCCAGGTTGCATCGATCTTGGTGAGGTCGAGGCCGTCACCCAGGGTGAGACGCCGTTCGAAGGTGCCGGTGACGCGTTCGCGGCGCAGCCACTGGACGTCGGCGTCGGTGCGGGCGGAGCGCTCGGCCCGGATGGTGAGCACCCGGCCGTCGACGTCGACGTTGACCGAGCCGGGGTCGATGCCGGCGAGGTCGCAGTGCAGGACGAAGTGGTCACCGGACCGGTACAGGTCCATCGGCATCGCCACGGCGGTGCCGCCGCCGACGCCGGGGGCGCCGAGCATCTGGCCGGCCAGGCGGTCGAATTCGCGGAAAGGATCGAAAGTCAGCACCACGATGCACCTCCTCAGGACAGCCGCCGGACGGTCCGGCGGCTCGTGGCGCTCGGCTGACAACTCTCGCCGAGGTCATCCCTGGAACTCTCTGACCAGGTCCGACAAGACATTTTTTAGCACTGCCACGCCTCGAGTGCCAACCGTTCCGCCAAGATTTTTTTGACGTGCGAGGGTGCCGGCGGGCGGCTGACGATCCGGGACAGCGGCTGCTCGGGGTGCAGGCCGAGCCGCCACAGGGCGCCCGCGTCGATGTCCAGGTAGTAACGGCACCACGAGCGGCCGGTCTCGTCGTTGCGGCCGCACATGACGCCGCCGCGGACCTCACCCTCCTCGAAGGGGTCCCAGTCGATGCCGCGGTGGGCCAGTCAATCGGCCAGCGAGAAACGACCGCCACCGTTCGAGGAGTACACCGAGACCCATCCGCCGTTCATGCCGCCACTGTACGGAACCCGGTGTTCCCGGTCGAGGAGTCCGGCGTGCTGGAGGACCGGGCGGCGTTGCGGTACCGGTTGCAGTAGGAGTCGTGGCACAGGTAGGAGCCGCCGCGGATGACCTTCGCCGAGCCGGCGCCGGGCCCGCGCGGATCGTCCACCGGCGACTGTGCGTAGTAGACCGGGGAGAACCAGTCGGCGCACCATTCCCAGACGTTGCCGACCGCCTGCCACAGCCCGTAGCCGTTGGGCTGGAAGGAGCGTACCGGCGCCGTGGTGGTCCACCCGTCGGCGCCGGTGTTGCGCACCGGGAAGTCGCCCTGCCAGATGTTGACCGCGTAGCCGTCGGCGGGCAGTTCGTCGCCCCACGGGTAACGCTTCGAGGGCAGTCCACCCCGGGCCGCGGCCTCCCACTCCGCCTCGGACGGCAGGCGGCGGCCCGCCCAGAGGCAGTACGCCGAAGCGTCGTTCCAGCTCACGTGCACCACGGGGTGATCGTCGACGGCGGCGTCACTGGGCCCGCCGGGGTGCGCCCAGTCGGCGCCCTCGACACCGAGCCACCACGGGGTGCCGTGCATCCGCCCGGCCACGTGATCGGGATCGGTCAGCGCCAGGTGGAAGACTGCCGACCAGCCGTACCGTTCGGCGTCGGTCCGGAAGCCGGTGGCCTCGATGAACGACCGGAAGTCGGCGACCGTGACACTGGTGGCGTCGATCCGGAAGGCGGGGATCCGGACGTCGTGCACCGGCTGCTCGCCGTCCGCCCGTACCCCGTCGCCGTGAGCGTCACCCATCGCGTAGGTCTGGCCGGGCACCGGGATCTGGTCGATCCCGTGGGTTCCGGTCGCGAGGACCGGAGCCGGATCGGCGGAGGCCGACCGGCCGGACGACGGCGTGCAGCAGCTCATGACCTACAGAATAGATAGGAATCGTGACCGGCCCTGCCGCGGGCGGCCCGGCCGGTAGGTTGGAGATCATGAGCATGCGTTTCGGGGTGTTCGTGCCCCAGGGATGGCGGATGGACCTGACCGAGATCGCCGACCCGGTCGAGCAGTACGAGGCGATGACGGCCGTCGCGAAGCTCGCCGACGCGGGCCCGTGGGACTCGGTGTGGGTCTACGACCACTTCCACACCGTTCCGGAACCGACGATCAACACCACCTTCGAGGCGTGGACGGTCTCGTCGACGCTGGCCCGCGACACCAGCCGGGTGAACATCGGCCAGATGGTCGGCTGCAACGGCTACCGGCACCCTTCCCTGTACGCCAAGATCGCCTCCACCGTCGACGTGGCCAGCCACGGCCGCCTCTACGCGGGGCTCGGCGCCGGCTGGTACGAGCACGAGTGGAAGGCCTACGGCTACGAGTGGGCCGAGGTCCCGGACCGGATGCGGGCCTTCCGGGAGGCCGTCGAGATCGTGCACCGGATGTGGACCGAGGAGCGCCCGGTGTTCACCGGCCGGCACTACCGCATCGACGGGCCGATCAACGAGCCGAAGGGCGCCCGCAAGCCGCACCCGTCGTTGTGGCTGGGCGGCGGCGGCGAGAAGGTGACCCTCAAGCTGGTCGCGCAGTACGCCGACGGCTGCAACTTCGGCAACGGCGACCCGGAGGTGTTCCGGCAGAAGGCGGCCGTGCTCCGGCAGCACTGCGACACACTGGGCCGCGACTACGACCGGATCACCAAGTCGACGAGCCACCACCTCGACCTCAGCGAGCCGACCGCCGACACGATCGGGAAGCTGGAGCGGCTGGCCGAGGCGGGCGCCGACTACGTGATCATCTACATCCCGCGGGTGGCCTACGACCACGAGCCGCTGCTGCGCCTCGCCGAGGAGGTCATCCCCCAGCTCTCCTGAGGTCGCTCATCCCCCTTTCCGGTACGCGTGGGCGTACCGGGAAGAGGGAAAGGCCCGGGGAAATGTACGTTTCGCGGCGCGAAACGGAACTGGGAGCGATTCCAGGGTCACCAGGCATTTCTCGGGCGGGCGAGGCGTGGCAGAATTCCGGTGCCGGGTTCCGAAAGTTGCAGTCGCGACAGGCCCGCGGTAAGGAGCGCACCTGTGGCCGCTGGCAGGGGAAGAGTGACGATCGCGGCTATCGCCGAGGCCGCGGGGGTTTCGGTGCCCACCGTGTCCCGAGTGCTCAACGGGCGTTCCGATGTGTCGCCGACCACACGTGAGCTGATCGAGCGATTGCTGCGCGAGCACGACTACCGGCCTCGCAACTCTCGGCATCCGGGCCGTGCCCGCCTGGTGGATCTGGTGTTCAACGACCTGGACAGCCCGTGGGCCCTGGAGCTGGTCCGCGGCGTGGAGGACGTGACGCACGCGGCCGGCGTCGGCACCGTCGTGTCGCAGGTGCATCACCGCAGCACGGCGACCCGGCAGTGGCTGCAGAATCTGCGGGCCCGCGCGTCGGACGGGGTCATCTTCGTGACCTCGGACGTGGCCGAGCCCATCCACAGCGAGCTGCACCGGCTCAAGGTGCCGGTGGTGATCATCGATCCGGCCGGCGGGGTGGCGGCGGACGTCCCGACGATCGGGGCGACGAACTGGTCCGGCGGCCGCACCGCGACCGATCATCTCCTGTCGCTGGGGCACCGGCGGATCGGGATCGTGGCCGGCCCGCGCGAGCTGCTGTGCAGCCGGGCCCGGCTGGACGGTTACCGCGCCGCCATGGAGGCCGCCGGCATGGCGGTCGACGAGGCTCTGGTGATGACCGGCGACTTCCGGCACGAGTCGGGTTTCGTGGCCGGCGGCCGCCTGCTCGACCTGCCCGATCCCCCGACGGCGGTCTTCGCGTGCAGCGACCTGATGGCTCTCGGGGTCTACGAGGCGGCCCGCCGTCGCGGCATCCTGGTGCCCGACCAGCTCAGCGTGGTGGGCTTCGACGACCTGCCCGAGTCCCGCTGGTCGTCGCCGCCGCTGACCACGGTGCGCCAGCCGCTCGCCGAGATGGGCGGGCTCGCCGCGCGGACCGTGTTGCGGTTGTCGCGCGGCGAGACCATCGAGACCCCCCGGGTGGAGCTGGTCACCAAGCTGGAGATCAGGGAGAGCACCGCGGCCCCTGCCCGGGGCCACGGCGTCACTCCCTAGTCACTTGCTGAAACCGGCGGTCAGACCGCTGACCAGCTGGCGCCGCCCGATCGCGTAGAGCAGCACGATCGGCACCGTGGTGAGCGTGACCGAGGCGGCGACGGCCGGCACGTTCACACCGAACTGCGTCTGGAAGGACGCGAGCGCGAGCGGGATGGTCGCCTTCTCCGGGCTCTGGGTGAGGATCAGCGGCAGCAGGTAGCCGTTCCAGATGCCCACCGCGTTGTAGATCACCACGGTGACCAGCGCGGGCCGGGTGAGGGGGAAGGCGAGCCGCCACATCGTCCCCCACTCGGTGGCGCCGTCCATCCGCATCGACTCGAAGAGCTCCTTCGGGACGTCCCGGATGAAGTTGGCCAGCACCAGCACCGACAGCGGGATGGCGAAGGCGATCGACGGCAGGATGATCGCCTGGAGCGTGTTGTACAGCTCCATCTTGATGATGATCAGGTAGACCGGGATGACGACCGCCTGGAGCGGGATGGCCAGCCCGATCAGGAAGATCCCGTTCACCCCCTGGAGGAACCGGTTGCCGGCGCCCCGGACGACCGCGTAGGCGGCCATGAACGAGATCAGCGTCGCCGGCAGGACCGCTCCGACCGTGACGATGACGCTGTTCATGAAGTACCGGACGAAGTCGCTCTCGATCACCAGCTGGTAGTTCTCGAAGGTGAACTCGCTCGGCGGCTTCAGCGGGTTGGTGATGAAGTAGTTCGCCTGGGTCTTGAAGCTGGTGATCACCAGCCAGTAGAGCGGCACCATCACCACGATCAGCCAGAGCCAGGCGAAGCTGCCGCCGGCCCAGTTGCGCTCGGCGAATTTGCGGCTCGCCCGGGTGCCGGTGGCCGCGGATTCCGGGGCCTGACCGGCCCGTGTCCCGGCCGGGGTGGGGGTCATGGTCGCCACCTCAGACTCCTTCCATCTGGCTCTCGTCGGCCCGTCCGCCGATCCGCCGCAGCAGCAGCGAGAGCCCGATGCCGACGAGGACCAGGATGACGGCGATCGCGCTGGCCGGGCCCATCAGGCTGGCCTGGAAGCCGAGCTGGTACATCTGCACGGCGAGCGCCCGGGTGGCGTCGCCGGGACCGCCGGCGGTCAGCACCCAGATCAGGTCGAAGAAGGTCAGCGAGCCCACCACCATCAGCGTCGACGACGTGATGATCGTGTACTTGATCTGCGGCAGCGTGATGTTGAAGAACTGCCGGACCCGGCCGGCGCCGTCGATCTGCGCCGCCTCGTACATCGATTGCGGGATCTGCCGGACCGCGCCCTGGTAGATCAGTGAGTGGAACGGGATGAACTGCCAGGAGACCACGAAGATCAGCGTGGCGATGGCCAGGTTGGCCTGTCCGAGCCAGTCCTGGTTCAGCGCCTCGATCCCGAGGCCGGCGCCTAGCCCGAAGTTCGGGTCCAGCAGCGACTTGTAGGTGATCGCGATGGCCGCGGAGCTGAGCAGCAACGGGATGAAGTAGAAGACCGCCAGGAAGCCCCGGTAGCGGCTCTGCCGGGCCATGAACGTCCCGAGGAGGATCGAGATCGGGGTCTGCACCAGCCAGGACAGCGCCATGATCAGGAAGGTGACCCAGAGCGCGTTCGGCAGCCCCGGATTGGTCAGGGCGGCCTTCCAGCTGGTCAGGCCGGTCAGCTCGATCTCCGGCGTGATGCCGTTCCACGTCGCGAAGCTGAGCACGATCACGCCGAGCAGCGGAACGATCCCGAAGAAGACGAACATGATGAACGCGGGCAGAACCATCCATACCAGGACGGAGCCGCTCCGCCCGCCGCGTGATCTGGTGGGCTCCTGACCGCGCACGACGGGCGGAGCGAGCGTCGTCATTTACCGATGACCCCGTTCATGTTGTCGACCCACTGCTGCGGGCTGACCTGGAGCTGGAAGAGCTTGGCGATGTTGTCCAGCAGCACCTCGGCCGCGGTCGGGCTGAGCGCCTGGTCCCACGACTGCGCGAAGGTCTTGGCGCCGGCCGCGATCGCCGACATGTCCTTCTGGAACTGCGCGTCGTCGCCGGTGTAGAGGCTGTCGCTGTTCGCCAGCACCGGCACACCACCGGACTTGACCCAGCCGGCCTTCTCCTCGTCGTCGACGAGCGTGGTGGAGAAGAACTTCTTCGCGGTCTCCTTGTCGGCGGCGGTCGCCTTCGAGGAGATCGACAGGTACTGGCCGGGGTTGCCGACGGTGTTGGACGGGTCGCCCTTGCCGCCGTCGATCGGCGGGAAGTTCATCCAGCCGAGGCCGCCGTCCGGGACGAACTTGCCGCCGTTGGCCTTCTGGATGCCGAACGACCAGGAGCCGTGCACCATCATCGCGGCCTTGCCGGTGTAGAGCAGGGCCTGGTCGGCGTTGGTGTCCGCGACGGTCGAGGAGAAGCCCTTCTGGAAGGCGTTCATCTTCACCAGGTCCTGGACCTTGGTCAGCATGTCCAGCACCGCCGGGTCCGACCAGGAGCCCGCCTTGCCGGCGAAGACGTTGTCGAACACCTCGGAGCCGGCGTTGCGGTCGAGCATGAACTCGAGCCACATCATGTTGGTCCAGCGGGACTGCCCGGCGAGCGAGAACGGCGCGATGCCCTTGGCGTTGAACTTGGGGATCAGGTCGAGGATGTCGCCGTAGGTCTGCGGGGCACTGACGCCGACCTGGTCGAAGATCTTCTTGTTGTAGTAGAGGACGATCGGCTGGACCGTCTCCACCGGCATCGCGTAGATCTTGCCGTCGACCGTGGCCGCGCCGAACGAGCCGGGCAGGAGCTTGCCCTTGAGGCTGGCGTCGCCGAAGAGGGAGGTCAGGTCCTCGACCTGGCCGGCCTCGACGTAGCTCTTCAGACCGCCGCCGCCCCAGCCCCAGATCAGCGTCGGGGCCTGGTTCGCGCCCAGCGCCGTCTTGATCTTCTGCTTGTAGGCGTCGTTCTGGAAGAACGTGGGAGTGATCTTGGAGTCCGGGTTGGCCTTGTTGAACCGGTCGATGGCGGCCTGGCGGTAGGGCTGGCCCGGCTCTCCGCTCAGCGACCAGTAGCTGGCCGAGCCGCCACCACCGGATTCGCTACCGCCCGGGCCATCGTTACCACAGGCGGCCAGCGCGGCACCCGCGGCGGCTCCGGCAGAGAGGGTCAAGAAATTCCTGCGCTTCACGCTGATCTCCGTACTCGAACGAAGCCGCGGGGCGGCTGACGATACCGCGCGAGTCCTGCCGCAAACTTTTCAAAACCGGTTAAGCTTCCGAAAGTTTCGCGCGACTGATGTAAATTAAGGTGAGGTTTCGTAAACGTAGAGTTTCGCTGTGACGAGTGTCAAGTCCCTTGCCGTAACAGTGCCCTGAGCGCGAGAGTAGGCGGCATCCCGCAGCCGCTCACGTGCCCTTTCCACGGGCGCCGCCGAGGCCTGGCGCGGCTCGGAAGTTTCGGAAACCATCGGAGGTACCGTTGAGCACAGACCAAGCGCCGTCGCCCGCGTGGCGCGACCCGGGGCTTCCGGTGTCCGAGCGGGTCGGCGCGCTACTCGCCGAGATGACGCTCGAGGAGAAGGTCGCGCAGCTCGGCAGCCGTTGGCTCGGCAAGGACAAGGGGGCGACCGGTGCGGCCGGCCCCGAGCCGGAGGACGGGCACGACGTCGCGCCGATGGAGAGCGAGTTCGGCGCGGGCGCCGCCCTGGAGGACGCCAGCCGGCACGGGCTCGGCCACCTCACCCGGGTCTACGGCAGCTACCCGGTGTCGGTCGCCGAGGGCACCGCCGAACTCGTCCGCCAGCAGCGGATCGTGATGGAGTCGTCCCGCCTGGGGATCCCCGCGATCGTTCATGAGGAGTGCCTCACCGGTTTCACCATGCACGGTGCCAGTGTGTACCCGGCGGCCATCAACTGGGGAGCCACCTTCGATCCGGAACTGGTCGAACGAATGGCCGCCGCGATCGGGCGGGACATGGCGGCGCTCGGCGTGCACCAGGGGCTGTCCCCGGTCCTCGACGTGGTCCGCGACTACCGCTGGGGCCGGGTCGAGGAGTCCATCGGCGAGGACCCGTACCTGGTGGCCATGGTCGGCTCGGCGTATGTGCGGGGTCTCCAGAGCGCCGGGGTGATCGCCACGCTGAAGCACTTCGCCGGCTACTCCGCCTCGCGCGGCGCCCGCAACCACGGCCCGGTGCCGATGGGCCGCCGGGAGCTGCTGGACGTCATCCTGCCGCCGTTCGAGACGGCCATTCGCGCCGGCGGCGCCGGTTCGGTGATGAACTCGTACGCCGACATCGACGGCGTCCCGGCCGGCGCCGACCCGTGGCTGCTCACCGAGCTGCTGCGCGACGAGTGGGGCTTCACCGGCACGGTCGTGTCCGACTACTGGTCGATCCCGTTCCTGACCGGCATGCACAGGGTCGCCGCCGACTCGGGCGAGGCCGGCGCCCTGGCCCTGGCCGCCGGCATCGACGTGGAGCTGCCGGACACCGTCGGCTACGGCGACGAGCTGGTCGCCCGGGTCCGCCGGGGCGAGGTGCCCGAGGAGCTGGTGGACCGCGCGGCCCGCCGCCTGCTGACCCAGAAGGCGGAGCTCGGCCTGCTCGACGCCGGCTGGACGCCGGAGGCATCGGTGGCCGCCGCCGGCGCCGTGACGCTGGACTCCGAGGAGAACCGGCGGCTCGCCCGCGAGCTGGCGGAACGCTCGATCGTGCTGCTCGACCCGGGCACCGCGCTGCCGTTGACCGGCCCGGGCCGCACCGGGCCCGGCCGGATCGCGGTGATCGGCCCGTGCGCCGACGACGCGAGCACCTTCCTCGGCTGCTACGCCTTCCCCAACCACGTGCTCCCCCGCTATCCCGGGGTCACGGCCGGCATCGCGATGCCCAGCGCGGCCGAGTCGGTCCGGGCCGAGTTCCCGGACGCCGGGATCGCGTACGCGAAGGGCTGCGCCGTGGACGGCGACGACCGCTCCGGTTTCGCCGACGCGGTGGCCGCGGCCGCGGCCGCCGAGGTGTGCCTGGCGTTCGTCGGCGACCTGGCCGGGCTGTTCGGCCGGGGCACCTCCGGCGAGGGCTGCGACGCCGCCGACCTGCGGCTGCCCGGCGTGCAGGGCGAGCTGCTGGACGCGGTGCTGGCGACCGGCACCCCGGTGGTGGTCGTGGTCGTCTCCGGCCGGCCGTACGCGCTGGGTGACCTGGACGGCCGCGCCGCCGCCCTGGTGCAGGCGTTCATGCCCGGCGAGGAGGGTGGCCCCGCGATCGCCGGAGTGCTGTCCGGCCGGGTCCAGCCCAGCGGCCGGCTGCCGGTGCAGATCCCGCGCACCCCGGGCGGCCAGCCGGGCACCTACCTGCAACCGCGTCTCGGGGCCGAGCACACCGGCGTGAGCAACCTGGACCCCACCCCGATGTTCCCGTTCGGGCACGGCCGGTCCTACACCTCGTTCACCGTGGGCGACCTGCGGATCTCCGGCACCCGGGTGCCGACCGACGCCGAGTTCACGGTGACCGTCCGGGTCCGCAACACCGGCGACCGCGCCGGTGCCGAGGTGGTGCAGCTCTACCTCGCCGACCCGGTCGCCCAGGTCACCCGCCCGGTCCGCCAGCTGGCCGGCTTCCAGCGGGTGGAACTGGCCGCGGGCGCCGCCGCCGACGTCACGTTCGCGGTCCACACCGACCGTACGGCCTTCACCGGCCGCGACATGCGGCGCCTCGTGGAGCCCGGCGAACTGCGGATCCTCGTCGGCACCTCGGCCGGCGACCTGCCGTGCGAGGGCTCTGTCGAGCTGACCGGCCCGGTCCGCCCGGCCGGGGCGGATCGCCGCCTGGTGACCGGGGTGGAGGTGCGGCCCGCCGATTCATGACACCCGGTCGCACTCCGGCGGGACCGCGGCACATTAGGCTTCTGTCGTGCCCCCACGCATCAACGACGACGAGCGGCTCCGCCGTCTCGAAGCGGTCACCGATGCGACGCTGTCCCGCCTGGAGACCTCCGACCTGCTCGACGAGCTGCTGGAGCGGGTGTGCGATCTGCTGGACGTGGACACCGCGGCCATCCTGCTGATGGATCCGCACGCCCAGCAGCTCGTCGCGACCGCGGCCAAGGGCCTGGAGGAGGAGGTGCGGGCCGGTTTCCGGGTGGCCATGGGCAGTGGTTTCGCCGGCCGGGTGGCCCAGACCCGCCGCCCGGTCCGGATCACCGACGTCACCCCGGAGGAGGTGGTCAATCCGTTCCTGCTGGAGAAGGGCGTGCGGTCGCTGCTCGGCGTGCCGGTCCTGGCCGGACGGGACCTCCTGGGTGTGCTGCACATCGGCTCGCTGACCCGGCGCGAGTTCGGCGACGACGACGTCAAGCTGCTGGAGCTGGTCGCCGACCGGGCGGCCGTGGCCGGGCGGATCCGCTCGGCCAAACTGGACCGTGCGGCCGCCCTGGCCCTCCAGCGCAGCCTGCTGCCGACGCGGTTGCCGCAGGTGCCCGGCGTCGAGCTCGCCGCGCGGTACGTTCCGGGCCACGCCACCGGCATCGGCGGCGACTGGTACGACGTCTTCCTCCTGCCCTCCGGCTGGCTGGGCGTGGTGATCGGCGACGTCTCCGGGCACGGGCTGGCGTCGGCCGTGGTGATGGGGCGGATCCGCAGCGCGCTCCGGGCGTACGCGCTGATCTGCGACGACCCGGCGGAGGCGCTCACCCTGCTGGACCGCAAGGTCCTGCATTTCGAGGCGGGCAGCATGACCACCGCCCTCTACGCGATGGTCAGTCCCGGCCGGGACCGCGCGGTGATCTCCACGGCCGGGCATCTGCGCCCGGTCCTGGCCGTGCCCGGCCGCCCGCCGGTCCTGGCCGCCGTGCCGGTCGACCCGCCGCTCGGGGTGGCCCACCCGGGCAGGCCGCGGCGCAGCACCGCGGTGCCGATGCCACCCGGCGCGCTGCTGCTCTGCTACACCGACGGCCTCGTGGAGCGGCGCGTCCAGGTGATCGACGAGGGGCTGGACCGCCTGCTGAGCATCGTCCGGGACGGCACCGCGGAGGAGGTCTGCGCTACCGTCATGGCGGACACGGTCGCCGATCCCCCGACCGACGACGTGGCGGTTCTGGCCGTTCGCCGCCGCGATTGACGGCCGGTGTGTCACCGTTCCGTGGCAGGCTGGTGCCCGGCCCCGGTCGGTGCGGAAATATTCCTCAGACCTCTTGTTCACAACGGATTCAGCGGAAAAGATGGGGCCGAATGCGCTGATACCACGGCCCTGGAGGCGGAATGACGTCGAAGACGGTGCTGCACAACCTCATCGGGGGCGAGGCTGTCGCGCCCGCCGAGGGGCGGTACGAGGATCTCGTCGACCCGTCCACCGGAGAGGTCTTCGCCTCGGCGCCGGTCTCCGGCGACGCCGACGTCGACCGGGCCATGCGGGCCGCCGCCACCGCCTTCGAGACGTGGCGTGACACCACCCCCGGCGAGCGGCAGCGCGCCCTGCTCAAGTTCGCCGACGCCATCGAGGGCCGCGCCGACGAGCTGGTCGCCGCCGAGTCGAAGAACACCGGCAAGCCGCTCGGCCTGACCGCCAGCGAGGAGCTGCCGCCGGCCATCGACCACCTGCGGTTCTTCGCGGGCGCCGCCCGGGTGCTGGAGGGCCGCTCCGCGGGGCAGTACATGTCCGGCTTCGAGAGCTACGTGCGGCGCGAGCCGATCGGCGTCTGCGCGCAGGTCACCCCGTGGAACTATCCGCTGCTCATGGCCATGTGGAAGATCGCTCCGGCGCTGGCCGCGGGCAACGCCGTGGTGCTCAAGCCGTCCGACACCACCCCGGTCACCAGCGTCATGCTGGCCGAGATCGCCGCCGAGTTCCTGCCGGCCGGCCTGTTCAACGTGGTCCTCGGCGACCGCGACACCGGCCGTGCCCTGGTCACCCACCGGACGCCGCGGATGGTGTCGATCACCGGTTCGGTGCGGGCCGGCATGGAGGTGGCCGGCAGCGCCGCCGCCGACCTGAAGCGCACCCACCTCGAACTGGGCGGCAAGGCCCCGGTCGTGGTCTTCGACGACGCCGACGTCGAGTCGGCCGCCGCGTCGATCGCCGAGGCGGGCTACTTCAACGCCGGGCAGGACTGCACGGCCGCCACCCGGGTGCTGGTCGGCGCCGGCGTCCACGACGACTTCGTGGCGGCGCTCGCCGCGCAGGCCCGCGAGATCAGGACCGGCGCCCCGGACGAGGAGGACGTGCTCTACGGCCCGGTCAACAACGCGGACCAGCTGGCCCGGGTCGCCGGCTTCATCGAGCGGCTCCCGGAGCACGCGGTGCTCCAGGCCGGCGGCGCCCGGGTCGGTGACCGCGGCTTCTTCTACTCCCCCACCGTCGTCTCCGGCCTGCGGCAGGACGACGAGATCATCCAGAACGAGGTGTTCGGCCCGGTCATCACGGTGCAGCGGTTCACCGACGAGGACGAGGCGGTCCGCCACGCCAACGGCGTGGAGTACGCGCTGGCCTCCAGCGTGTGGACGAAGGACCACGGCACCGCGATGCGGATGACCCAGCGGCTGGACTTCGGCTGCGTCTGGGTCAACTGCCACATCCCGCTGGTCGCCGAGATGCCGCACGGCGGTTTCAAGCACTCCGGCCACGGCAAGGACCTGTCGATGTACGGGTTCGAGGACTACACCCGCATCAAGCACGTCATGCACAACGTGGGAGGCTGACCGTGACGTCCTCCGAAGACCTGCACAAGCGGCGGCTCGCGGCCGTCGCCAAGGGCGTCGGCTCGGTGGTGAACGCCTACGTCGACCACGCGCACAGCGGCACGATCACCGACGTCGACGGGCGGGAGTGGATCGACTTCGCCTCCGGCATCGCGGTGACCAACGTGGGCAACGCCGCGCCGAGGGTGGTCGAGGCGGTCCGCGCGCAGGTGGAGCGGTTCACCCACACCTGCTTCATGGTCGCCCCCTACGAGTCGTACGTGGCGGTCTGCGAGCAGCTGATCGCCCTGACGCCGGGCTCGTTCGAGAAGCGGGCCGCGCTGTTCAACTCCGGCGCCGAGGCGGTGGAGAACGCCGTGAAGGTCGCCCGGCACGCGACCGGGCGGCCGGCCGTCGTGGTGTTCGACCACGCGTACCACGGCCGGACCAACCTGACCATGGCGCTGACCGCGAAGAACATGCCGTACAAGCACCGGTTCGGCCCGTTCGCCCCGGAGGTGTACCGGGCGCCGATGTCGTACCCGCTGCGCGACGGCGGCCTGTCCGGCGCCGAGGCGGCCCGCCGTGCCATCGACGTGATCGAGAAGCAGGTCGGCGGGCCGAACGTGGCGGCCGTGCTGATCGAGCCGATCCAGGGCGAGGGCGGTTTCGTGGTGCCGGCGCCGGGCTTCCTGCCGGCGATCGCGGCGTGGGCGAAGGCGAACGGGGCGGTGTTCATCGCCGACGAGATCCAGACCGGCTTCGCGCGTACCGGTCAGTGGTTCGCCTCCGAGCACGAGGGCCTGGAGCCGGATCTGATCACCACGGCGAAGGGCATGGGCGGCGGGCTGCCGATCGCCGGTGTGGTGGGCCGGGCCGAGCTGATGGACGCGGTGCACGCGGGCGGGCTCGGCGGGACGTACGGCGGCAACCCGGTCGCCTGCGCGGCCGCGCTCGCCGCCATCGAGACGATGCGCGAGCTGGATCTGAGCGCCCAGGCCAGGCGGATCGAGTCGATCCTCAAGCCGGCCCTCGAAAAGATGAGGGATCCGGGTGTCGCCGAGGTCCGCGGCCGGGGCGCGATGATCGCGATCGAGCTGGTGCTGCCGGGCGGGATCGAGCCGGACGCCACCCGGACCGCGAGCGTGTCGAAGGCCTGCCACGACGCCGGCCTGCTCACACTCACCTGCGGGACCTACGGCAACGTGCTGCGTTTCCTGCCGCCGCTGGTCATCTCCGACGAGGATCTCGGGCGTGGCCTCGACATCCTGCGCGCCGCGCTGCGAACCTGACGGGCGACCCCTTTGCCTACGACAAGCGTTACAGGGAAGAATCGCGCCGTGACGGACGTGACCCTGGACGACACCAACAAACTGATCATCGAGCACCTGCAGCGCGACGGGCGGATGTCGTACGCGACGCTGGCCAAGACGATCGGGCTCTCCGAGGCCGCGGTACGCCAGCGCGTACAGCGGCTGCTGGACAACGGGCTCATGCAGATCGTCGCGGTCACCGACCCTCTCACGCTGGGTTTCGCCCGGCAGGCCATGGTCGGCCTGCGGGTCAACGGTGACCTGCGCGCCATCGCGGACCGGATCGCCGAGATCCCCGAGGTGGACTACGTGGTGATCTGTGCCGGCCGCTACGACCTGCTGGTCGAGCTGGTCTGCACGGATGACGAGCACCTGCTCGACATCCTCAACGAGAAGGTCCGGGCCATCGAGGGCGTCAGCGAGACCGACACCTTCATGTACCTGCGCCTCGCGAAACAGACCTACGCCTGGGGGACCCGGTAGCCGCATGAGCAGCCCCTCCTTCTGGCTCGACTCCCTGGGCCCGATCGAGAGACGCCCGCCGCTGGACGGCGACCGGGAAGCCGACGTGGCCATCGCCGGCGGCGGGTACACGGGCCTCTGGACCGCGTACTACCTGGCCAGGGCCGCCCCGGAGACGAGGATCGTCGTCGTCGACGCGGAGTACTGCGGCTTCGGCGCGTCCGGCCGCAACGGCGGCTGGGCGTCCGGCCTGTTCCCGGTCTCCGAGGCGAGGCTGTCCCGCCGTTTCGGGCCGGGCGCGGCCGCCGCGATGACCCGGGCGCTCGAGGACACCGTCGACGAGGTCGGGCGGGTCACCGCGGCCGAGGGCATCGACTGCGACTACGCCAAGGGCGGCGTCATCTCGCTGGTCCGCAACCCGGTCCAGCTGCGGCGGGCCCGGCGGGATCCGGGCTTCGTCGGCGCCGGCGAGGCCCGCGCCATGTGCGCCGCCGGGGGCGTGCTCGGCGGCGTCTACAGCGAGCACTGCGCCGCCCTGCACCCGGCCAAGCTGGTCCGCGGCCTCGCCGAGACGGTCGAGCGGCTCGGCGTCACCGTCCACGAGGGCACCCGCGTCGAGCAGATCAAGACCGGGCAGATCAAGACCGGGCGGGGTACGCTGCGCGCCGCGCACGTGGTGCGGGCACTGGAGGGCTACACCGCCGGGCTCGCCGGTCACCGCCGTGACCTGGCCCCGGTCTACTCGCTGATGATCGTCACCGAGCCGCTGCCCACCGAGTTCTGGCAGCGGGCCGGCCTGGCCCGCCGGGAGACGTTCACGGACGAGCGGCGGCTGGTCATCTACGGTCAGCGGACCGCCGACGACCGGCTCGCCTTCGGTGGGCGCGGGGCGCCGTACCACTTCGGGTCCCGGGTCCGGCCGGAGTACGACCTGGTGCCCGGGGTTTTCGAGGCGCTGCGGGCGACGCTCACCGACCTGTTCGGGATCGACCCGCCGATCGCGTACCGGTGGGGTGGGCCGCTCGGCATCCCGCGCGACTGGATGCCGTCGGTCGGCCTGCGGGACGGGATCGGCTGGGCCGGGGGCTACGTGGGCGACGGCGTCGCGGCCGCGAACCTCGCCGGGCGTACCCTCGCTGATCTGATCCTCGGCCGCGACAGTGACCTGACCGCCCTGCCGTGGGTGAATCATCGCTCGCGCCGCTGGGAGCCGGAACCGGCTCGCTGGCTCGGCATCAACGCGGGCCTGCGCGCCACCGCCCTGCTCGACGCCCTGGACCGCCGCCGGGCGGCCTGACCGGGGTCAGAGGCCGGGCGGCCCGGCGAGGGGCAGGCGCACGCACACGATCGTCCCGGACGGCCGGTTGTCACAGAGCCGGATCGTGCCGCCGTGCAGCAGCACGATGGCCCGGGCCAGGCTGAGTCCCAGCCCGCTGCCCGGGGTGCCCTGGTGGCGCACGTTGCTGCCGCGGAAGAACCGGTCGAACACCCGGTCGTGCTCGCCGGGCGGGGTGCCGATGCCGTGGTCGGCGATGCACAGATCGGCCATCGCGTCGTCGGCGCGCAGCGTGACGTGCACCGGCTCGCCCGGCGGGCTGTACCGGACCGCGTTGAGCAACAGGTCGTCGACGACCTGCCGGAGCCGTTCCGCGTCGCCGGGCAGGCGCAGCTCGGCGGGCAGCTCGGTGACCAGGGTCAGCCGGTCGGCGGTGCGCCGGGCCTCGGTCACCGCGTCGCACAGCAGGGCCGCCAGGTCCACCTCGTCGACGTCCAGTTCGAGGTGCCCGGCGTCGAGCCCGGCCAGGTCGAGCAGGGTGTCCGCGATCCGCTGAAGGGTGCCCGCGTTGCGGGCGACGCTCTCCACCATGTGCCGGGAATCGGCGTCCAGACCGGACGTCTCCTCGGCCAGCAGGGCGGCGTTCGCGGTGATCGAGGTGAGCGGGGTGCGCAGCTCGTGCCCCACCAGGTCGACGAAGTCCGCCTGCGCCCGGGCCAGCTGGCGGGACAGTTCCTCGGCACGGCGCTGGGCCACGAAGACGCCGACCTGCGCGGCCACCCCGTCGAGCAGCACGGTGAGCAGGTCGGGCTCGTACTCCTGGGTGCCGGCGTAGCAGGTCAGCACACCGAGCAGGGTCCCGCCGTCGCGGACCGGCACGGCCAGCGCGGTCCGGACGCCGCGCCGCAGGCAGATCTCCACCCGTTCGCGCTCGTGGGCGGTCCGCAGATCGGTGCTCAGGCTCAGGTCGGGCATCCAGACCGGCCGCCCGGACTCCCACGCCCGCCCGGTGATGCCCTGCCCGTGGACCGGGGTGTGCCCGAAGAAGCCGTCCGGATCCAGCCCGGAGGAGTCCCAGTGCCCGGCCGATTGGAGCAGCCCGGTCGCCTCGTCGATCAGGTACAGCTCGGCCGCCGGCCAGCCCAGGGTGGCGGTGACCGCCCGCAGCAGCTCGGGGGTCGCCTCGGCCACCGTGGCGGCGCTCTGCAACACGTGCTGCACGGCGATGTGGCAGTTGCGGAACCGCTCGACCCGGCGCAGCGCGGTGACCTCGTGGGCGACCGCCACCGCGCCGAGCGCGTCACCGGTCAGGCCGAGGACGGGCTGCGCGCTGGTGTCGAAGATCTGGGTCCGGTGGCCGGGCCGGCGGACCAGCACGTCCTCGGAGACGACGCACTCGCCGTTGAGGGCGCGCATCAGCGGGCTCTCGGCCGGTGACATCGGGCGGTGGTCGGGGGTGGCGAGCAGCCGGTAGGCCTCCTTCTCGAACTCGGGCGGCAGTGGTCCGTCCGGGCCGAAACCGATGACCTCCCGCACCGAACGGTTGGCGTAGACGATCCGGCCGGAGCGGTCGCAGGCCACCACGCCGGCCTCCATGCTCTCCAGCAGCGTGGCGTGGAAGGCGCTGTCGTCCCGCACCCGGATCGTGTCGGCGACCGCGGTGAGGATGTCGGTCTCATCAGCGGTCCAGTCCCGGGGGCGGCGGTCCAGCGCGGTCAGCGATCCGATCGCGCGGCCGTCGTGGTCGTGGACCGGCACACCGAGGAACGCTCTGACCCCGAACTCGAGAACGAGGGGGTGCCGGTAGAGGATCTCGTCAAGCTCCTCGGTCATGTCCCGGCTGAGGACGACCTCGTCGGCGGAGACCACGTACTTGCAGACCGAGTAGTGCAGCGGGACCCGGCGGGGCAGGCTCAGCTCGAGCGGGATGCCGTGCTCGCCGACGAACAGCTCCTCGTCCTCGGTGATCAGGGTGACGCAGGCCATCGAGGTGTGCAGCAGCCGGGCCACCAGCCGGGCGGTGTCGTCGAGCGGGGTGGACCGGCCGGGTAGCGAGAGGAGGGCGCGGTCGACCGCACGCAGACGTACCGGGTCCGTCAGCACAGCCTCGTCCAGCACCACCACCATGACCCGCCCGATTCTCCCGACCCAGGCTCATGGGTTTACCCAAGCAACCATATCTCACACTTTTTCATACTGAAACCGGCATGTCGGCGGGACAGCGGGAGTCGGCCCTGTCATGGTCGTGCGGCCCGATCGTGACCAGCTCGTCCATGGTCGCCAGCAACTGGTCGTTGGGGCAGGGCTTGAGCAGGATGGCGCAGACCTTGGAGGAGGCGGCCCGCGGGTCCCCGGGACGCAGGTGCCCGCTCAGGACCGCCACGGGGATACGCCGGATCCCCCCGTCCTCGTGCGCCCGGATGGCGTCGATCAGTTCCCAGCCGTCCATCCGCGGCATGCCCAGATCGGTCAGCACGACGTCCGGCCGCTGTTCGACGATCGTCTCGAACGCCGCCCATCCGTCCGATGCGCGCAGGACGGTCATTCCGGTTCGCTTGAACACCCTGGCCAGAACCAGGGAGATGTCCTCGTCGTCCTCAGCGATCAGCAATGCGACCATGTCAGCTCCGTCGGAAGTGCTTCGTCCCAGCATGCGCCGGCCAGCCGTGACCCGGGGCGTTTCCGGACAATTACGAACACGGATGTCCCTGCCGCCGCGACCCGCGCGACGGGCCGTGGGAGCGCTCCGGCAGACTCGGATCCGCTCCACCCGAACCATCAAGGAGACGAATGCGATCACGGAACCGGGCGGCGGTGTTCGGGGGCATCGTGCTGGCGGTGGCCGTCGTGGCGGGCGTGGCCACCGTGCTGGCGCGGAACGGCTCCACCTCCGAGGACACCGGCGCGCTCTACCTGGACGCCGGGCAGCCCGTCGAGAGCCGGGTCGCCGACCTGCTCGGGCGGATGACCCTGGCCGACAAGATCGGCCAGATGACCCAGGCCGAGCGGGTCAAGGTGGCCGGCGACCCGCACCTGGTCACCGAGTGGCGTCTCGGCTCGGTCCTCTCCGGCGGGGGCTCGGTGCCCGACCCGAACACGCCGCAGGCCTGGGTCGAAATGATCAACTCGCTCCAGCGCGCGGCGCTCGCCACCCCGCTGAGGATCCCGCTGCTCTACGGCATCGACGCGGTGCACGGCAACGGCAACGTGCACGGGTCCACCGTCTTCCCGCACAACGTGGGCCTCGGCGCCGGCCGCGACCCGCGGCTCGTCGAACGGGTCTACCAGGCCACCGCCCGGGAGATGCGGGCCACCGGCATCCGGTGGGACTTCGCCCCCTGCGTCTGCGTCTCCCGCGACGAACGCTGGGGGCGCACCTTCGAGAGCTTCGGCGAGGATCCCGCCCTGGTCGGCCGGCTCGGCGGCGCGGCCGTCGACGGCCTCCAGAAAGACGGTGTCGTCGCCACCGTCAAGCACTACGCGGGCGACGGCGACACCGAGCACGGCACCGGCGACAGTGACTACGCCATCGACCAGGGCGTCACCGTCACCAACCGCGCCGACTTCGAGCGCGTCGACCTGGCGCCGTACGTCTCCGCCGTCACCGAACACGGCGTGCAGAGCGTCATGCCGTCCTACTCCAGCGTCGACTGGACCGAGGACGGCACCGGCAACCCGGTCAAGATGCACGCCGACCAGGAGCTGATCACCGGCAAGCTGAAGGGCGACCTGGGCTTCGGCGGCTTCGTGATCACCGACTGGGAGGGCATCCACCAGCTGCCGTCCACCGACCCGGACGGCACCGCCGAACCCACCCCCAGCCAGGTCCGCGCCGGAGTCGGCGCCGGCATCGACATGTTCATGGAGCCGCACACCGCACCGCGGTTCCAGGAGGTGCTCGAGAACGAGGTGGACGCCGGGCGGATCGGCACGGACCGGATCGACGACGCGGTCGAGCGGATCCTCACCGTCAAGTTCCGGCTCGGGCTCTTCGAGAACCCGTACGTCACCCTCGGCGAGGTCGGCGGCGCCGAACACCGAGCGCTGGCCCGCGAGGCCGCCGCCCGGTCGCAGGTGCTGCTCAAGAACAGCGGGGACCTGCTGCCGCTCGCCGCCGACGCGAAGATCTACGTGGCCGGCCGCAACGCCGACGACATCGGCAACCAGGCCGGCGGCTGGACCGTCGACTGGCAGGGCCGCAACGGCGACATCATCCCCGGCACCACGGTCCTCGAGGGCATCCGTGAGGTCGCGCCGGGCGCGTCCGTCACGTACAGCGCCGACGCCTCCGCGCCGATCGGCGGCTCCGACATCGGTGTGGTCGTGGTCGGCGAGACACCGTACGCCGAGGGTTTCGGTGACGTCGGCAGCACGACCTGGACGCGCGGCACCGACGAGCAGAAGGAGCCGAAGTCGCTCACCCTGCAACCCGCCGACCGGGCCGTGGTCGACAGGGTCTGCGGCGCGGTCGCCAGGTGCGTCGTCCTGATCGTCTCGGGCCGCCCGCAGGTGATCACCGACCAGCTCGGCGAGATCGACGCCCTGGTGGCCTCCTGGTTGCCCGGCAGCGAGGGCGGCGGCGTCGCCGACGTCCTCTTCGGTAAGCGCCCGTTCACCGGCCGCCTGCCGTTGAGCTGGCCGAGCTCGGTGAAACAGGTTCCGGTCAACGTCGGCGACCAGGCGTACGAGCCGCAGTTCCCCTACGGCTGGGGCCTGCGCACCATGGCGGCCCCCGACGCCCGCGACGCCGCGCAGGAGAAGGCGGCCGCCGGACGGGCGCCGTCCGGCTGGCAGCAGAGGTTCGCCGACGGCCAGCTGGCCGAGGAGTCCGGCGACACCGCGAAGGCAACCGCCCTGCTGAAGCAGCTGGCCGGCTGACCCTCCGGGCGCCGTCGCACGCCGCTCAGGCTGGCTGTGGGAGCTGTCTCAACCCCCTCGAAACAGCTCCCACAGCCAGCCGGGCGGGTGGTCAGCGGCCGTTGTGGCGAGCGGCGGCCAGGGTCTGCTGGAGGGTGGAATACGCGGGCTTCTTGGCGAAGTCGTCCCACATCACGGTGGCGGCGCCCTCGGTGGGGAAGAAGACGGGGACCCAGGAGTACTTGTCGGTGAAGCCCCACAGGGTGAAGGAGTTGCAGTCGTCGACGGCCAGGCAGGCGTCCAGGACGGTCTTGTAGTACTGGGCCTGGGTGGTCAGCTGCTCGGCCGTGGGGACACCGCTCGCCGGGAGGTCCATGCGGACGTCCAGTTCGGTGATCGCGGTGTACAGGCCCAGGTCGTCGAATCGCTGGAGGACGGCGCGCAGCTGGTCGGGGGCGCCGTACCGCATGCTCAGGTGGGCCTGCGAGGCGAACCCGTGCAGCGGCACCCGGTCGGCCAGCAACTGCTTCGCCAGCGCCTCGTAGGCGTCGACCTTGGCGCCCGGCCACTCCACGCCGTAGTCGTTGAGGAACAGCTGCGCCCGGGGGTCGGCCTGGTGTGCCCAGCGGAAGGCGTCGGCGACGATGCCGGGGCCGAGCTCCCGGATCCAGATGTTCTCCTGCCGGTACTCGCCGTTCTCGTTGAAGATCTCGTTGGCGACGTCCCACTGGTGGATCTGGCCCCGGTAGCGGCCCACCACCGTGAAGATGTGCTGCCTGAGGATCGTTCGCAGCTCGGCCTTGCTGAACTGCCCCTCGGCCAGCCATGCCGGGTTCTGGCTGTGCCAGAGCAGGGTGTGCCCGCGGACGGCCTGGCCGTGCCGGCGGGCGAACCGCACGATCGCGTCGGCCGGGCCGAAGTTGTACCGGTTGCGCTCGGGGTGGATGAACTCCCACTTCATCTGGTTCTCCGGCGAGGCGGAGTCGAACTCCCGGGCCAGCACCCGGCGGTACGGCTTGTCGTAGGTGAACGGGTCCGGGTAGTCCTGCTCCAGATGGTGGCCGCCGCCCGCGACGGCCGTGCCGATCTTCAGGTCGCGTGGGGTGACGCGGCGCAGCGGCACGCCGGCGTGGCCACCGTGCCCGGCCTCCGGGGTGCCGCTGGCGCTCGTAGCCCGGGCCGGCTGGACGCCGATGGTGAGGAGCGTCGAGGCGGCGAGGACGGCCACCGCGACGCGGGATGCCTTCGTCAAGGGTTCACTCCTGACGGGAATCGGAAACGGGGAAGTGGCGCGCGACGGGGACGTCGCCGCACGCGGAAGAGAGCGTTAAACCACCCGTACGCTAAGCCCGTCCAATTGACGGCGTCAATACGGAAAAGAAGATCTCAGCCCGCCGGCGGCCGCGCTTCCTGAGCGCCGCCACGCTGCGTACGAGCACGTCAGTCCCGGCATGCTCGCTGGTGACAGGTTGGTCGAGCACTGCCGCGCCACCTTGGAAACGCATTGTTCATTCTGCCGATCGGCACGCTGTAATGCATTTCGGAAATCCCGCGCGGGAATCGTCGGAATAGATGCCGTTGCGTGCGGACGGAATGCGCTCGGTGAGCAATTCGGTGACCGGGTGCGCGCGGCGGAGCAGGGAAGACGCGACACGGAACCCCACCTCCGAAACTTCCGGAAGTTTCGAAGAATTATCGCTGCCGACTACCGGGAATCGGGCCACCTTCACCGGTACGACGAGCGCGAATGAGCGTCCGGTTGGCGCCTGAACTTGCGAAAGAATTCCGTAACTTTTAGCGATGCTGTCAGGGCTGTCTCAACGCGGTTGAGACAGCCCTGCGGGCCGGCCGGACCACCCACTCACGCCCGGCGGGCGCGGCACGGTCCGGACCGGGCAGCGCCTCGCGGGTCTGGTACGGCGGGTTCGCGAGTCCCGTACCGGAAAAGGAAGAGTGAGAGAGCCGCCTGGCTGGTCAGAGGCGGTTGTGGGCCTCGGTCAGCACGGCGCGGAGGATCTGCTCCATCTCGGCGAACTGGGTCTCGGTCGCGGTCAGTGGCGGGGCGAGCTGGATGACCGGGTCGCCGCGGTCGTCGGCGCGGCAGTAGAGGCCGGCGTCGAACAGGGCCGTCGACAGGAAGCCGCGGAGCAGGCGCTCGGACTCCTCGGCGTTGAAGGTCTCCTTGGTGGCCTTGTCCTTGACCATCTCGATGCCGAAGAAGTAGCCGTCGCCGCGGACGTCGCCGACGATCGGCAGGTCGAGGAGCTTCTCCAGGTACGAGCGGAAGAGCGGGCTGTTGTCGCGGACGTGCTGGTTGAGGCCCTCCCGCTCCATGATGTCGAGGTTGGCCAGCGCGACCGCGGAACCGACCGGGTGGCCGCCGTAGGTGATGCCGTGGGCGAACCAGTTGGTGCCGGTGAGGAACGGCTCGGCCAGGCGGTCGGAGGCGATCATCGCGCCGAGCGGGACGTAGCCGGAGGTCAGGCCCTTGGCGACGGTGATGATGTCGGGCTGGTAGCCGTAGCGGTCGGCGCCGAAGTACTCGCCGAGGCGGCCGAAGGCGCAGATCACCTCGTCGGAGACGAGCAGCACGTCGTAGCGGTCGCAGATCTCGCGGACCCGCTGGAAGTAGCCGGGCGGCGGCGGGAAGCAGCCGCCGGCGTTCTGCACCGGTTCGAGGTAGACGGCGGCGACCGTGTCCGGGCCCTCGAACTCGATCATCTCGGCGATGCGGTCGGCGGCCCAGATCCCGAACTGCCCGGGCGTCATGTTCTCGTCGGGACGGCGGTAGTAGTTCGTGTTCGGCACGCGCATCGTCGACGGGACCAGCGGCTCGAAGTCCTGCTTGAAGGGCGGGATGCCGGTGATCGACAGGGCGCCCATCGAGCTGCCGTGGTAGGCGACGGCCCGGGAGATGACCTTGGTCTTCAGCGGCTTGCCGACCCGCTTGAAGTAGGAGCGGGCCAACTTCCACGCGGATTCGACGGCCTCGGAGCCGCCGGTGGTGAAGAAGACCCGGTTCAGGTCGCCGGGGGCCAGGTCGGCGAGGCGGCCGGCCAGCTCGATGGCCTTGGGGTGCGCGTACGACCAGATGGGGAAGTAGGCCAGCTCCCCGGCCTGCTTGGCGGCCGCCTCGGCCAGCTCCTGGCGGCCGTGGCCGGTCTGGACGACGAAGAGCGCGGAGAGGCCGTCGAGGTAGCGCCGGCCGGTCGAGTCCCACACGTAGCAGCCGTCGCCACGGGTGATCACCGGGACCGGGTTGTCCTGGTACGTGGAGAGCCGGGTGAAGTGCATCCACAGGTGGTCACGGGCGGTCGCGGAGAGCGCGTCCACATCAGCAGGTCGATCGGTCACGGATATCTCTCCCACTAGTTCCAGAGGTATGCATGATCCTGCCCACGGAATCCGTGGCGCACAAGTCCAGGAACGACTATTTCCGCGCCGTTTCTGTGATGGAACAACACCGGCCCGGCACCCCTACCGGGATGCCGGGCCGTTGCTCGCCTGCGTCTACGCGGTCTTCCTGCGGGGCCGTGAGCGGATGTTCGACAGGACGGCGAGCAGCACGCCACCCGCGAAAATCATCGTGCCCATGACGTTGACCTGCGGCGGCAGGCCGACCCGGGTGGAGCCCCAGATCCACAGCGGGAACGTCTGCGTGGTTCCGGCCGTGAAGTTGGTGATCACGAAGTCGTCGATGGAGAGCGCGAACGCCAGCATCACGCCGGAGAGGATGGCCGGCAGGATGATCGGGAAGATCACCTTCCAGAACGTGGTCCACCCGCTCGCCCCGAGGTCGGCCGCGGCCTCCTCGAGGGACCGGTCCAGGGTCACCACCCGGGCCCGGACCACCACCGCCACGAACGACACCGAGAACATGACGTGCGCGATGGTGATGCTCACCGGGCCCAGCGGTGCGCCCAGCGAGACGAACAGGCTCAGCAGCGACGAGCCCATCACCAGCTCGGGCGAGGCGATCGCCGCGAACATCAGCAGGTTCAGCGCGCCGGCGCCGCGGAACTGCCAGCGGCCCAGCGCGTACCCGATGCCGGTGCCCAGGGCGCCGGCGATCAGTGCGGTCGCCACCGCGACGAGCAGCGACACCACCAGGGCGTCGGTGAGCGCCTCCAGGGCGAAGACCTCGCCGTACCACTTGAGCGTGAAGCCCTGCCAGGTCTGGTTGTACCGGCCCTGGGGATCGTTGAAGCCGAACAGGATCATCACGGCGATGGGCAGGACGAGCCAGGCGATCAGGATCCAGGTGTAGACGTGGAGCAGGCGGTCGCCGCCGATACGGAGTCTCATCGGGCCGCCACCTTCATGACGTCCTCCGTGCCCAGCGCCCGGGCGTAGGCGAAGACGCCGATCAGCAGCACCGTCATCAGGGTGAAGGACAGCGCCGAGGCCGACGGGTAGTCGGAGTTCGAGAGGAACTGCGACTGGATGACCTGGCCGATCATCGTGGTCTCGGAGCTGCCGAGCAGCTCCGAGTTCACGTAGTCGGAGGTGGCCGGTACGAAGGTCATCAGCACGCCGGCGAACACACCGGGCAGCGCCAGCGGGAAGATGACCTTCCGGAACGAGGTGAGGGGGGACGCGTACAGGTCCCGGGCCGCCTCGACCACCCGCGGGTCGATCCGTTCCAGCGCCACGTAGATCGGCAGCACCATGAACGGCAGGAAGCTGTACACCAGGCCGGCGATGACCGCGGTCGCCGTGCCGAGGACCTGGAAGTCGGCCGGGAGCAACCCGGCCTCCTTCAAGGGGTGCAGCAGCACGCCGTCGTCCGTGAGGAGCATCCGCCACGAAATGGTGCGCAGGACGAACGACACGAAGAACGGCAGCAGGATCAGGAACAGGTAGGTCGCCTTCTTCTTACCCCCGTAGAAGGCGATCCAGTACGCGACCGGGAACGCCAGCACGATCAGGACGACCGACGTGATGGCGCCGTACACCAGCGAGCGGATCAACTGGGTCTGGTAGGCCGAGATCGAATCCACATAGTTCTGCCAGTGGCCGGTGAAGACGAACCCGTTGACGATGTCGCCCTCCTGCAGCGACAGCGACAGCATGGTGGCCATCGGGACCGCGAAGAACAGCAGCAGCCACAGCCCGCCGGGGAGCACCAGCAGGTAGGGGGTGAGTGTACGTTTTACCCGGTCCATCCGTTACCCCAGCACGATCGGTTGGAACACCCGCTCGAAGTCCTTCTTCTCCTCCGCGGTGTTGAAGTCGACGTAGTAGTGCAGGCGGTCGTACTCGGCCGTGCCCGGGAAGACCAGCGGGCTCTCCGCGACCGAGAGCAGGTAGTCCTTGTCCTCGCCGGTCAGCGCGGCGGCGTGCTTCCTCATCTGCGCCTGCGCGGCCGGGACCGGGCACACGTAGTTGATGTACTCGGCGAGCGTGGTGGCGTTCTCCAGCTCGTAGAGGAAGTCCATCAGCATGATGCCGTCGACCGGGTTCTCCGCGGTGACCGGGATGGCCATGTTGTCGGTCCAGATCGTGGCGCCGTCCTCGGGGATCACGAACTTGAAGTTCGTGCCGTCGGAGACGTTCTTCTGGAAGACGTCACCGGACCAGGCCATCGTGATCCAGACCTCGCCCTTGCCGAGCGCGTCGATGTAGCTCTGGTCGTAGTAGTTGCGGACGATGCCGGCGTCCTTCTGCTTCTTGAGCTCCGCCGCCGCCTTCTGCCAGTCCGCCTCGGTCGACTTGGCCGGGTCGATGCCGGCCGCGAGCAGACCGAAGTTGCCGAGCTCCTGGAGGTCGCGGAACATGCCGACCTTGCCCTTGTACTTCGGGTTCCACAGGTCGGACAACTTGGTGATCGGTTCCTTGATCTTGGCCGGGTCGTAGGCGATGCCGGTGATGCCGGACGCGTACGGGATGCTGAACACGTTGCCCGGGTCGTACGACGAGCTCGCGTACGACTTGGCGGCGTTGGCCGCGTAGTTGGGCAGCTTCGCGTGGTCCAGCGGCGCCAGGAAGCCGGAGTCCCGGAACTGGCCGAACTGGCTCGAGTTGGTGATGACCATGACGTCGTAGCCGATCGACTGCCCGGCGGACAGCTGCGGCTGCACCTTGGCGAACCAGGGCGCCATCTCCTGGATGACCTCGTCGTAGGTGACCTGGATGCCGGTCTTCTGCGTGAACTTCTTGAGCTCGGGCTTCTTCGGGTCCATGTAGAGCGGCCAGCCGGCGAAGTTGAGCTTGCCGTTCTGCGTCCTGTTGGCCCAGAACTTGGCGACGGCGTCGGGCGCCATACTGGCCTGCGGCTTGCCCTTGCCCTCCACGCCGCACGCGGCGAGGAATGCGCCCATCGCCGACAACCCGCCGAGGCGCAGCGCGTCACGGCGGCCGAGCCGGGAACGCGTCATGCCTCGCAGGAGGGAGGGGTCCGGCTTGTTGGACTGGAACATCAGACTCCGATCGGGTACGAGTGCTGCGGGGCCCAGGTGAGGAAGACGCGCTCACCACGAGACGCGACATCCTCTGCATCGTGAGCATTCTGATCGAACACCACGAGGTCGGTTCCATCGGAGGTGGCCACTGTGTAATTGGTCGAGGTGCCGTGATAGACCACCTCGGTGACCGTGCCGGAGAGCAGGCTGCCGGTGACACCCGAGGGCAACGTCCGATGTAGATCGATCTTCTCCGGGCGCACCGAGACCTCCAGGTCACGGCCGACCGGCACGGTGGCCGGCACGGGCACCACGACCCGCTCGCCGGGGCCCTTGTCGATGACCGCGTAGCCCTGGTCCGCCCAGCTCACGCGGCCGTCGATGAGATTGGAGGTGCCGATGAAGCCGGCCACGAACCGGGTCGACGGGCGCTCGTAGATGTCCCGCGGCGAGCCGAGCTGCTCGATCAGGCCGCTGTTCATGACCGCGATGCGGTCCGACATGGTGAGCGCCTCACCCTGGTCGTGGGTGACGTAGACGAAGGTGATGCCCACCTCGCGCTGGATCCGCTTCAGCTCGATCTGCATCTGTTGGCGCAGTTTGAGATCGAGCGCGCCGAGCGGCTCGTCGAGAAGCAGCGCCCGCGGGTGGTTGACCAGTGCCCGGGCCAGCGCGACCCGCTGCTGCTGACCGCCCGACATCTCCCTGGGCTGCCGCTTCTCCATGCCGGTCAGCGAGACGATCTCGAGCATCTCGCCGACCCGCTTGGTGATCTCGGCCTTGGCGACCTTCTTGCGCTCCAGGCCGAAGGCGACGTTCTGCCGCACGGTGAGGTGCGGGAAGAGGGCGTACGACTGGAAGACCATGTTGACGTCACGCTTGTTCGGCGCGACCCCGGTCACGTCCCTGCCGTCGAGCATGACCCGGCCGGCGGTCGGCTCCTCGAAGCCGGCGACCATCCGCATCGTGGTCGTCTTGCCGCAGCCGGACGGGCCGAGCAGCGAGAAGAACTCCCCCTGCCCGATCGCCAGATCCAGGCTCCTGACGGCGGGCACCGCCTCACCGTGCGACAGGTAGTCCTTGCGCACGCCGACGAACTCGATCGCCGGATGAGCGGCCGGCTTGGGGGGAGGAGTGGTCATCTATCACCTCGAGCGGGGCGGATTTGGCGTCTGGGGTGGGGCGGATCAACCGTTGAAACTCATCACGTGCTTGATCCGGGTGTACTCCTCGAACCCGTACATCGAAAGGTCCTTGCCGTAACCGGAGTGACCGTATCCGCCGTGCGGCATCTCGGAGACGAAGGGTAGGTGGGTATTGATCCACACGGCGCCGAAGTTCAGGCGCCGGGAGACCCGCATGGCGCGGCCGTGGTTCTGCGTCCACACGCTGGCGCTCAGCCCGTACCGGACGTCGTTGGCGCAGCGCACGGCCTCGGCCTCGTCGGTGAACGTCTGGACGGTGATGACCGGGCCGAAGATCTCGTCCTGGATCATCTCGTCCCGCTGGCGCAGACCGGTGACCACCGTCGGCTCGAAGAAGTAACCACGCTCACCGATACGGTGCCCACCGGCGGCCACCTCGGCGTGCGCCGGCGTCCGGTCCAGGAAGCCGGTGACCCGCTCCAGCTGGTTCGCGTTGTTGACCGGGCCGAAGAACGCGCCGGGGTCGGACGGGGCGCCGGCCCTCGTGTTCTTGGCGGCCAGGGCCAGGGCGGAGGTGAAGTCGCCGGCGATCCGCTCGTGCACCAGCACCCGGGTGGCGGCCGTGCAGTCCTGGCCCGCGTTGAAGAAGCCGGCGCCGGCGATCGCCTCCGCGGTGGCGGCGATGTCGACGTCGTCGAAGACCACGACCGGCGCCTTGCCGCCGAGCTCCAGGTGGACCCGCTTCAGGTCGGGCGCGGCCGCGGCGGCCACCTCCATGCCGGCCCGGGTGGAGCCGGTGATCGACACGAACCGCGGGGCCGGGTGGGTGACCAGGGCGCGGCCGGTGTCGCGGTCGCCGCAGACCACGTTGAGCACGCCCGGCGGCAGGAACTCACCGGCGACCTCGGCCAGCAGCAGCGTGCTCACCGGGGTCGTGTCCGACGGCTTGAGCACCACGGAGTTGCCGGCCGCGATCGCGGGGGCGAACTTCCACACGGCCATCACCATCGGATAGTTCCACGGGGTGATCTGTGCGCAGACGCCGATCGGCTCACGGCGAACGAAGGAGGTGTGGTCCCGCAGGTACTCCCCCGCGGACTTCCCTTCCAGGACGCGCGCCGCGCCGGCGAAGAAACGCAGCTCGTCCAAAAGCGGGCCCATCTCCTCGGCGCGGGTCGCCGTCACCGGCTTGCCGGTGTTGCGGACCTCGGCCGCGATGATCTCCTCGGACCGCGCCTCGATCGCGTCGGCGATCCTCAGGAGCGCCCGCTGCCGCTCGGCCGGGGTGCTGTCCCGCCACGTCTCGAAGCCCGACTCGGCGGCCGCCACCGCCTTCTCGACATCCCGCGGCGAGGAGACCGGGGCCTGTGCGTAGATTTCCCCCGTGCTGGGGTCGATCACCGGGGACGTGACACCGTCCTCGGCGTCGGTGTAGGCCCCGGCGACGAAGTTGCGCAGCACGGGAAAAGGGGTGCTCACAGGGATTCAGGCCTTCCGGTGAAGGGGCGATCTCACCCGGACTGGAGGGACCTTGTCACACCGGCGAGTGAGCTAGCAAGGGAATCCGAAGTAATTTCCAGAGCTGAAACGGAATCAGAACCTCCGATCCCGTTCCAACGACGCAATCCGGTTTTTTAGGCGCTGTATTCGTCGGCCACGGTGAGGGCCTCGTCGAGGATCGCCAGCCCCTCGCGCAGCTCCTCCGCGGTGATCGTGCACGGCGGCACGACGTGGAGCCGGTTGAAGTGGACGAAGGGCCAGAGCCCCCGTTCCTTACAGGCCGCGGCGACCGCGTTCATCGGCGCGGCGGCCGGCCCGGCGGCGTTGAAGGGTACCAGCGGCTCCCTGGTGGTCCTGTCACGCACCAGCTCGATGGCCCAGAAGACCCCCAGACCGCGCACCTCGCCCACGCTCGGGTGCTTCTCGGCGATCCTGTGCAGAGAAGGGCCGATGATGTCGTCGCCGAGCGCGCGGGCGTGCTCGACGATCCCCTCCTCCTTGAAGATCTGCATGCTGGCCACCGCGGACGCGCAGGCCAGCGGGTGCCCGGAGTAGGTGAGTCCACCCGGGAACGGCCGCTCCCGGAACGTCTCGGCGATCTCGTCGGAGATCACCACACCGCCCAGCGGCAGGTAGCCGGAGTTGACCCCCTTGGCGAAGGTGATCAGGTCGGGTGCGACGCCCCACCGGTCGACCGCGAACCACTCGCCGCACCGGCCGAAGCCCGCCATCACCTCGTCGGCGATAAACACGATGCCGAACTCGTCGCAGATCTCCCGGACGCCGGCCAGGTACCCGGGTGGCGGCACCAGGATGCCGTTGGTGCCGACCACGGTCTCCAGCAGGATCGCGGCGACGGTGGCCGGGCCCTCGAAGACGATGGTGTCGCGCAGGTGCTGCAACGCGCGCCGGGTCTCCTGCTCCGGGCTCTCCGAGTGGAACGGCGACCGGTAGGGATAGGGACCCCAGAAATGTACGACCCCGATCGCGACCGGCTCGTTCGGCCAGCGCCGCGGGTCGCCGGTGGCGGTGATCGCGGTGGCCGTGGAGCCGTGGTAGCTGCGGTAGGTGGAGAGCACCTTGTGCCGGCCGGTGTGCAGCCGGGCCATCCGGATGGCGTTCTCGTTGGCCTCGGCGCCGCCGTTGGTGAAGAACACCTTGTTCAGGTCGGCGGGGGCGATCTCGGCGATCATCCGGGCCGCTTCGCCGCGTTTGTCATTGGCGAAGGCGGGCGCAATGGTGGCGAGTCTGGCGGCCTGTTCCTGGATCGCCTCGATGAGGCGCGGATGCTGGTGCCCAATGTTGATATTGACGAGCTGAGACGAAAAGTCCAGATATTTGCGGCCTGAGTAATCCCAGAAGTGACTGCCCGATGCTCTTTCGACAGGCAGCGGGTCGATCAGGCCCTGCGCGGACCAGGAATGGAAGACGTGGGCGCGGTCATCGGCGCGCACCTGGGATTCAGATGTCACAGGATCATCCTCAACGGGTCTGCGGGAAGCCGAGGTCGACGGACGAGGTCCCCGGGTCGGGCCAGCGGGAGGTGACGACCTTGCCGCGGGTGAAGAAGTGGATGCCGTCCGGGCCGTACATGTGGGTGTCGCCGAACAGCGACGCCTTCCAGCCGCCGAACGAGTAGTAGGCGACCGGGACCGGGATCGGCACGTTCACGCCGACCATGCCGGCGTTCACCTCGAACTGGAACCGCCGGGCCGCGCCGCCGTCCCGGGTGAAGATGGCGGTGCCGTTGCCGTACTCGTTGTCGTTTACCAGCTGGACGGCCTCGGCGTAGGTGTCCACGCGGACGATGCTCAGCACCGGGCCGAAGATCTCGTCGGTGTAGACGGTCATCTCCGGGGTGACGTCGTCGAGCAGGGTGGCGCCCAGGAAGAAGCCCCCCTCGGGAAGATTGTCCGCTTTGCGGCCATCCGTGATCACCGTCGCGCCGGCCTCCTCGCCGGCCGCGATGTAGCCCGCGACCTTGTCCCGGTGCTGGGCGCTGATCAGCGGGCCCATCTCCGAGTTCGGATCGGCGCCGTCACCGATCCTGACCTTCGGCAGGCGGGCTCTGATGGCCTCGACCAGCGGATCCGCGATCTCGCCGACCGCCACCACCACCGAGATCGCCATGCAGCGCTCGCCGGCCGCGCCGTACCCCGCGCTGATCGCCGCGTCGGCGGCCGCGTCCAGCTCGGCGTCCGGCAGGACGATCATGTGGTTCTTCGCGCCGCCCAGGGCCTGCACCCGCTTGCCGTGCGCCGTACCGGTCTCGTAGATGTACTTCGCGATCGGCGTCGAGCCGACGAAGCTCACCGCGGCGACGTCCGGGTGCGTGAGCAGCGCGTCGACCGCCTCCTTGTCACCGTGCACGACGGTGAAGACACCCTCCGGCAGACCGGCCTCGGCCCAGAGCGCGGCCAGCCAGTTCGCCGCCGACGGGTCCTTCTCACTGGGCTTGAGCACGAAGGCGTTGCCCGAGGCGATCGCGGTGGCGCACATCCACAGCGGGACCATGGCCGGGAAGTTGAACGGGGTGATGCCGGCGACCACACCGAGCGGCTGGCGGATCGAGTAGACGTCCACCCCGGTGGCGGCCTGCTCGGAGAAGCCGCCCTTCATGAGGTGCGGGACGCCGGTGGCGAACTCGACGTTCTCCAGGCCGCGGGCCACCTCGCCGGCCGCGTCCGCGAGCACCTTGCCGTGCTCGCGGGTGATGATCGCGGCCAGCTCGCCGGTGCGGGCGGCCAGCAGCTCGCGGAACTTGAACAGCACCGCCGAGCGCTTGGAGAGGCTCGCCTCCCGCCACGCCTTCGCGGCCTCCTTGGCGCTGGCGACGGCGCCCGCGACCTCGGCGGCCGAAGCCAGATCGACCTGAGCGATCTGCTCGCCGGTGGCGGGATTGAAAACCGGGCCGAACCGGCCGGACTCGCCGGCACGCTCCGCGCCGCCGATCCAGTGCGCAATGTGAATCATGCCGCCGAGATTATGTGACGGCACTAGACCGAACAATGCTCCGGTTGTACTGTCACAAAGTGTTCTACCAGGCCGTCATGGAGCGGTTGGCCGAACCCGGCGCACGCGGTCTCGCCGAGGCGGTGAGCCGCGCCGTCGGCGAAGGCGCCCTCACCGGAGGCACGAAACTGCCGCCCGTGCGCTCGGTCGCGGCCGAGCTGCACCTCTCCCCCAGCACGGTCAACGCGGCATGGCAGCTGCTGCGACGGGCCGGCACCATCCGCACCGACGGACGGCGCGGCACGATCGTCGCCACCCCCGGCGCCGGTGGGCCCGGGCGCTACCGGGCCGCCCTGCGGCAGACCACCGGATTCGGGCTCGACCTGTCGACCGGGGTGCCTGATCCACGGCTCCTGCCCCCGATCCCCGCGCTGCACGGACTGTCCCCGGCGCCGACCAGCTACCTCGACGAGCCGGTTCTGCCCGAGCTGGGCGCGCTGCTGCGGGAGCGGTGGCCGTACCCCGCCGAACGTCTCGCGATCTTCGACGGGGCGATGGACGCCATCGACCACGTGGCCTCCGCGCTGCTGCGGCTCGGCGACCTGGCCCTCGTCGAGAACCCCTGCTTCCCCCCGCTGCTCGACCTGCTCGAAACGCTCGGCGTGACAGTGGCCGGCGTCGGCACCGACGGCTCCGGCATGCTGCCGGACCAGCTCGCCGCGGGCCTGGCCCGGCGGCCCGCCGCCGTCTTCCTGCAACCGCGGGCCCTCAACCCCACCGGCGCGTCGTGGTCACCCTCGCGGGCCGGCGCACTCGCCGAGGTTCTCGCTCAACACCCCGAGGTGTACGTGGTGGAGGACGATTCCGCCGGTGACCTGGCATCCGGGCCGCTCCTGTCGATGGGGGCCAGACTGCCCCGGCAGACCGTGCACGTGCGCAGTTTCTCCAAGTCGCACGGGCCCGACCTGCGGCTCGCGGCGGTGAGCGGGCCGGCCACCGTCCTCGACCCGATCCTGGAGCGGCGGCTGCTCGGCCAGGGGTGGACCAGCCGGCTCCTGCAACACCTCCTGCTCAGCCTGCTCACCGACCCGGCGTCGATCGCGGCCGTACGCGCCGCCCGGGACGAGTACGCCCGACGGCGGTGCCTGATCACCACCGGCCTAGCGGCGTCGGGCATCGAACTGCCGCCCGGCGAGGGCCTCAACATCTGGCTGCCGGTCGCCGACGAGCAGGCCGCGTTGCTGAGCCTGGCCAGCGCCGGAATCGGGGCCGCCGCGGGCACCGCCTTCGCGGTCGGGCCGGGCATGACGCCGCACCTCCGGCTGACCGTCGGGCTGATCACCGAAGACCACGCGGCGGTGGCGGACCATTTGGCCAGAGCCGCTCGGGCGGCAGCCCGGCCGATCCCCCGTTGACCCTCGCCATCCCGTTCCGGTCACCGCGCCCAGCCAGTCACCGCGCCCAGCCAGTCACCGCGCCCAGCCAGTCCCCGCGCCCAGCCAGTCCCCGCGCCCAGCCAGTCCCCGCGCCCAGCCAGTCCCCGCGCCCAGCCGGTCACCGCGCCGGCTGGAAACTGTCGAACACCAGCTGGAGATCCTTGCGGGACTCGTCCCAGACGTCGTCGCGGGTCTGCCAGTAGAAGCCGTAGGCCTTGTCATCACGTACCACCGTGCCGCGGTTGTTGACATGCTGGCGGGCACCGCCACGGTTGAAGGTGAACTCCCAGTCGGCGGCCTTCCGGAAGTAGTCCACCGCCGCGATCTTCACCTCCCGGTAACCCGGGAAGTCGCCTCCCGACACCCGGTTCCGGGCCTGCTCACGCCAGTCGGCCACCGGGTTCGACCGAGGCTTGTTCGTCTGATCGATGCCGAGAACCTTGCCGTCCCCACGGAAGTAGACGATCGTGCCCTCCTTCGTCCGCCTCCAGCCTTTCGGCACGTACAGCGAGAAACCTGTCCTGTCCGTGTACAGCTCCCAGCCGGCCGGCAGCACCGGTCGCCCGTCCCCCTCCGGCGACGGCGATGGTGACGGCGCCTGAGCGTTCTGTGTGGCCGGCGCGCTCTCCGGGGCCCGCGACGGAGTCGCTTTCGGGGTGCCCGCCGTAGCGGTAGCGCCCGCCTCCTTCTCGTCCGACGCCGGGGTTCCGCCGCCCCGGCCGGTGATGAGCCAGATCCCCCCAGTCAGAAGGACCACGACGATCGCCGCGGCCACCAGAATCAGGCGACGAGGCCGGCCGGGCGCCGTCCGAACCGTCGAATGCTCGCCACGACCGGCCGCGCCCTGGAATGTCGCCACCCCTCGGGACACGCCACCGCCCACACGGCTCGCCCCACCCACCGGCTTGCCATCGACCCTGGTGGGGGTCTCCGCAGCGCCGGACCCATCGCCCGCGCCGCCACCGGGCGCGCCGCCATCGCCCGCGCCGCCACCGGGCGGGGCTCCGTCTACCACCGTGTCAGGCTCTCGGGCACCCTTTCCCGCAGCGTCCATCGATCGGCCGCCCACATCGAGCGCCGCCTCGTGCCTCAACCCCGTAGCGTCCCCCAGCCCGCCGCCCACATCGAGCGCCGCGTCAAGCTCTGACCCCGCAGCGTCCCCCGACCCGCCATCCACATCGAGCGCCGCGTCAAGCCCTGACCTCGCAGCATCCCCCGACCTGCCGTCCTCGTTGGTGCCGCCCGCAACTGCTGCGCTCAGGCCCACGACGATGGCGCCCTCGTCGGACAGTGCCTTGTCCTCGGATGCCTGAGCGTCACCGGCGGTGGCTCCTGCCTCGACCGCCGAATTGTGGGCGACATCTGACGCCGCCGCACCGCCCTCGTCCACAACCACCGGAGCCTGGACGACGTTCGACCCCGCGGTGCCGCCTTCACCCGCGACCGCGGCAGGTTGCCCGGCCGCCGGTACCGCCCCGCGATGCGGTCCGGTGGCGGCCACGGACGCCCGACCGCCGGCGGGCTCACCGTCTCCGGTAGCGCCGACCGCGCCTGCGGCCGGCAGTGGATCGCTCTCGGCCCGTGGGTGGGGAACTCTGCCGGTGGCCCGCCGGATCGGTCCGGCCACGCCACGGCTGCTCTCCGGCGACAGATTGGCGAGGATGGTGCGGAGAAGGCTTTCGGCGTCCTCCGCGGTGAGGCGGATGGCCGGATTCTTCCTGAGCAGACCATCGAGCAGCGGCCGAAGCGGACCGGCGTGCTTCGACGGGTCAGGCTCCTCGGTGGCCAGGGCGGCGAGGGTTGCCATGGTGGAACCTCGCTGATAGGGCGCGTGGCCCTCGATGGCCGCGTACAGCGTCGCGCCGAGCGACCACAGATCGGCCTCCCGGCCGCTGGCGACGCTCTGCGCCCGCTCCGGGGCCATGAACTGCGGCGAACCGACCAGGATGTCGGAACGGCTGATCACTCCGTCGTCGTCGACGGCCGCGATGCCGAAGTCGGTGAGCAGCACCCGTCCGTTGTCGGCGAGCAGCACGTTCGCCGGTTTCACGTCGCGATGCTCCACACCGAGCCGGTGTGCGGTACGCAGGGCGGCGAGAAGGTCCAGGCCGATCCTCGCCACCCGGTACGGATCCAGCCGCCCCTGCTCGGCGATCTCCTCCCGCAGCGACCGTGACGGCACGTACTCCATGACGATCCAGGTGCGGTCGTCGAGTTGCAGCACGTCGTACACCTGGACGACGTTGGGGTGACTGATCCGGGCCGCCGCGCGCGCCTCCCGGAGCGTGCGCCGAGCGGAACTCGCGCCGTCCCCACCGAGCGGCTGGTCGATCTCCTTGATCGCGACGTCCCGCTGCAGGGTCTCGTCCCGGGCGAGCCACACCTGCCCCATTCCTCCGCGGCCTAGGCTTTCGCCTAGTCGGTACCGTCCGGCGAGGAGCACGGGCGCATCAGGCATGCGCACCGTTATACCCGCCAGGCGCACCCGTGATGCGAGCCCCCCATTCGCTCCATGCAGCACATCGGACATGCCTTCGCCCTCAAAACGGACTGGTGCTGCACCGGACCCGCACCACCGTCCTCCCGCCCGGTCCTTCTCTGTCCGGCCCAGCACAACCCTCCCGCTGCGCCGCCCCTCTTGACGCCGACCCGTTACCAGGGCCATCTCGGGGTACTCCTTTCCAATGCTCCGGCTGGCCGCCGGCACCACGCGTCACTCGTCAGGTCGCCAGGCCTGCCGACGATTGGCGGCGGACCAGGCGGGCGGCCGGGATCGTGGCGGCGCCCACAGCGAGAAGCAGACACGTCAGCACGGTCGCGGCAAGCACCGGCCACGACACCAGGACCGGCACGTCCTGGCCGGTCTGGGCGCTGAGGGAACGCGCCGAACCGGCGATCGCGATCAAACCCGCGGTGCCGCCCAGCAGGGAGCCGATCGCCACGGCCAAGGTGGTCTCCAGGGCCACCAGCCGGAGAACCTGGCCGCGGGTCGCGCCGGCCAACCGAAGCGCCCGATAGTCGGAACGCCGGTGGCGGGCCGTCATGAGCAGCGTGTTGGCCACGGTGATCGCCCCGGCACCGGCCGAGACGGCAAGCAGCAGAAGGGTGAAGACGCCGATCAGCCGGTCGTCCTCGGCCTCGATCTGGCGGGCCAGATCGGCCGGCGCCGTCTTCCGGGCCCCGGGATCGGGCGTGCTGTCCGGCGCCGGGTAGGCCGCGGGAGCGAGCGCTGACGGGTCGTGCTTCCGGACCGTGTCGCGAGCCACGATCAATCCGGAGGCGAACGGGCCTGCCGGTGCTGTCCCGGTCACCCGCAGTGTCTCGGTTGATCCGTCGTCGAACGTCACGATGACCTGGCCGGGAACCGAGGCGACCCGCTCGGTCTCCGTCCCCGCGACCAGGGCGGTCCCCTGGGCGACCCGCTCATCGCCGATGACGGTCACGGCACGCCGGCCGAGGTAGGCGGTGGTGTCGAGTGGAGCGTCGGGCGCGACACCGTCGTGTAGGCCGGGAGTGCCGTCCGGAACCAGGATCTGTCCCGCCGGGACTGTGGCCGCGCGCTCTGAGTCGAAGGCGGCGTTCGAGGTCTGGACCGTGCCCGTGACGAAGACCGCGAACGCCACCGTGAACAGCACGGGCGCGGCCGTCGATGCGGTGCGCCGCACGGCGGTCCGGGCGCTCTCCCGCGCCAGGGTGGTGACGACCCCCGAGAGCGGTGCGAGCAGCACCCGGATCAACGCGGGCACCACGGCCGGTGCGAGCAGCGCGAACGCCGCGATCAACGCCATCGCGCCGAGCAGGGCGTACGTCCCGAACTCCCGCATGTCACCGGAGGCCGCCGCCGCGACGCCGGCGGTGACCGCGGCGGCGCCGGCGACCGACCCGAACACCCAGCGCACGCGGCTCATCGCGCGTTGCTCCAGTTCGGCGACCCGCAGTGCCTCCATCGGGCCGACCCGTGACACGCGGCGCGCCGCGGTCATGGTGCCGGCCAGCGACAGCAGCGGGCCGACGGCGAGTGCTGCGGCAAGCACTCCCAGGTCCCAGCGCACCGTGTATCCGGCCGGCTCCAGACCAACCGCCACCAGTACGGCGGCCAGTGGCACGGCGGCGAGCGATCCCAGAAGCACACCCACCGCTGACGCCACGACACCGAGCATCAGTGCCGACCGGTAGAGCATGGCGCGGACCTGCCTCGGGGTGGCGCCCACCGCTCGAAGCAAGCCGATCTCGCGCCGGCGCTGGTTCACCTCGTAGGCGGACGTAGACGCCACCAGGAACACACACGCGAACCCCGCGACCGCGGCGGTCGCGGTGAGGATCTGCATGCCGATCCAGCGAGTCCGGGCGTCGGATCGCGGCTCGGCGAGCCCTCGCTCGTCGCCGGTCAGCACGGTCCCGTCGGCACCGACCACGGCCTGGAGCGCCACCGGATCCGCGGTTCCCTCGACGCTGATCGCCCGGACCCCCGGTGCCAAGCGACCCGCCGCCGCCTCCGGCAGATGGACGCCCGGCCAGTCGGTGTGCCCGGTGACCAGCCACTGCTCCGGACCGGCCCCGGTCAGCAGGGTCACCGAATCGCCGACCGCGACACCCAGTCCTCGGTCGACGACGGCCCCGGCCTGGTCCGTCCCGTGCCAGGCGTGCCCGTGGATGCTGTCGGCGACCGCGCGCCCGTCGAGCACCGGCTGCGCGTAGAAGTCACGGTCGACGGTCACACCGGTGACTCCGGGCACCGCACGGAGGCGCTCCGCCAGCGACGCCACGGTTTCGGCCGGCCAGGGCACCGGCTCGGCGAACTCGTCGGGCCGGTTGTCCGGCGCCGGACTCTGCACCACGGCAGCGGATCCGGCGAAGCGATCCGGAACTCGTGGCCGGCCTGACGTCAGCAGCAGCAGGAACGTGGTGACGATGAACGTGCCGATCAGAACCGCGACGAATGTGCCGGCCCGGCCCCGGGTCAGCACGACCGCTCCAGCGCGGTCATCCGGTCCGCGACACCGGCCGCGTCCACGCCCGTCAACTCGTCGGTGATCCGCCCGTCCACCAGGAGCACCACCCGATCGGCGACAGCGGCCGACACCGGATCGTGGGTCACCATGACCACCGTGCGCCCGTGCCGGTCGACCAGCTCACGCAGCAGCGTCAGGACCTGATGTGAGGTGCGGTTGTCGAGAGCGCCGGTCGGCTCATCGGCGAACAGCACCGCCGGCCTGGTGAACAGGGCCCGGGCGATCGCAACCCGCTGCTGCTGGCCTCCGGAGAGCTCGCGCGGGCGGTGCCCGATCCGGTCCTCCAGCCCGACCTCGGCGAGGGCCGCCCGCACCCGTTCGCTGTCGGCCCGCCGTCCGGCGAGCCGTAGTGGCAAAGCAACGTTCTGTGCGGCGGTCAGCGAGGACACCAGATTGAAATCCTGAAAGACGAAGCCGACCCGGTCCCGTCGCAGCCTGGTCAGCGCGGTCTCGTCCAGCTCTCCCAGACGCGTCCCGGCGATCGTCACCGCTCCCGATGTGGGCGGCTCCAGCCCGGCCGCACAGTGCAGAAGGGTCGACTTGCCGGAGCCCGACGGCCCCATCACCGCGGTGAAGGTGCCCTCGTCGAAAGTGGCGGTCACCCCGTCCAGCGCGGTCACCGGGCCGGCGCCGCCGTCATACGTCTTGCCCACGTCATCCAACCGGACTGTCATGCCCTCTCCTCGGGTCGCGGTGCTGGAATCGAGGTTCGCGGTTCGGTGCGCGGAAGTCGTCGGGCCGTGGGCCGATTTGCGGCGTCCGACCACGGGTGGGCGTGAAGCGCCAGGTCATACCAGGGTCTGACCGACTGTGGACCGACGCGCTCCGGCGACGTCGATGGCTACGCTCGCTCCGTGCCCGCTTCGTCGTTCCTGACACTGCGCCCCGGTCCGGTGGCGCGTTTGGCCGCGGATCTCTCACTCGCCGCCGGTGCCGGTGTGCTGTGCTGGTATGCGGCGGCGGAGACCCCAGCGGACCGGCTGGCAGAACCGGGCTGGCTGGCCGTGGTCACGGCGGCCTTGATCAGCGCGCCGCTCGCCGTGCGGCGCCGGTGGCCGGTCTCGGTGGCCGTCGCCGTCGCGGTAGCCACGGCCGCGCTCCTGGGCACCGTGATCATCCCGGATTACGCCTCGCCCGCTCCGCTGCTCGCCGTCGGCGCCGCGCTCTACAACGTCGGCCGCCATGTGGCCGGTTCGCGAGGGCAGCGGACGGCCCTGGGCGCGTCGGCGCTGTTGCTCTGCGGTGTGGTGTTCGGAAGTTGGTATGGAACCCGGACACCGGAGGGTCCCGGGCTCGCCGGGACGGCGTTCACCACGCTGGTGTGTGGCGCCAGCTGGGCTGTCGGATGGACGCTGCGGGAGCGGCGACGCCACTCCGAGCTGACAGCCGCGCAGGCGACCGCCCGGGCGGTCGCCGAGGAAAGACTGCGGATCGCCCGGGAGATGCACGACGCGGTCGGGCACAGCCTGAGCCTGATCGCGGTGAAGGCGGGCGTCGCCAACCATGTCGCCCGGCAGCGGCCGGAGGAGGCGCTCGCCGCCCTCGAGGTGATCGAGTCGGCGAGCCGGAGCGCGCTTGCCGAGTTACGGCGGACGGTCGGCGCGTTGCGGACCGAGCCGGTGTACGACGTGGCCCCGACTCTGCGGGACCTCACCGGGCTCGCCGACCGGGCCCAGGCTGCCGGGGTGGCGGTGGACCTGGACGTCCACGGAAGCCGGGACCTTCCCGAGCCGGTCGCGCTGGCCGCCTACCGCATCGTCCAGGAGTCGCTGACCAACGTGGTCCGGCATGCCGCCCCGGCGACGTGCCGGGTCGACGTCCTGGGTGCCGTCGACCACCTGCGGATCGAGGTCACCGACGACGGCAGACGGCATCCCGCTCCGGCGGTCGGCGGGACGGGCCTCGCCGGGATGCGGGAACGCGTCGCGGCCCATGGCGGCACGTTCAGCGCCGGCCCGCGTCCCGGGGGCGGTTACGCCGTCGTCGCGACCCTGCCGTACGGATCACCGTCATGACCGCCCCGGGGCCGCCGATCCGGGTGCTGATCGTCGACGACCAGGCGCTACTGCGGGCCAGCTTTCGGCTGCTCCTCGACACCGCGCCCGACCTGGTGGTGGTCGGCGAGGCCGGCACCGGAGTGGAGGCGGTCACGCTGGCACGGCAGGAGAAGCCGGATGTCATCCTGATGGATATTCGCATGCCGGACATGGACGGGATCGAGGCCACCCGCCGGATCTGCGGTTCGGCCGCCAACCCGGAGACCAGGGTCCTCATCCTCACCACGTTCGACTACGACGAGTACGTCTTCGCCGCATTGCGGGCCGGTGCCAGTGGCTTCCTTCTCAAGGATGTGGTGCCGGCCGACCTGATCACTGCTGTCCGGGTGGTCGCCGACGGCGACGCGCTACTCGCGCCGGCGATCACCCGGAGGCTGATCGCGCACTTCGCCGATCTGCCCGAGCCGGCCGGACGGCCCTCCACCGACCTGGAGAACGTCACCGATCGCGAATGTGAGGTGCTGTTTCTGGTCGGCAGCGGCCTCTCCAACCTGGAGATCGCGTCACACCTGCAGCTCAGCCTCGCCACGGTCAAGACCCACATCGGGCGGCTGCTCGCCAAGCTACAGGCGCGTGACCGAGCCCAGCTCGTCATCGTCGCCTACGAAACCGGCCTGGTGGTCCCAGCCAGGTGAGTTGGCCCTTCGCCTCCGCGGTTCGGAACCCCGGCAAACTCGGAGTGGCGGAAGACCTCGGCAGGGCGGGGACAGGTCCGCGCTCTCCGGCTCGGTTCTGAACGGAAGCGTCTGCGACCTAACAGAGATCGGCATCGCGGCGGGCCGGTCGCATTCTCCAGGTGGGCCCACCGGCAACCGCCGAGAATCCAGCATGCGCCGCCAATCCGACGGTTCATCACTTTTCTGGCATTTCGGGAGGCAGCAAGGGCGATTAGTCAGCATTAGCCGGGGTACGCCTGTCACGGAGAACCGTGCAGGACGGAGGGGGACGATGACCCACACAGACCCACGAATCGACCAATCGACTGCGGAGTTGGTCAGTCAGCTCAGTGAGCAGGTGACCACCCTGGCTCGGGACGAACTGGCACTCGCCCGGATGGAGATGGTCGAGAAGGGCAAGAAGGCCGGAAAGGGCGCGGGTCTGCTCGGCGGAGCCGGGGTGATCGCGCTGTACGGGATGGGCGCCCTGCTGTTCACCGCTGTTGCGGCCCTGTCGCTGGTCATGCCGATGTGGGCGGCCGCCCTGACCGTGACGGCCATTCTGCTCTGCGCCGCCGGGATCACGGCGATCGCCGGCAGACGGGAGATACGAGAGGCGGTGCCGCCGATTCCTGACGCGGCGCTCGCCAGCGGCCGCAAGGACGTGAACGAGTTCATGTCGGCTGCCCGGCGTGGGACGCACGCATGAACGCCTCCAACGGCAACCGCGCAGAGGCACGCCGGTCCTCCGCCGGCCACAACCGGCCCAAGCCGGGCCCACCAGCATCGAGCCGGGCACCCGACAACGCCGCCCCGACGGGCGACGCGGGTAAGGCGTCCACGGCCACACCGGCCGGCAGCCGTAAGCCCAACACGGGTGATGTGACCGGACATTCGGGGGCGACCCCGGTGAGCAGGTCGGAGACAAACAAGCCGACCAGCGGTCTGCGGAGTGATCGGGCTGGCGCCAAGAACGTCCCGGCCGCACACAGCAAACCGAAACCCGGATCAGGCGCACAAAGCAAACCGACACCCGGACCCGGGACACACAGCAGCCCGACACCCACAACGGGTGCGCACAGCAGCCCGACACCCACAACGGGTGCCCACGGCACCGCATCCTCGGCGTCGGGTTCGCACAACACCATGGCAACGGAGCAGAGTTCACACAGCACCGTGACTCCGGGACCGGCCTCACGCAGCACGGTAACCACCGGCGCCGCCGGGACCGTGGGAGAGGCCGCGGGAAACGCGTCGTCCGCGGGGGGCGCCTCATCGGCGGGTGGAGGTACCGCGCGTTCCGGTGGTCCGGGGACGCCCAAACCCACACCGCCGCCGGCGAGCATCCCGCCCAGCCACACGGAATCTCCACGCAATGCCGGCACACCCAAACCGACGCCGCCGACCGCAGCCACCTCGGGGCATCGATCGTCGCCCACCGGCGCGGCGGCTGAGCCCACTCCACCAGCGGGTGCCGGGCAGCCGGGCAGCGATTCGGGACAGTACGGCGGCACGGAAACACCCGACACTCCTCCGCCGGCCACCGGCGGAGAGCACGCGGGCAGGCCGGGAACGCAAAAGTCGGCTTCAACCACGCCGATTCACTCGGGCGCCTCTGCCACACCTAAACCGGGCCTGCCCACTACAAAAACAGGCAAAGAGGGCACAACGACGAGCGGCACTCCAGGGCCCAAACCCACAGCGCCCGGCTCGGAGTCCGGTAGCCCATCGCCAAAGGGAACGAGCCCGGCGGCCAAACCCACACCACCGGCAAGCTCCGGGACCGGCAGCCCGTCGACAACAGGCACCAGCACATCGACCAAACCAACACCGCCATCAGGCTCCAGGGCCGGTCGGCCGGCAACAACGTCGGACACGAAAGCACCCAGGTCCACCTCACCGATGGGCGCGGGCGAATCGGCAACGGCGTCGGACACCGGTGCGACGGCCAGGCCGACGCCGTCGAGCGTCGTCGCGAGTGGTCACTCGAGGCCGGGCACCGGCTCGCCCGAGGCGGCCAATGAGCGGGCGACGGGCCGGGCGAGCGTGCCCACGCCGGGCTCGACGGCAACGGCGGGCGCAGTTGGGAGCGTCGCCATGTCCGGTACGGGAACTGCTTCCAACACTGCACCGGGCACGGAAAGCCCCGCCGAAGCCCGCGTCACGGATATGAGCGCCAGCGCGCCTGGAACGCAGTCGGCGGCCACCCGGTCTGCGCATGACGTGGAGACGGCTGAGCACATCGCGACATCGAGGACGGTGAGCACGCAGCAGCGGGGCGAGCCACCGGCCAGCGCCCACGCGGAACGGAAGGACAAGCCCGACCAGACCTCGACCACCACAGACGCAGCCCGGAAGGACAAGCGGAACGAGGAAGTGCACGCCGCGGCCGAGCGAGTCCGCAACGGTGAGGGTGGGGACGCCTCGGAGCGGGCCGACGCACTGCGCGCCGAGATCGAGCAGACCAGGGCCGAACTGGGCGAGACGGCGGCGGCCCTGGTCGCGAAGTTGGACGTGCCTGGGAGGATCAAGCAGGCCGCGGCCGAGAAGAGCGGGCAGATCGCTGACACCGTGGCGGAGAAGAGCGGGAAGGTCTCCGACACCGTGGCCGAGAAGAGCGGACAGATCGCCGCGACGGTCGCGGATAAGGGCAGCCGGCTGGCGGAGTCGGCGGGCAACCTGGCTTCGAAAGCCGAACCGACCCGGCTCAAGGAGGCAGCGGGCGACGTGATGGGCTCCCTGACCGGCAAATCCGGGCAGGATCACGGCCATCATCGGGCGGCTGATCCAGCCAAGCACGGCCGGATGCGGCAGGCCACGGCGGAGACCCGGACCCACCTCGCCGAGAGCGCCGCTGATGCGGCGGAGCGCGCCACCACCGCGATCGGCACTCTGCCCGGGCGTGCTTCCGAGGCGATCGGCACCATGCGCGAACGCGCTTCGTCGGCGATCGGCACGATGCCGGACCGGATGCCCGAGAAGCGGAAGCGCTACGTCTGGATCGGCGTAGGTCTGGTGGTTGCCGCAATCGCCGTGGCGGTCATCCGAAGACTCCGCTGATCGTTCGTTGACGGGGCCCCGCCGCACCACGGCGGGACCCCCGTCTCGTCATGATGAGACCCGTCGTATCTCGGCAAGCCCACCACTTCCCGGCAGGGCCGCCGCACCCCGGCAAGGCCGCCGCACCCCGGCAAGGCCGCCGCACCCCGGCAAGGCCGCCGCTTCACGGCAAGGCCACCGCAGATCGGCAAGGCCACCGCTTCACGGCGGGACTCGTCGCAACACGGTAAGGCCCCGTAGGTGGCCGATCTGCCAGCGTGCGGAATTTGCCAGCCGGGTGCGAGCCGACTGTTCCCATCATGCGGACCGGCACGAATGGCAGATCAGCCGGCTTTCTCTGAGTGCCCAGCCATGAGCGGACGGCCACCACCGAAGCACCGCTGGGCGGCGACCCGCCGGCCGGGCCTCAACGGAAAGATCCGCTTAAACAGCAACGACACGGCGATCGGGTAGACGCGGGCGAAACGGCCGGATACGCCGACCCGCCAATCGGCGGTGACTACAAGGACGCCGCACCGAACACGCTGAGGCCGAACACGGCACCTGGGCAGGGATGCGGGCGGAACAGCCGTACGCCACGCGGCCGCAACCGGCGGACCGGAAGGACACGGGCGGAACAGCCGTACGCCACGCGGCCGCAACCGGCGGACCGGAAGGACACGGGCGGAACAGCCGTACGCCACGCGGCCGCAACCGGCGGACCGGAAGGACACGGGCGGAACAGCCGTACGCCACGCGGCCGCAACCGGCGGACCGGAAGGACACGGGCGGAACAGCCGTACGCCACGCGGCCGCAACCGGGTGGCTGGAGGGACTCGGGCGGAGCGGCGGGACGCCCGGACACGGACCCGCCGAGGAGGGCGCCGTACCGCCGGGCGGGCCGATGCGGGAAAGACGGCGGACGGCACGCCGGCGACCGGGAAGGCACGTAGGAGTTCAGTCGAGAGCAAGCCTTGAAACGTCTCACTAGACACCATGGGGCAATTGGCCTACTCGAAGTGGAAATCAAGGGCACCCGGAGAATCAACTCTTGACCCTGCCCTAACTGCCTCGTAACGTGAGTCACACCTCAGCTAGAACGTTTCAAGAACTCCTCTTCGGGAGGCTTCATGCGCCCTCGGTTCACCGCCGCCGTCGTGCTCACCACGACGGCCGCCATAGCTCTGTCCGGCTGTACCAAGAAGAACGACACCGACACGGCCGCTTCCAGCGGGTCCGGCGATAAAACGTACAAGGTGGCCTTCGTCCCGAAGTTGCAGGGTGTCCCCTACTTCGAGGCGATGAACGCGGGCGGCAAGAAGGCGGCCGCCGCGCTCGGCAACGTCGAGTGGCTCTACCAGGGTCCGACGCAGGCCGACGCGGCCGCGCAGGCCGACATCGTCCGGTCGTACATCCAGCAGAAGGTCGACGCCCTGATCGTCGCCCCGAACGACCCGGACTCGATGGCCCCGCTGCTCCAGCAGGCCAAGGACGCCGGCATCCACGTGGCGACCGCCGACACCGACGCGCCGAGCAGTGTGCGGGAGGTGTTCGTCAACCAGGCCACCGCGCAGGGCATCGGCGAGGGCCTGACCGACGCGCTGCTCAAGGAGATGGGCGGCAAGGGCAAGTATGCGATCGTCTCCTGTGGCCAGACCGCGGAGAACCTGAACGCCTGGATCAAGGTGCAGCAGGAGTACACCAAGACCAAGTACCCGGAGGCGGAGATCGTCGACGTGGTCTACGCCGGTGAGGACCAGGCGAAGGCCACCCAGATGGCGACCGACCTGATGAACGCGCACCCGGACCTGACCGGCCTGGTCGGCGAGTGCACCTCGTCCGCGCCGGGTGTGGCGCAGGCGGTCAAGGACGCCGGCAAGATCGGCAAGGTCTTCACGGTCGGCCTGGGCACCCCGCAGGCGATGAAGCCGTACCTGCAGGACAAGTCGTCGAGCGCGGCGATCCTCTGGGACGTCGAGAACCTCGGCTACCTGACCGCGTGGGCCGGCGCCCAGATCGCGCAGGGCAAGCCGTTCGCGGCGACGAACAACGTGTCCAGCGAGCTGTCCGCGGTCGCCTACACCGAGGCCGACAAGATGCTGCTGCTCGGCCCGGCCCTGGCGATCACCGACCAGAACGTCGACAAGTTCAACTACTGATCGATGACCGACGAGACGACGCCCCGACTGCGCCTGACCGCTATCTCGAAGCGGTTCGGCGCGGTCCGGGCCATTCAGCACGCCGATTTCACGGTACGGGCGGGAAGAGTGCACGCCCTGGTCGGGGAGAACGGCGCGGGCAAGTCCACGATGATCAAGATCGTGGCGGGGGCGGAGACCGCCGACTCGGGCCAGATCGAGTTCGAGGGCGTGACGGCCGAGATCAAGAGCACCACCGACGCCATCGCGCTCGGCATCGCCACCGTCTACCAGGAGCCGCAGCTGTTCCCCGAGCTGACGGTGGCGGAGAACATCTTCCTGGGCCGGGAGATCCGATCGGCTTTCAAGAAGGTCGACTGGGCGGCGCAGAACGCGAAGGTGGTCGAGCTGCTGGAGCTGCTCGGCCTCCCGGAGCGGTACGCGACCGCCGAGGTGGGCACCCTCTCGGTGGCCGAGCAGCAGCAGGTCTCGATCGCCAAGGCGCTGGCCGCCGACGCGAAGGTGCTGATCCTCGACGAGCCGTCGGCGATCCTGACCGACGCCGAGATCGAGGTGCTCTTCGACGTGGTCCGGCGGCTCACCGCCGCCGGTGTCGCGGTCATCTACATCTCGCACCGTCTGGACGAGCTGTTCCGGATCGCTGACGAGGTGACGGTCATGCGTGACGGCAGGACGATCGGCACGTACCCGATCAAGGATCTGAGCGTGCGCCAGATCGCTCACCTGATGGTGGGCGAGGAACTGTCGGACGCCCGGCCGCATCGGGAGGTCCCGGACGGACCGGCCGCTCTGGAGCTGCGCGGTCTGGGCCGCACCGGCAAGTTCCGCGACGTCGATGTGACGGTCAGGGCCGGCGAGATCGTCGCACTGTACGGACTGGTCGGTTCAGGTGTATCCGAGATCGCCGCATGTGTGTACGGCATTGATCGCGCTACACATGGACAGCTTCTAGTCAACTCAAGTCAAGTCGACATCAAGAACCCCGAGCACGCACAACGACTGGGCATCGCTCTACTGCCGGCGAACCGCAAGGTCGAGGGCATGTTCGGGTTCCAGTCGATCGCGTTCAACATCTCCGCGGGTCATCTCAGGCTGCTTTCCAGGCTGGGCGTCTGGGTGGACCGGGCGCGGGAGAAGGCGGTGGCGCTCAAGTTGATCGAGCGGCTCGCGGTGAAGACGCCGCACGAGCGCCAGCCGATCAGCGCGATGTCCGGCGGCAACGCGCAGAAGGTGATCCTCGCCCGGCAGCTGGTCGAGCGGCCCAGGGTGCTGGTGCTGGCCGAGCCCACGCAGGGTGTCGACGTCGGCGCCAAGGAGGAGATCCACCGGTTGATCACCGAGCTGGCCGAGGAGGGCACCGCCGTCCTGGTGGTGACCTCGGACCTGCCGGAGGCGCTGCGCATCGCCGACCGCATCCAGGTGGTGCGCGGCGGCACGACGACCGACGAGTTCGGCCCGGACGCCAGCCAGGTGGACCTGCTGGCCGCAGCCGCGGGAGGCAGCGAATGACCGCGGTTGCGGAAGCGAAGATCAGGAAGCGGGTGCTGCCGTCACCGGTCACCGGCCAGGAGGTGGTGCTGGTCGGCGTGATCGCCGTGCTGTGGGCCACGCTCGCGGTGAGCACCCCGGCGTTCCTGACCGCCGGCTCGATCCAGCCGCTGCTGGTGGCGACCGCCCCGGTGGCGCTGATCGGCGTCGGCATGACCATCGTGATCATCACCGGCGGCATCGACGTCTCGGTCGGCGGCGCGATCATGGTCTGTTCCGTGCTGACCGCGAAGGCGCTGGTCGGGGCCGAGGTGAACCTCGCCGTGGCGGTGCTGCTGTCGGTCGCGGCGGGCGGCCTGCTCGGCCTGGTCAACGGCGTGCTGATCGCCTACGGCCGGGTGCACGCCATCATCATCACCTTCGGTACGGCGAACCTGTTCATGTTCCTGGGCCTGCGGATCTTCGGCTCCGGGACGGTGAACGGCATCCCCGGCACGCTGGCGTTCTTCGGCCGCGGACCGGACGGGCGTACCCTCGGCGTCCCGCACGCCTTCCTGATCACCGTGCTGCTCACGGCGGCCGCCTGGTGGTGGCTGCGGCACACGGCGGGCGGCCGGCACTTCTTCGCGATCGGCGGCGACGCGCAGGCGGCCCGGCTGGCCGGTGTCCGCGTGCAGCGCCGGGTCCTGCTGGCCTACGTGCTGACCGGTCTGCTGGTCGGCCTGGCCTCGTGTTTCGTGATCGCGCAGGGCACCTCGACGCTTGACCAGTCGGTCGGCGCCGGCAAGGAGCTGGCGGTGATCGCCGCGGTGGTCATCGGCGGTACGAGCATCATGGGCGGCCGCGGCTCGGTGCTCGGCACCCTGCTCGGCGCCCTGCTGGTCCAGTCGGTCGCCTCCGGGGTGACCCAGCTGGGCTGGCGTTCGCAGCTCTCCGACCTGTTCGTCGGCATCTTCATCATCGTGGCGGTCGGGGCCGACCTGCTGCGTGCCCGGGCGAGGAGGAACCGGTGAGCAGGGCGGTCCGGATTCTTCTCACGCAGCGGATCGCGCTGCTCGCGGTTCTGATCGTGGCCGTCGTGGTGACGTTCTTCGTCAACGACGCGGGCGGCTACCTGACGGCGCCGTACGACTTCGACTACATGTCGGCGGCGCTGATCACCGCGGTGCCGCTGGCCATGCTGGGCCTGGCGGAGATGCTGGTGATCCTGTCCGGCCGGGGCGGCATCGACCTGAGTGTCGGGGCGATCGTGTCGCTGGCCGGCATGGTGTTCGGCTTCGCGTACGGCGAGTGGGGCTGGCCGCTGTGGCTGGCGATCCTGGCGACGGCCGGGTTCGGCGCGCTGCTCGGCGCGGTGAACGGCTTCCTGGTGTCGTACATCGGGTTCCCGGCGCTGATCGCGACGCTGGCGACGTTCTACGCGTACAAGTCGCTGGCCATCGTGATCAACGATCAGCAGCCGATCAGCACCGGGCCGATCCAGGAGCTGTTCTCCATCAGCAAGTCGGTGGAGCTGCCGCTGTTCGGCGAGTACGTCCCGGACGTCCCGCTGGGCATCTTCACGTTCCTGCTGCCGACCGTCGTCGCGGTCTGGGTGCTGCTGGCCCGGACGGCCTACGGGCGGCGGCTCTACGCGATCGGCACCAACGACGTCGCCGCTCGCTGGGCAGGGCTTCCGGTCAAGGACACGCGCTTCAAGGCGTACGTCTATGCGGGTTTGATCTCGGGTCTGGTGGCCGTGGTGACCGTGGGCCAGTTCGCCTCGGCGCGCCCGGACGCCGGGGTCTCCGGCAACGGCATGGCCCTGCCGGCCATCACCATCGCCGTGCTCGGCGGGGTGGCGATCACCGGCGGCATCGGCCGGGTCGCCGGGGTGGTGCTGGCCACGCTGCTCATCGTCTGGCTCAACGCCGGCATCCTGCTCGCCTTCGTCGGTAACGAGGGCTCGCAGTACCAGCTTCTCGCCCTGGGCGCGGTGCTGGTGTTCGCCGCGCTGTTGAACGGGCTCACCAATCGTAGGTACGGAGGAAGCGCATCATGAACCTCGACGGACTCGACGGCTTCACGATCGAGGTCCCGAGCTGGGCGTACGGGAACTCGGGCACCCGGTTCAAGGTGTTCACCCGTCCCGGTGGGCCGCGGAACCCGTACGAGAAGATCTCGGACGCCGCGCAGGTGAACCGGGTGACCGGGCTGGCCAACCGGGTCTCCCTGCACATCCCGTGGGACCTGGTCGGCGACTGGCCGGACCTGCGGGCGCACGCCGACAAGCTGGGTGTGCGGATCGGCGCGATCAACTCGAACCTGTTCCAGGACGACGACTACCGGCTCGGCTCGCTGTGCCACCCGGACGCCGCGGTCCGGCGCAAGGCGGTCGACCACCACCTGCAGTGCCTGGACGTGATGCGGCAGACGGGCTCGACGGATCTGAAGATCTGGCTGCCGGACGGTCTCAACTACGCCGGGCAGGACTCGCTGCGCGGCCGCCAGGACCGGCTGGCCGAGTCGCTGCGGACGATCTACGACGCGATGGACGACGATCACCGGATGCTGCTCGAGTACAAGTTCTTCGAGCCGCACTTCTACAGCATGGACGTCCCGGACTGGGGCACCTCGCTGCTGCACTGCCTGGCGCTGGGCGAGAAGGCGACCGTGGTGCTGGACACCGGCCACCACGCGCCGGGAACGAACATCGAGTTCATCGTGATGCAGCTGATCCGGCAGAACCGGCTGGGCGCGTTCGACTTCAACTCGCGCTACTACGCCGACGACGACCTGATCGTCGGCTCGGCCGACCCGTTCCAGCTGTTCCGGATCATGTCGGAGATCGTGGCCGCGGGCGCGCACCGGCCCGAGTCGGGCGTCAACTTCATGCTCGACCAGTGCCACAACATCGAGGAGAAGATCCCGGGCCAGATCCGCTCGGTGCTCAACGTCGAGTCGGCGCTGGCCAAGGCATTGCTGGTGGATCAGGAGGCGCTGGCCGCCGCACAGCGGGCGGGTGACGTGCTGGGCGCGCATCAGGTGCTGATGGACGCCTACGAGACCGACGTGCGGTCCGCTCTCGCGGACCGGCGGGAGGCGCGGGGCCTGCCGCGCGATCCGGTCAGGGCCTTCCAGGCGACGGGGTACGCGGAGAGCGTGGCCGCCGAGCGGGTCGGTGGCACGCAGGCGGGCTGGGGAGCGTAATCCTCCGCGAATCGGCCCCGGGCACCGTCCGCCCGGGCGCACCATGAGCGGATGGAGACCGCTGGGCAGCCGGAGCACGAGGCCCGGATGACCGAGGTCCGGGCCCGCCTCGCCGAGTTCGCCGAGGGGGATCCGTCACCGGCCGAGCGGGCTCTCATGCTCCGGCTGCTCCGTTCGTTCACCGCGAGGACCCCGGGCGCGGTGGACCTGCTGGCCCGCCTCCTGGAGGCCGGTGATCCGGAGCCGGTCAGCGATCACGCCCACAGTTTGAAGGGGTCGGCCGCCAACATCGGGGCGATCCGGCTCGCGGCCCTCTGCGCCACGGTCGAGGACGGGGCCCGGGCCGGGATCGTCGCCGATCCCGGCCACACCGTGGAACGTCTGCGCGCCGAGGCCGGTGGCGCGCTGCTGGCGGTCCGGGCGGTCACCGAAGGGTACGAGGAATCGATCTAGGGCATTCCGGGGTAGTGCTCCAGTTCGACCCGGACCCGCTTGCCGCCGTGGTGATTCTCCACCGTCCAGCCGGCCGACAGGGCCTCGATCAGCGCGATGCCCCGCCCACCGACGCCGTCCGGGTCGCGGCGGCGGGGCACCACCGAGGATCCGTCGGCCACCGCGACGGTCACCCGGCCGCCGTGCGCCTCGATGCTCAGCTCGACGCAGCCACCGCCGTGCCGGACCGCGTTGCTGACGAGCTCGCTCACCACCACGGCGCAGGCGTCCAGCCAGTCGGCGTCGTGGAGACCCCAGCCGGCCAGCACCGCGGTCACGGCGCGGCGGGCGGAGGCCGGTGCGCCGCGGCTGAGCGGCAGGTCGAGATGGGCGGTCAGCTCGGACATGATTGACCCCAGGGATGGCTCGCGTGCGGCCGCACGGTACCCCGCGGTCCATAGCCACGAAACGTCGTTGTCCTTATTGCCGTATTTAACATGATTTAAGCTTCAGTTATGGCAGCGGTGCTCATCGTCGAGGACGACCAGGAACGCCAGGCGGTCATCGCCGAGGTGGTCGGCCGGCTCGGCCACCGGGTGGTCCTCGCCGGGGACGGCCGGGCCGCCCTGACCGCCGCGGTCGCCCACCGGCCCGACCTGATCATCGCCGACGTCGACACGCCGCACCTGGACAGCGCCCGGATGTGCCGTGGGCTGCGCGAGCATCCCACCACCGCGGACGTGCCGGTCGTGCTGATCACCGCCCACCAGTCGCCCGGCGACACCGAACTGCCCGAGGCGGAGGCCGTCGCCGTGGTGCCGACATCGTTCAGCGCCGAGGAGCTCACCGAGACGCTGCGCGGCTGCCTGGAGGCGCCGGCCGAGGCCCGGGGCCCGGACTTCACCGAGGCGCTGCTGCGCAGCCTCGACGCCGGGGTGGTGGCGTGCGACCTGGAGGGCCGGCTCGTGGTGATCAACCAGCCGGTCCGCGACTTCTTCGGCGACGACAGCCTGGGTGTGCCGGCCCGGGACTGGGCCGAGCGGTTCAAGTTGCGCCGCGACGACGGCAGCCCGCTGAACCCCGACGACGTGGCGCTGTACCGGGCGCTGCGCGGCGAGGAGGTCCAGCACGACGTGATCCTCGCCCACGACCGGCAGGACCGGCCCCGCTGGTTCGCCGTCAACGCCCGCCCGGTCCGCGACGCCGCCGGCCAGGTCCTCGGAGCGGTCGCCGCCGTCCACGACGTCACCGCCGAACACCACCAGCGCCAGTACGAGCGCTGCAAGAGCGAGGTCCTCAAGGTTCTGGTGCACGCCCCCGACACGGCCAGCGCCGGCGCCCAGGTGCTGCGCGCCATGGCGGACGGGCTGGGCTGGCCGTTCCTGCGGCTGTGGCTGGTCGACCCGGTCACCGACCGGCTTCGCCCGGCCGCCACCCACCTCGCGCACGGCTCACCGCCGATCGAGCTGCCGTCCGTGCTGGACCGCGGGGAGGGCATGGTCGGCGCCTGCTGGGAGCGCGGCGAGCCGATCTGGGTGCCCGACCTCCAGGCGCCCGACGCGCCGGTGCTGCCCCGCTTCGTCGAGGCCGGGCACTACCGGGCGGCGCTGGCCGTGCCGGTGCGCAGCGCCGAGAAGGTGGTCGGCGTGCTCAGCTGCTTCATCCTCGAGCACCAGGATCCCGACCCGGCCCTGACGCTCCTGCTCACCGGCATCGCCGGGCACCTCGGCGCCTACCTGGAGCGCCGTCGCTCCGAGGAGCTGTCCCACCAGCTCGCGGCCAGTGTCGGCGAGTACATCGCCCTGGTCGGCCACGAGCTGCGCACCCCGCTCACCTCGATCGGCACCTACACCGACCTGATCGCCGAGGAGCCCGACCAGACGACCGTCGGCGAGATCCGTGAGCTGCTGACGGTGATCGAGCGCAACAACGCCCGGCTGCGCTCGCTCGTCGAACGGCTGCTCGACCTGTCCGCCCTGGAGACCGGGCAGGCCGAGCTCATCACCGCCGAGGTGGACCTGGCATCGGTGGTGGCGGCCGCGGCCGCGGGCTTCTCGGTGCGGCCCGACCTGCCGGAGCGGCTGACCGTCCCCGGCGACCGCGACCGGCTGCGCCAGGTGGCCGAGAACCTGATCGGCAACGCGGTCAAGCACAGCCCCGAGGGCGGCGTGGTCCGGGTCTCCCTCACCGCCGACGAGGACACCGCCGTGCTGACCGTGACCGACAGCGGCATCGGCATCCCGGCCGGTGAGCGCGACCGCCTCTTCGCCCGCCTCTACCGCGCCTCCAACGCCCGGCACAGCGACATCCCGGGCGCCGGCCTGGGGCTGGCGCTGAGCCGGGCCATCGTCGAACTGCACGGCGGCAGCATCACGCTGGACGAGAACGAGGGCGGCGGAACAGTCGCCACGGTCCGCCTTCCCCGCCGTCCCGGGACCATTGGCCCTGCCCGCCCGGGACGGCCCGACGAGACGCTGGGAGGGAACCACTAGGAGGGGTCATGCAGGCAGGAAACAGGGACGCGTGGCGCGGCTTCGCCGGGACGTCGTGGCGCACCGGGATCGACGTCGCCGGCTTCATCCACGACAACGTGCGGCCCTACGAGGGCGACGCCGGGTTCCTCGCCGGGCCGACCGCACGGACCACCCGTGTCTGGGACCGGCTGTCCGCGATGTTCGTCGAGGAGCGGGCCAACGGCATCTACGACGCCGACACGTCCACCCCTTCGTCGATCACCGCGCACGGGCCCGGCTACATCGACCGGGAGAGCGAGCTGATCGTCGGCCTCCAGACCGACGCCCCGCTGCGCCGTGCCATCATGCCGGCCGGCGGCCTGCGGATGGTCGAGGGCGGCCTGAAGGCGTACGGGCGGGAGCTCGACCCCGGTGTGCGCAAGATCTTCACCGACTACCGCAAGACCCACAACGCCGGTGTCTTCGACGCCTACCCGGCCGACGTGCTCGCCGCCCGCCGCTCGCACATCATCACCGGCCTGCCCGACGCGTACGGCCGCGGCCGGATCATCGGCGACTACCGCCGCGTGGCCCTCTACGGCGTGGATTTCCTCATCGAGGAGCGCAAGCAGGTCAAGACGGCGCTGAACGCCCGCCTGTCGGTGGCCGACGTGATCCGCGACCGGGAGGAGCTGTCCGAGCAGATCCGCGCGCTCCAGGAGCTCAAGACGATGGCCGCGGGCTACGGCTACGACCTCTCCGGCCCGGCCACCACCGGCCGTGAGGCGGTCCAGTGGCTGTACTTCGCCTACCTGGCGGCCACCAAGGAGCAGAACGGCGCGGCCATGTCGCTCGGCCGGACCTCGTCGTTCCTGGACGTCTACCTGGAACGTGACATCGCCGAGGGTGTCCTCACCGAGGAGCAGGCCCAGGAGCTGGTCGACGACTTCGTCATCAAGCTGCGCATCGTCCGGTTCCTGCGCACCCCCGAGTACGACGAGCTGTTCTCCGGCGACCCCACCTGGGTGACCGAGTCGATCGGTGGCATCGGCTCCGACGACCGGCCGCTGGTGACCCGGACCAGCTTCCGCTACCTCCAGACGCTCTACAACCTGGGCCCGGCGCCCGAGCCGAACCTGACCGTGCTGTGGTCGCCGCGGCTGCCCGAGGGCTTCAAGCGGTTCTGCTCGCAGGTCAGCATCGACACCAGCAGCATCCAGTACGAGAACGACGACCTGCTGCGGCCGTACCTGAGCGACGACGCGGCGATCGCCTGCTGCGTGTCCGGGATGCGGGTCGGCAAGGACATGCAGTTCTTCGGCGCCCGGGCGAACGTGGCGAAGGCTCTGCTCTACGCGATCAACGGTGGCCGCGACGAGATCAGCGGCGTGCAGGTGGCGCCGGCGTCCAAGCCGTTGAACGAGGAGGTGCTCGACTACGACGAGGTGTTCGAGGCGTACGACAAGACACTCGACTGGGTTGCCGAGGTCTATGTTGACGCACTCAATGTCATCCACTACATGCACGACAAGTATGCATATGAGCGCATCGAGATGGCCCTGCACGACTACCCGGTGCACCGCTTCCTGGCCACCGGCATCGCCGGCCTCTCGGTCGCCGTCGACAGCCTGTCCGCGATCAGGTACGCCCAGGTCAAGCCGGTCCTCGACGAGACCGGACTGGTCGTCGACTACGCGGTGGACGGCGACTACCCGACCTTCGGCAACAACGATGACCGGGTCGACGAGATCGCGGTGGACCTGGTCAACCGGTTCATGGACAAGATCCGGCGGCAGCCGATGTACCGCGGCGCCGAGCCCACCATGTCGGTGCTGACCATCACCTCGAACGTCGTCTACGGCAAGCACACCGGCAACACCCCGGACGGCCGGCGGCTCGGCGAGCCGTTCGCGCCCGGCGCCAACCCGATGAACGGCCGGGACAAGCACGGCCTGGTCGCGGCGGCCCTGTCGGTGTCGAAGCTGCCCTACCGCAGCGCCCGCGACGGCATCTCGCTGACCATCACCTCGACGCCGGACGGTCTCGGCCGCACCCGCGACGAGCAGATCGGCAACCTCGTCGGCGTACTCGACGGCTACACCGACGGTCACGGCTTCCACATGAACGTCAACGTTCTCGACCGGGCCACCCTGGAGGACGCGATGGCGCACCCGGAGAAGTACCCACAGCTCACCATCCGTGTCTCCGGCTACGCGGTGAACTTCGTACGGCTCACCAAGGAGCAGCAGCGCGACGTCATCTCGCGCACCTTCCACGGCGCGCTGTGACCGTCACCGGAAGTGTGCATTCGTTCGACGTCTCCACGGGCGTCGACGGGCCGGGAACGCGATTCGTCGCGTTCCTGGCCGGCTGCCCGCTGCGCTGTCAGTACTGCCACAGCCCCGACACGTGGTTCCGGCGCAGCGGGCAGATCATGGACGCCGACGAGCTGATGACCGAGATCCAGCGCTACGAGCGCTTCATCAAGGTCGCGCACGGCGGCGTCACCCTCAGCGGCGGTGAGGCCCTGCAGCAACCCGGCTTCGTCCACGAGATCTTCACCCGGTGCCGGGAGCGCGGGCTGCACACCGCCCTCGACACCAGCGGCTACCTGGGAGCCAAGGCGTCCGACGAGTTGCTCGACGTCACCGACCTGGTACTGCTCGACATCAAGGCCGGCGACGAGGAGACGTACCACCGCGTCACGCGTACCGGATCCCTCGAACCGACCGTGAGCTTCGCGCACCGCCTGGCCGACCGCGGCATCCCGATCTGGGTCCGTTTCGTCCTGGTCCCGGGTCTCACCGACACGATCGAGAACGTCGACGCGGTAGCCGCCGTCGCCGCCTCGATCAGCACCGTGGAACGCGTCGAGGTCCTGCCGTTCCACCGCCTCGGCGCCGCCAAGTACGCCGCCCTCAACCAGCCGTTCCCGCTGGCCGGCACCGACGCGCCCACCCCCGCGCTGCTCGACCGGGTCCGCGCCCAGTTCCGCGCCCACGGCCTGACGGTCTATTGAGTCTTCTTCTTGGTGTTTGCGGTTCCTGGGTCGGGCGAATCGCCGAACGGGGGCGCCGACCACCGCGCTAGGCGAAAATGGGGCTTTCGCCGGAAACAGGCGCCGTTTCGCCCGCTTTACATGCTGACATTGCATGATCTTGAACGATTTGCCACCCGAACCGGTGGTAAATCGATCAAGATCGCTCCGGGTGACGCGTCCTGCTGGCGAGGGAATGCGGATTCGGCCGTAGGCAGCCAGATCAAAGACTCATTAACACCCCTTTGTTGCATGAAAGTGCCCGCCCCACCCTTTCAAGGCAGTTCCGCCCGCTCCACGCGAGCCACTGCGACTCCAGCCTCTGCCGCGCCCGCCGGGTTTACCTGGCCACGAACGGTCCCGCAAGGCCCCCGAAACAGCCCTGGAAACCAGCCGGACCGGTGGCCCGTGCGGCGCCAGCCGCCCGGGCCGGACCGTGCGGCAACAGCCACCCGGTCAGGCTCAGGTGACCCGGTAGGCCGTGTAGCGGACCAGGTTCGCCTCGCGAACGGCGGAGGCCACGAAGATCGACTGTTCCAGGACCGTGAGGGCCGGGTCGGCGGTCTCCAACTGGACGGCCAGGCGGAAGTAGTAGTCGGACGGGGGCACCGGATCGCCGCGCAGCAGGGACTCCAGGATCTCCGGGCGGCCACTGCGGACGCCGAAGGTGCGGATGTAGACGTGCGAGCCGGTCGCCGTCCGCGCCGAGTAGCGGGTGTCGATCTCGATGGCGCCGTCCGGGCGGACCACCTGCCAGTCGGCGCCACCGGCCAGCACCTCGGCCGCGAAGAGGCCGGACACCCGGCCGCCGATGATCGGCACCACCCGCCGGTGGCCGGCCCGGGTCGCGCCGTGATCCTCCAGCCGGCCGAGCCGGGCCTCGACGTCGAACGCGGCCTCCAACCCGGGGATCGCCGGCGCGGTCACGACGGCCATCCCCGCGGCTCCACTCGGGACAGGCACATCGCCGGCGGATCCACTCGGGACAGGCGCATCGCCGGCGCGGTCATGATGACGGCCACATCGGCAGGTCGATGTGGGACGGGTGGGCCGCGGAGTGCGAGACCTCCTGTGTGGCGCGATGGGTTTCGGCCGCCGTCGCGGCGGGCTCGCCCGAGCCCGGGTTGCGGGCGTAGCGCGGATGCGCCCCCGAGCTGACCTGGACGCTGATCCGGTGCCCGGCCGCGAACGTGTGGAACGCCGGCCACAGATCCACCGTCACCTCACGGAAGCCGTCCTCGTCCGGGCCGGGCTCCGCGGCCGCGATGCCGCCGATCCGGCGGATGCCGTCGCAGACGCTCATCGACCGGCCGTCCGGGTGCACGTCGCAGATCCGTACGAACACGTCGAAGCTCGGCCGCGACGACCGGAACCGGATCCGGGCCACCGGTGGTCCGGCGATCGTCACCGGTTCGCCGAGCGGGTCGCCGCGGAAGACCAGCACGTCGGCGCGGGCCTCGTGGGCGGCGTTGTCGACGGGGCCCTGCTTCGGTTCCAGGCTCGGGCCGCCGACCGCGGGGGTGGGGTCGTCCGGGTCGTAGACGTAGAAGGACACTCCCCCGTCCGGCGCGTCCGGGTGCAGGCGGCCCGCCTCGTGCAGGTGCCAGGCCTGGACGGCGGTTCCCGGCGGCGGCCAGGACGGCAGGTCGTGCCACCGGTCGGCGCCGGTACGGAAGGCGCGAACCGGGGCGGTACGGCCGTCCGGCTCACCGGCGAATCTGTCCCGCAGGAACGCCGCGGTCTCCCGGATGGCGACGGCGCCCATCCCCGGCGCCGAGTGCCCCCACGGCCCGACGGTGAGCAGCGGCGGGCGGCCGACCTCGGTGAGCGCGGCGTGATTCCGCAGTTGCCAGGGCAGGAAGATGTCGTACCAGCCGGTGATCATGTAGATCGGGGCGGTGACGTCCACGACCGAAGCGGTGTGCGACTGCTGGGTCCAGTAGCCGTCGGTGAGCCGCTCGTGGACCACCCAGTCCTGGTACCAGTGCACCGCGCGCCCGGCGGCCACGGTGTCGCCGCCGCTGAGCGGGAGCGTGCCGAAGCCCCGCAGCAGCCTGCGGTCCGGGCGCAGCATGCCGAGGAACAGCGGCAACATCTCCCGGTTGATCATCCGGCTCATCATCTGCGTCCAGCCCAGCGCGTTGCGCAGTGAGAATGCGGCGTTGTCCCAGGTGATCGCCCCGAAGTCGGGCATCGTGACGAGCAGGCAGAGGGCGTCCGGCGCGTTCTCCGGGTCGTCCGCCGTCATCCGGCCGGCGACCGCCCACTGGGTGAACCCCATGTAGCTCGGGCCGAACGTGACGACCCGGCCGGTGCACCAGGGCTGCTTCCGCACCCAGCGGTGGGTGGCCATGCCGTCTCGCTGCTCGTCGATCTGCGGGGTGAAGACGCCACCGGAGCCCCACGTGCCGCGGCAGCTCTGGAACAGCACCGGGAACCCCTCCCTGGCCAGCGCCCGCGCCTGGCCCGCCACCATGCCGCGACGGCCGTACGGGCCGCGGATCACGATCGTCGGCAGCCGTGGACCGGTCGCCCCGATCGGCGTGATCAGGTCGGCGAGCAGTTCCACACCGTCGTCCATGGGGACGCGCAGATCCTTGCGGAGCTCGATGTCGTACGGGCCGGGGGTGAGACCTTTGAGGGTCCGCGACTGCACCCAACGGGACAGTCGCTGGCGGAGCGTGCTCATGCGGGGCTCCTAACGGGGGGACAGGCGTTATCGCTGTTCGGTGAGCGCGTCGCGGAGCCGTTCCAGTGCGGGAACGGCGGCGGCCAGCGCGGCCCGGTCGGCGGCGGTGAGGGTGGCCGCCGCGTGCCCGACGAGATCGCCGCTGGCCAGGTCGAAACGGTCGAAGAGGTCGAGCGCCTTCGCGGTGGCGAGGACCTCCACCTGCCGCCGGTTCTCCGGCCGGGGGCGGCGTTCCACCAGCCCGGCGGTCTCCATGGCGGTGAGCAGGTTGCTGACCGCCGGGCGGCTCAGCCCGAGCCGCTCGGCCAGCTCACCGGGGGTGGTGACGGCGCCCCGCGGCAGCGCCCGGATGATCTCGATCTGCGCGTCCGGGATCTCCGGCAGGTGCTCCGCGGCCCGCGCGGCCGCCAGCAGTGTCCGTCGCAACGGCGAGATGACCGCCGCGAGCCGCGCCGCGTCGAACTCACTCACGGTCTCGCTCCGTACAGGCTCGCGCCCGCTTCCCCGCCCGCTCCGCACGCCTCGCCCACGAGGCCGTCGGCCGTGGAGCCGGGGACGCGGGGTGGGATGAGCGAGGGCCGGTCGTCGACCGCACCGGACGGGAGCGCACCGGGCGGGGTGAGCGAGGGCCGGTTGTTGAGGGCGTCCGGGTGGAAGCCGGCCGCCTTCTTGTAGCCAGTGGCGATCTCGGTGAGTTCGTCCGGCGTGAGGACGTCGTGGATGTGCGTGAATCCCCGCGGCGCCCGTTCGTGAGCCAGCACCATCACCTGCTCGGGGCCCTGCCGCCGGTTGCTCAGCACCAGCGCCGTCGTGGCCGGGCGGCGCGCGGACTCGTAGGCGGCCAGGCCTTCTGCCGCGGTCGCGCTGGTGGCCAGGTGAAACGCGAGGGTACGGGCATCGAGGATCGCCTGCGACGCCCCGTTGGAGCCGTTCGGGTACATGGGGTGTGCGGCATCGCCGAGCAGCGTGGCGTGGCCGTGCGCCCAGCGATCGACCGGGTCGCGGTCCACCATGGGGTATTCCAGGATCTCGCCGGCCGCCGCCAACAGCGCCGGCACGTCCAGCCAGGGAAAACGCCAGTCCTGGAAGAGGTCGATGATCGGCCGTGGGTCGACGGCCCGGTTCCAGTCTGCGTTCTCGCCCGCGAGGCCGTGGGTCCGCCGCTCGGCGATGAAGTTGATCTCGGCGTTGCCGTCGGCGTCCGGGCACCCGATCGGGTATGCCACTAACTTCTGCTCGGCGTCGCCGGCCATGATCATCGTGCGGCCGTCGAGGAAGCCGGGCATCCGGGCGGTGCCGCGCCACAGGGTCAGCCCGTTCCAGACCGGCTCGTCCTCATCGGGATACCACTGCCGCCGCAACGCCGACCGCATCCCATCGGCCCCGACGATCACCTCGGCCGCGACCGCCACCTCGCCCCCGGCGGTCGCGAACCGCGCCACCCCACCGGACCCGCCGGCCGCGGCGACGGCTTCGACGGTCAGCAAATGGTGGCCGGTGCGGACGGTTCCGGGGCCGAGACGCTCCTCGACCGCGGCCAGCAGCTCCATCTGTAGCCGGCCCCGGTGCACCGACACCTGTGGCCATCGGTATCCGGCCGCGAGACCGCGCGGCTCGCTCCAGATCGGCTGGCCGAAGCGGTTGTAGTAGGCGAGCGTCCCCGGGGCGGCACCCAGCTTCTCGATCCGCTCCCCCAGGCCCAGCTCGGTCAGCTCGCGCACCGCGTGCGGCAACAGGTTGATCCCCACCCCGAGCGGCCGCAGCCTTTCGGCCCGCTCGTAGACCGCGATGTCCGGGAATCCGGCCGCGTGCAGGCTCAGCGCGGTGGTGAGGCCGCCGATGCCGGCTCCGATGATCACGATCGCCATGGCCGGATAGTTTTGTGACAAAAATGTTGGCCGTCAACAGTTCAGCCCGGCAGCACCGCCCGGCGGCGCGTCGCGGGCCGGACCCGGCAGACGGCCGCGTGCTCTGCCGTACAAGAACGAAGCCAACGGCCCGGACGAGGACCGCCCAGGCCGCACGGCGCGGGGACGAAGGGATGGAAAACGGCCTGGACGGAAGGTCCAGGCCGTGAGGGATTCCCGAGGTCAGTGGTGCGAGGGATGCTCGCCGAGCAGCTTGGTGGCGAGGACCGCGGCCTGTGTGCGCCGCTCCAGGCCCAGCTTCGCGAGCAGGCTGGAGACGTAGTTCTTGACCGTCTTCTCGGCCAGGAACATCCGGCCGGCGATCTCCCGGTTGGTCAGGCCCTCGGCGACGAACTCGAGGATGCGCCGCTCCTGGTCGGTGAGCGACGCCAGCTCGCGCGGCTGCTCGACGCCGTTGCGGATGCGCTCCAGCACCCGCTGGGTGACCGCCGGGTCGAGCAGCGACTGGCCGGCGGCGACCCGGCGGACCGCGTCGACCAGGTCGGTGCCGCGGATCTGCTTGAGCACGTAGCCGGAGGCGCCCGCCATGATCGCGGCGAAGAGGGCCTCGTCGTCCTCGTAGGAGGTGAGGATCAGGCCTTTGATCGACGAGTCGACGGCACGCACGTCACGGCAGACGTCGATGCCGTTGCCGTCGGGCAGCCGGGCGTCGAGCACCGCGACGTCGGGACGCAGGGCGGGGATGCGCCGGGCCGCCTCCTGGGCGGACCCGGACTCGCCGACCACCTCGATGTCCCCGCCCGCCTGGAGCAGGTCGACGAGGCCGCGGCGGACGACCTCGTGGTCGTCGAGGAGAAAGACTCGGATCATGTCTCCTTCCTACCGCCCGCCCGGCCCGCGACCAAGGGCCTTAGGTCCCGCGCCGTACTTTTGCCGTGGCGGATAGCCTTTGAGCGTGGCTGAAGGATCTACTCCGTCGCTGGGGCTGAGCCCGCTCTCCCGGGTCCGGCTGGACGAGTTGCTGCAGGAGACGCTGGACCGGGTCGGTGAGATCGTGGCCAGCCGGGAGCGGCTGCGCGCGCTGCTCGACGCGGTCGTCGGCATCGGCACCGATCTGGATCTGAACAGCACGTTGCAACGGATCGTGGAGGCGGCGTGCGCGCTGGCCGACGCGAGGTACGGAGCTCTCGGTGTGGTCGGCCCGGACCGGCGCAGTCTCTCCGACTTCGTCACGTTCGGCATCGACCCGGCGACGCATGCGAAGATCGGCGACCTGCCGCACGGCCGCGGCGTTCTCGGTCTGCTGATCACCGATCCGCACCCGGTGCGGCTGCCGGACATCACGAAACACCCCAATTCGTACGGGTTCCCGCCCCACCACCCGCCGATGCACAGCTTCCTGGGCGTCCCGGTCCGCACCCGCGATCAGATCTTCGGCAACCTGTACCTGGCCGAGAAGCGGGGCAGCGACCAGTTCACCGATGACGACGAGGAGATCGTGGTGGCGCTGGCCGCCGCGGCCGGTGTGGCGATCGACAACGCCCGGCTGTACGAGCTGGCCCAGCGCCGTCAGCGGTGGCTGGCCGCGGCCGCCGAGATCACCAGCGTGCTGCTCGGCACGGTCCGGCGGACCGAGGCGCTGCGGCTGATCGCCCGCCGGGCCCGTGAGGTGGCCGACGCCGAACTGGTGCTGGTGCTGCTGTACGAGGGCGACAGCGACCGCTACCGCATCGAGGTGGTGGAGGGCACCGACCCGTCGTGCGCGCAGATGGTCGGCAAGGTGCTGCCGGCGTTCGGCCCGGAGGCGACGTACCGGCTGGTGGAGGATCTGCGGGGCGCCGCCGAGTGGCCGGGCCCGGTGCCGGACGGGCCGGCGCTGCTCGCCCCGCTGGCGGGCACCGACTCACCGCAGGGTGTGCTGATCGTCAGCAACCCGGCCAGCACCGACGACGCGGCCCTGCTGTCGTCGTTCGCCGGGCAGGCGGCGCTGGCGCTGGAGCGGGCCCGCGCCCAGGAGGAGCGGGAGTTGCTGGCGGTCCTGGAGGACCGGGAGCGGATCGCCCGGGACCTGCACGACGTGGTGATCCAGCGGCTGTTCGCGACCGGCATGCAGTTGCAGGGCGCGGTCGCCCCGGCCGGGGTGAAGCCGGAGGTGGTGAAGCGGATCAACGCGGCCGTCGACGACCTGGACGCGACGATCCGCGACATCCGGCGATCGATCTTCGAGCTGCGGGCGCCGGTCGGGGCGACCCTGCGTACCGAGCTGCGGGACACCGTCGACGCGGCCCTGGACACGCTCGGGTTCCGGCCCACGCTGGAGACGTCCGGGCCGGTGGAGAGCGCGGTGCCGGACGACATCGTGCCGGAGCTGATGGCCGTGCTCCGGGAGGCCCTGTCGAACGTGGCGCGGCACGCGCAGGCGAGCAGTGTCCGGGTTTCGGTGCGCGCCGCCGATCGGGAGCTGACACTGATGGTGGAGGACGACGGGGCCGGCATCGAGCCGGCCCTGGCACGGGGCGGTGTGCTGAACATGGGCGAGCGGGCCAGCGATCTGGGTGGCTCGTTCGAGATCGGCCCCCGCCCGGACGGTTCGGGAACTCTACTGACCTGGCGGGTCCCGATCGGCGGCTGACCGGGACCTTCGGCCCTTAACCATCGATGCCCTCAAAGGGCAGCGTGGGAGGGGACAGTGAAGGAGAACGCTGTGACCCGCTACGACGAGTCCGACCTGCGGCGCGCCGCCGCGGCCGGCATCCAGGCCCCCTCCATGCACAACAGCCAGCCGTGGGCGTTCCGCCTGCACGACGGCGCCATCGAGGTGCTGGCCGACCCGGGACGGCAGTTGTCCGTGGCCGACGGCGGAGGCTGGGCCATGCGGCTCGCTCTGGGCGCGGCAACCTTCAACGCCCGCCTGGCACTGACCTGGGGTGGCACCCCGGCCGACGTGATGTTCCTTCCGGACAGCGCGCGGCCTGAGGTGATCGCCCGCCTCACGCCCGGCCGGAGCCGGCCGCCCACCTACGTAGAGCGGGATCTGTACGCCGCGATCGACCGCCGGCACAGCAACCGTGACCCGTTCTGGCCCGATCCGGTGCCGGCCGACGTGCGGATCCGGCTGATCGAGGCGGCCCGGGTCGAGGGCGCCTGGCTGGACCTGCTGGTCGGGATGACGGCGCTGACCGGGTTCTCGGAGATCGCGCACAGCGCCGACCGGGTGCTCCGGCGCGACTCCCACTACCAGGCCGAGATGATCACCTGGGTGGACACCGAGTCGGCGTACGACGGCATCCCGGTGGCCGCGGCCGCGGCCGCGGGCGAGGCGCAGGACCTGCTGCCGCAGCGCAACTTCGGCGGACGGCGCCGCGCGCCGGGCCGGGACTACGAACCGGAGCCGCTGGTCGGCATCCTGGGAACCGGCGGCGACCGCAAGCTGGACCAGCTGATGGCGGGCCAGGCGCTTCAGCACATCCTGCTGACGGTGACCGACGCCGGGCTGGCGAGCTCGCTGATCTCCCAGCCGATCGAGGTGCCGGCGGCCCGTGACCAACTGCGGCGTTCACTGGGCCGCACCGGGTTCCCGCAGATCGCGCTCCGGATCGGGTACGGCCACCAGGGCCACCCGACGCCACGCCGGGAGGTCGCCGACGTCCTGATCGGGTGAAGATCATCACTGTGCCAGTTGCCAAGGATATGCAACAACCAGGTTGTCCTCATATGCTGGCGCCATGGACACGCAGGCGATGCACATCGCGAACGGGATCGTCGACGGTCCCGTCTCCGCGATCTTCCTGATAGTGGCGGCGGTGGGTCTCGCGTTCTGCGTGTGGCGTGCCAAGCTCGACCTCGACGACCGTCTCGCACCGATGGCCGGCCTGGTCGCCGCGTTCATCTTCGCCGTCCAGATGCTCAACTTCCAGGTCCTGCCCGGCGTCTCCGGCCACCTGCTGGGCGGCACCCTCGCGGTGATGCTCGTCGGGCCGTACGTGGGGGCCCTCTGCGTCGCCACCGTGCTGATCGTGCAGTGCCTGCTGTTCGCCGACGGCGGGCTGACCGCGCTCGGGCTGAACATCACGAACATGGCCCTGATCGGGGCGGCGGTGGCGTACGTGCTGGTCGCCGCCCTGCTGCGGGTGCTCCCGAAGAACCCGGCCGGGCTCGGCGCCACCGCCCTGATCGCCTCGGTCGCCGGCGTGGTGCTGGCGTCGATGGGCTTCGTCGTGGAGTACGCGCTGGGCGGCACCACCGAGCTGTCGATCGGCGCGATCGCCGCCACCATGGCCGGGGTGCACACCCTGATCGGCATCGGTGAGGGCCTGATCGCCGCGGTCACCGTCGTCACGGTGGCCCGGGTCCGCCCCGACCTGGTCTACGCGCTGCGCCACTTCCGCCGGCCGGTCCTGGCCAAGGCGGTGATCGCATGAGGAAGAAGGCGTTCCTGATCGCCGGTCTGCTGGTGGCCCTGCTGCTGGCCGGAGTGGTGTCCAACTTCGCCTCCGGCAGCCCGGACGGCCTGGACCACGCGGCCCGGGAGGGCTGCACGTTCAACGCCGACGACGAGATCACCGGCGGCGCCTGCATGGCCCAGCGGGAGGGCGAGCACCAGCTCGGTGACAGCCCGCTGGCCGACTACGCGATCGCCGGCATCGACAACGAGTTCCTGGCCACCGGGCTGTCCGGGGTGGCCGGTGTGCTGATCACCTTCGCGATCGGCGGCGGCCTGTTCTGGCTGCTGCGGCGACGGGACAGGGCGTCTTCTTGAACAACTCGCTGCACCTCGACCGGGAGAGCCCGATCCACCGGCTCTCCCCCGAGGTGAAGATCGTGGCGGTGCTGCTCTTCACCGTGATCGTGGTGGTCACGCCACGCGAGGAGTTCGCCGCCTTCGCCGGGTACGCCGTCCTGATCGCGATCGTCGCCGCGCTCGCCCGGGTGCCGGCCGGCTGGCTGCTCAAGCGGGCCACCATCGAGCTGCCGTTCGTGCTGCTCGCCGTGGTGCTGCCGTTCGCCGGGCACGGCGAGCGGGTGGAGTGGCTGGGCATGTCGCTGTCGGTCGAGGGTCTCTACGGGGCATGGAACATCGTCGCCAAGGGCACCCTCGGTGTGCTGGCGTCGCTGCTGCTCGCCGCGACCACCACCACCCGTGACCTGATCATCGGGCTGGACCGGCTGCGCTGCCCGGACGTGATCACCCAGATCATGACGTTCATGGTGCGCTACCTGGACGTCCTGGCCGACGACGCCCGCCGGATGCGGATCGCCCGGCTGGCCCGCGGCTACGATCCGCGGTTCCTCTGGCAGGTGAAGGCGTTCGCGGTCGGCATCGGGGCGCTGTTCCTGCGCTCCTACGAGCGCGGCGAGCGAGTCTACCTGGCCATGCTGTCGCGTGGTTACGCCGGCCGGATGCCGGTCACGGTGGGCGCGCCGGCGCCGGCGGCTGAGTGGGTGCTGTCCGCCGCACTGCCGGTGGCCTCCGCCGGGATCGCCGTGACGGCCCTCCTAGCATGACGTCATGACCGCGGCGCTCCAGATCACCGGCCTCACCTTCGCCTACCCCGACGGGCGGGAGGCGCTGCGCGGGATCGACCTGACCCTGGCCCCGGGCGAGCGGGTGGCGCTGCTCGGGCCGAACGGCGCCGGCAAGACCACGCTGGTGCTGCATCTCAACGGCATCCTGCACGGCGGCGCGGGCCGGGTGGAGATCTCCGGGCTGCCGGTCACGCCCGGCGATCGCAAGGCGATCACCGAGATCCGCCGCCGGGTCGGCGTCGTCTTCCAGGACCCTGACGACCAGCTCTTCATGCCGACGGTCGCGGAGGACGTGGCTTTCGGCCCGGCAAACCTGGGGGTACGGGGAGACGAACTCGACCAGCGTGTCACCGAGGCGCTGGAGGCGGTCGGGATGCTGGAGCACCGCGACCAGATCCCGCATCACCTGTCGTTCGGGCAGCGCCGCCGGGTCGCGGTGGCGACCGTGCTGGCGATGCGGCCGGAGATCCTGGTGCTCGACGAGCCGTCGTCGAACCTCGATCCGGCCAGCCGCCGGGAGCTGGCCGAGATCCTGGAGTCGCTGCCGGTGACGATCCTGATGGTCACCCACGACCTGCCCTACGCGCTGGAGCTCTGCCCGCGCGCGGTGATCCTGGACGGCGGCCGGATCGTCGCGGACGCACCCACCGGGGAGCTGCTCTCCGACCGCGACCTGATGGCCGCGCACCGGCTGGAGCTCCCGTTCGGGTTCGACCCCGCGACGATCCGGCGCTGAGTTTCCTCAGGCCGCCTTGCTCAGCGGGGCCGCCTCGCGCAGGCCGCTGACCAGCGCCTGCCAGGTCTGCGGGCCGACCACCCCGTCCACCTCGACCGGTACGCCCCCGTCGCGGATGCTGACCTGGAGGTCGCGGATCGCCGCTTCGGTCTTGGGGCCGTAGATGCCGTCGGCGCCGTTCAGGGCGAACTCCTCCTGGAGGCCGCGGACCGCGCTGCCGCGCATCCCGGGACGCACGGCGACGAGCAGTGCATGCCAGGTGGCCGCGTCGACCACGCCGTCGTCGGGCAGGTTCTTGGCGCGCTGGACGGCGCGCACCGCGTCGCCGGTCTCGGAGCCGAAAACGCCATCGACGGTGACCGTGTGACCATGGGCGAGCAGCAGGTATTGCAGCGTCTGCACCGGGTGGTCAGTGGATCCCTGCCGGGTCGTCGGCCAGGGGTTCAGGGTTGCGGTCATACGGGGGTCCCCTTCCTCATCGTCGAGCGACGGGTGTGTGCTTCCCTCACTTTCGCTCCCCACGCCGATGATTGAAAGGGTGAGACAGGTCTCCGCCGTAGTTTCGGAGGAAATCTTTTCGGCCCGCTGACCGATTCGCGAACTCCGATACGCGAACGGCGCGCGAATGTGGAGATTCGCGCGCCGTAACGCTCATCTACGTGCAATACCCAGTGGGATATCGCACGACCAAGATCAGTGCTCCGCCCAGTCGCCCAGCGACCAGTCCCGGACCTCGGGCATGTCCTCCAGGTGCTCCACCACGTACTGCTCGTGCTTGGCCAGCTTCGCCTCGCACCACGCCTTCAGCTCGCTGGCGCCGGCCGGGAGCCGCTTCGCGTTGTTGATCGCGTCCATCACCAGGTGGTAGCGCGACGCCTTGTTCCGGACCGTCATGTCGAACGGCGTGGTGGTCGTGCCCTCCTCGATGAAGCCGCGCACCCGGAACCGGTCGGCGTCCGGCCGGCCGTGCACCAGCTGGTGGATGGCGCCCGGGTAGCCGTGGAAGGCGAACACCACGTCCACGTGGTCGGTGAACAGCTCACGGAACATGGTCTCGGCCATGCCGTGCGGGTGGTCCTTGGGCCGCGGCAGCGTCATCAGGTTGACCACGTTGACCACCCGGACCTTCATCTGCGGCAGCTTCTCCCTGAGGATCTGCGCCGCCGCCACGGTCTCCATGGTCACCACGTCGCCGGCGCAGGCCAGGACGATGTCCGGGTCGCGCTGGCCGTCGTCGTTGCCGGCCCACTCCCAGATCCCGGCGCCCCTGGTGCAGTGCTCGATCGCCTGGTCCATGGTCAGCCACTGGAGCTGCGGCTGCTTGTCGATGACGATCAGGTTCACGTACGACCGGGAGCGGAAGCAGTGGTCGGCCACCGAGAGCAGGGTGTTCGCGTCCGGCGGGAGGTACACCCGGGCCACGTCGCCACGCTGCTGGAGCACCACCTGGATCAGGCCGGGCCCCTGGTGCGAGAAGCCGTTGTGGTCGTTGCGCCACGCCGTCGAGGTGAGCAGGATGTTCAGACTGGGCACCTTGGCCCGCCACGGCAGGTGCGCCGCCTCCTGGAGCCACTTGCCGTGCTGGACCGTCTGCGACGCGCTGACCATGGCGAACGCCTCGTAGGTGGCGAACATGCCGTGCCGCCCGGTGAGGTTGTAGCCCTCCAGCCAGCCGTGGCAGTTGTGCTCGGACAGCACCTCCATGACCCGGCCGGTGTTGCTGATCTTGACGTCCTCGTCGTTGACCGACTCCATGAAGCCGCGGTCGGACACCTCGAACACCGCGCCCAGCCGGTTGCTGTTCGTCTCGTCCGGGCAGAACAGCCGGAACCGGTCCGGGTTGCGGGTGTAGATGTCACGCATCAGCTCACCCAGCTTGCGGGTCGACTCGGCGCGGCCCTGGGCCGGCACCTTCACGTCGATCGCGTAGTCCCGGAAGTCCGGCATGTCGAGGTCTCTGGTGAGCAGGCCGCCGTTGGCGTGCGGGGTGGCGCTCATCCGCAGTTCACCGGGCGGGTTCAGATCCATGATCTGGGCGACCGGCGCGCCGGTGGCGTCGAAGAGCTCCTCCGGCTTGTACGACCGCAGCCACTTCTCCAGTTCGGCCATGTGGGCGTCGTTGCCCTTGACGCCGGAGAGCGGAACCTGGTGCGAGCGCCACGTGCCGGTCACCTTGATGCCGTCGATCTTCTCCGGACCGGTCCAGCCCTTGGGCGTACGCATGATGATGAGGGGCCAGTTCGGCCGCGTGCCGTCCCACTGACCGCCGCGCGCCGCGGTCTGGATGCTCCTGATCTTGCCCCATGCCTCGGCCAGGACCGCCGCGAACCGGTGGTGCATGCCGGGCAGGTCCTCGCCCTCCACCTCGAGGACGTCGTAGCCGTGGCCCTCGAACAGCTTGCGCACCTCGGCCGGGTCCTTGCGGGCCAGCACCGTCGGTCCGGCGATCTTCGCGCCGTTGAGGTGCAGGATCGGCAGGACCGCGCCGTCGTGGGCCGGGTTCAGGAAGGAGACGCCCTTCCAGGAGCCCTCGAGCGGGCCGGTCTCCGCCTCGCCGTCGCCGACCACCGCGATGGCCAGCAGGTCCGGGTTGTCCATCACCGCGCCGAACGCGTGGACCAGCACGTAGCCCAGCTCGCCGCCCTCGTGGATGGAGCCCGGCGTGGTCACCGAGACGTGGCTCGGGATGCCGCCGGGGGAGGAGAACTGGCGGAACAGTTGCAGCATGCCGCCCTCGTCGAGGCCGACCTTCGGGTAGACCTCGGAGTAGGTGCCCTCCAGGTAGCCCGCGGCCACCAGGGCCGGGCCGCCGTGGCCGGGCCCGGCCAGGTAGATGGCCTGCTGCCCGGTCTGCTTGATGAGCCGGGAGACGTGGGCGTAGATGAGCGACAGGCCGGGGCTGGTCCCCCAGTGCCCGAGCAGGCGGGGCTTGATGTGTTCCGACGTGAGCTTCTCCCGCAGCAGCGGGTTGCCCTGGAGATAGATCTGCCCGACTGTCAGGTAGTTGTTCGCCCGCCACCAGGCGTCCAAGCTGGCGATCTCGGCGTCGTTCGGAGCCGCGAGCTTTTGCACGAGCTCCTGCTGGTCGAACGTGGCGGCCCGGTGATCCGAAACGGCGGTCACGATCATTCCTCTCGACAGAGTTTTTCGAGTTCCTGACTGGTCACGATCAACGTATCGGCGGCCCGGAGAACGGACACGGGCCTTAAGACCCTCCCGATCGGGACGTTACCCCCGCCGACCGCAGGTATGCCGTGGCCGGAACATGAAGCTCACGTTAAGCGGCAGGTGGCCGGCGCCACGGGCCCTTGGGGAAACTTCTACCAGGATCCGGCGGTCCGCAGCGGCGGCGCGGCGAAACAGGCTCACGTTGTCCAGGCTTCCCGGCCGCGGACCCGCCGGCATCACCCGTGCCGGACGATTCCGGCGGCGCGTGGCACAGTGGGGCCATGGCGAATCCGTCGGACGATCCGCACATCCACGTCGAGGCGGGCGCGCTGCGGTCCCGCGCCGCGGAGCGGAACATGCTGGCCGCCACGTTCGGCCTGGCCGCCGAGTTGCCGGCCGAGGTCCCGACGGCGTGCGGCCGCCGCGTGCCGTACGCGATGACGTCCACCCTGCCGGAGAGCGTCACCTGCCTGCCCTGCCGGGAGCACGCGGGCGAGAGGCACCGCCGGTTCGCCGACCAGGTCGAGACGATGGGCGCCGGCCCCGGCTCACCGTTCAGCGACCGGGACGCCGCCACCGCGGCCGCCGCCCACCGCGACATCGCCCGCCGCTTCACCTCCTGAGAGCAGGGGATGCGCACACTGACATTCGCGCTCGCCAGCGTCCGTCCCCGTCTCCGCCCACGGGATGACGGCGAAGTTCGAACCCGGGCATGACGCCGCCCTCCCGTCGGCCGTCCATGATGGATCGGTGGCCAAGTCGCTAAGTTACGCCGACGCCGCCCGGCTTCTCGGCGGCCAGGAGAGCAAGGTCGTCAATCTCCTCGATAAGGCCGCCGGCTGGCTCATGCTCGGCACGTCGCCGCTGGTCGAGGAGGTGCTGGCCTGGTTCGACGCGAAGGCCGAGCTGACCAGGCTCAGCCATCAGCTGGTCCGCGGGCTGTCCGAGCGCTGTTCCGGCCTGTCCCGCCACGGTCGCACCGAGCGGATCGAGGCCGCCCACACGGTCATCGTGGTCGCCGCCTTCTTCGAGGGCCTGTCCGGGGTGCGGCTGCCCGCCGCGCTGACCCGCGGCGAGCAGCTCGCACTGGGTGCCGGTGGCCCGGCCGTTCCCGGCGACTTCGTCACCCAGATCATGACGGCGGGGCGGCTGCTGCCGGGCCCGGAGCGCTCGCTCACCGAGTTCCGCCGGGATCTGCGGGGCTATTACCACGATCTGGCGGACGTTCTGGCCCGTTTCCTCGACGGTCTCGCCGTCACGGAGAGCCTGACCGCCACCGACCGCGCCCGGGTCTCCGACGCGCTGACCTCGGTCGCCCACTCGTCGGTCGCACGCTATGACGAGGCGCTGCTGCGGCTCAGCACCGAGTTCCCCGAGGTGGCCTACTGGGCGGCCCGGCAGGAGCAGCGGGCCGTCCACGCGGCCCTGACCGAGATGGGCCCGGTGCTGCTGGCGATCCACACCGGGCAGGCGCCGGACCAGCGACGGGCCGGGCTGGCCGCCGCCTACCGCGACGATCTGGACCGGCCGGTGGTCGAGACCGGTGACGTGCCGGAGGGCATCATCGTGCCCGCCCTCGGCGAGGCCTATCTGCCACCCCGGTTCCGGGCGCCCCACGACACCGGGTCCGCGCCGGTCAGCGACGACGACTGGTGGTCACGGTTCCCGGTGCGGGACGATCTGCGCGACTTCCTGATCGGCCACCTGACCTCGCCACGGGCCACTCGCGCCCCGCTGTTGATGCTCGGCCAGCCGGGTTCCGGCAAGTCGGTCTTCACCCGCGTGCTGGCGGCCGGCCTCCCTGCCAACGAGTTCCTGCCGATCCGTGTCGCGCTGCGGGACACCCCGTCGCTCGATCAGATTCAAGACCAGGTCGAGTACGCGATACGCGCCGCCACCGGGGAGCGGCTCGACTGGCCGGACCTGGTCCGTTCGGCCGGCGACGCCCTGCCCGTCGTCCTGCTCGACGGCTTCGACGAGCTGCTCCAGGCCACCGGCGTGAGCCAGACCGACTATCTGGAGCGGGTGGCCGCCTTCCAGCATCGGGAGGCCACCCAGGGTCGACCCGTCGCGGTCGTGGTGACCAGCCGGATCGCTGTGGCGAACCGGGCACGGACCCCGGCTCAGACGCTGGCGATCCGGCTGGAGCCGTTCGACGAGCGGCAGATCGCGACCTGGCTGGCTGTCTGGAACCGGGCGAACACGGCCGGTTTCGCCGCCCGCCGGCTCGCGCCGCTGGCCACCGACAGCGTGCTGGCCCACCCGCATCTCGCCGAGCAGCCGTTGCTGCTGCTCATGCTGGCCCTCTACGACGCCGACGGCAACGCCCTGCAGCGGGTCGGCGCGAACCTCCGGCAGGATCAGCTCTACGAGCGGCTGCTCCGCAGTTTCGCCACCCGCGAGGTGGTCAAACAGCGGCCCGGTCTGCCCGCCCGGGAGCTCGCTGCGGCCGTCGAGGAGGAGTTGCGGCGGCTCGCCGTGGTGGCGTTCGCGATGTTCAACCGGTCGGCGCTGTGGGTCAGCGAGGCCGATCTGGAGGCGGACCTGGCCGGTCTCCTCGGCCCGGCCCAGCAGATGCCGGGCGGCCTTCGCGCCGCGCTGCGCCCGGCCGAGCTGACCCTCGGACGGTTCTTCTTCGTCCACCGGGCGCGGGCCGGAGCCGCCATCAACGCCATCGAGACCTACGAGTTCCTGCACGCCACCTTCACCGAGTTCTTCGTGGCCCGGCTCACCTGGCAGGTGCTGCTCGACGTGGCGGCCCAGGCCTCGGCGTCCACCTCGCCGTTCGGGCCGGCGCCGGTCCATGACGATCTGCTGCGGGCGCTGCTGTCACACCAGCCGCTGAGCCGCCGGTCGACCATCATCGACTTTCTGAGCGAGACGGCCTGGGCGGAGACGAGCGCCGTCCGGGAGTCGCTGAAGGCGCTCCTGCTCCGGCTGTTCCACGTCCTGCCGCACAGCCCGCCGATCCAGCGCTACGCCGGGTATCGGCCGTCCGGCCACGGTGAGCCGTCGCGGTACGCCGCCTACAGCGCCAACCTTCTGCTGCTCCTGGCATGTGTGAGCGACCAGGTCCGCGCGAGCGAACTCTTCCCGGGACAGCCGGACATCATCGGCGATTGGAGCAGTCAGGCCCTGCTGTGGCAGTCGCAGCTCACCAGCGGAGGCTTCCGCGGCTTCATCGAGCGCCTGGCCGTCGAGCGGATCACCACACCGCAGGGCCGCGACATCCGGATAGGTCTCTACAGCGGTGTGTGGTCACCGTCATCGGTTCGGTTGTCGTGGAGTCTCGGCGGGCATCCGAGGGACCCCGCCCAGTCCTCCTGGCTGCGCACCGGCGCCTACCCCGAAGAGGAGGACCGCCGGCGGACTGTCAACTTCCTCTGCACCACGCTCGGTGACGTCAACGGTCATCTGTTGGACATGCTGACGATGTCCTCGTCCGTCTGGCATCTCAACAGCTTCATCGAACTCCCCGGTGCCGGCCTCCAGTCGCCGTCGAGCGCGATCCTGCGGCTGTGGACCGACCCGTCGGTCGAGGCCTACGAGCGATGCGTCGAGATCGCGACGCGGGAGGCGCCCGGGTGGGCGGAGTACCTCCGGATGAATTGTGCCGCGGTGGTTCTTGATCGGATGACAGCGAACGGACTGGAGCCGATCGTGGCGGCCGGGTTCCTGGAGCGGCTGCTGGAGGATTTCAGCGGCCCTCTGGCTTCCGGGTTCATCCGGTGCGGCCTGAGCCACCTGGGCAGGGACCGCGACGCGGATCTCCGCCTCGCCGGCATCCTGGGCTCGACGCTGCTCCGCTACCCCGTCATGCACGACGCCGTCACCGCCGCCGATGCCCTGGCCAGGCTGCATGAACTCGGGCTACCGGTGCCGGCCCTCCCGGACCTCGGCAAACCAGGGCAGTACGACACCCTTCTCAGCCTGATCGCCACCGAACGGCCCGACCTCGTTCAGCGGCTCGCGCCGCTGCGGCCACAGGGCTGATGACCGGCGCCGCCGGTGGGCGGCGCCGGTCATGGGGACGCGCTGTCAGCCCAGGGTGAGGGTGCAGCTGTCCTCGTCGGCGGCCAGGGAGGTGACCTGGTCGCCGATCTGGACCTGCCAGGGGAGGGCGTCGCCCATCCGGCCCACGACGATCTCCGGGCCGGACCGGGAGACCGTGAAGACCGTGTCGGCGCCGGTCGGGCCGGGGACCACCACCGCGGTGCGGCCCTCGGCCGGCTCGAAGAGCCGCAGCGTCACGCCGTCGCGGTAGTCGTAGTCGGGGCGGTCCCTGCGGGCGCCGACCGGGATGACCGCGCCCGGGCGGACCAGCAGCGGCGCGCTGTCGAAACCGTGGATCTCGCGCACCCAGCGGGGGCCCTCGACAACGTCGGCGTTGCCGGTCGACGGGACGTAGCGGGTCCACCTGCCCTCGGGGACGTAGTAGGACACCTCTCCCCCGGCCGAGAAGACCGGCGCGACCAGCAGGTCCGCGCCGAGCATGTACTGCCGGTCCAGGTAGGTGGCGGCCGGATCGGCGGGGAACGCGACAGGCATCGGGCGCATCACCGGCAGGCCGGTCAGGTGGGCTTCCCGGGCGGCGCCGTAGATGTACGGCATGAGCCGGTACTTGAGGTGGGTGAAGTGCCGCAGCACGTCCACCGACTCCTCGTCGAAGAGCCACGGCACCCGGTAGGAGGAGCTGCCGTGCAGCCGGCTGTGGGACGACAGCAGACCGAACGCGACCCACCGCTTGAACACGGCCGGGTCGGGCATGCCCTCGAAGCCGCCGATGTCGTGGCTCCAGAACCCGAAGCCGGACGACATGAGCGACAGGCCGCCGCGCAGGCTCTCCGCCATCGACTCGTACGTGCTGGAGTTGTCGCCACCCCAGTGGACCGGGAACTGCTGCCCGCCGACGGTCGCCGACCGCGCGAACAGCACGGCCTCGCCCTCGCCCTTCGTCTCCCGCAGCACCTGGAAGACGACCTCGTTGTAGAGCTGCGTGTAGTAGTTGTGCATCCGCTCCGGGTCGGACCCGTCGTGCCACACCACGTCGGTGGGCACCCGCTCGCCGAAGTCCGACTTGAAGGCGTCCACGCCCATCTCGACGAGGCCGCGCAGCTTTCCGGCGTACCACTCTCGGGCCTCGGGGTTGGTGAAGTCGACCAGGCCCATGCCGGCCTGCCACAGGTCGCACTGGAAGACGTCGCCGTTGGCCCGTTTGACCAGGTAGCCGTTGGCAGCGCCCTCGGCGAACAGCGGCGACCGCTGGGCGATGTACGGGTTGATCCACAGGCAGGTCTTGAGGCCCCGGTCGGCGAGGCGCTTGAGCATGCCCGGCGGGTCGGGGAAGACCCGCGGGTCCCACTCGAAGTCGCACCAGTTGAACTCGCGCATCCAGAAGCAGTCGAAGTGGAACACCGACAGCGGCAGGTCCCGGTCGGCCATCCCGCCGACGAACTTGTTGACCGTCTCCTCGTCGTAGTCGGTGGTGAACGAGGTGGTCAGCCAGAGGCCGAAGGACCAGGCCGGCGGCAGTGCGGGCCGGCCGGTCAGCGCCGTGTACTTGCGGATGATGTCGGCCGGGGTGGGGCCGTAGACGACCAGGTAGGACAGGCTCTGCCCGGCGACGCTGAACTGGGTGCGGGTGACCATCTCGGAGGCGACCTCGAAGGACACCTTGCCGGGGTGGTCGACCAGGATGCCGTACCCGCCGTTGGTGAGGTAGAACGGGACGTTCTTGTACGCCTGCTCGCTGCTGGTGCCGCCGTCCTCCTGCCAGATGTCGACGGTCTGGCCGTTCTTGATCAACGGTCCGAACCGCTCGCCGAGGCCGTAGACGACGTGCCCCACACCGAGGTCCAGCTGCTCGTGGATGTAGTCGCCGTCGGGGCCGGAGACGACGCCCATGCCCTTCCAGCCGCTGCCGGTGAGCCGCCGCCCGTCGGCCAGGAAGTCGAGTCCCCAGTTGTCGCCGTCGGAGAACCGTGCGGTCAGCGCGCCCGAGGTGAGCGACAGCCGATCCACCGACACATCGCCTGACGCCTCATCAATAGTGAAATTGGGGGTTCGGGAACGCTCTCCCGCGAAGTGCGACACCGTCACCCGGATGACGTCAGGGGCGGGTGCGGTGCAGTTGACGGTGATGAGGGCGGAGTTCAGCGTGTCACCGCGGTGATGGATCGGCCGGGTCGCCGCCCAGACGGTCAGCGAGTCCGGCGCGGTCGCCGTGTCCTGGAGATGGGCCGGGTGCAGGACGGTCAGCCCGCCACGCTTGCGCCAATAGCCATCGGTGAACTTCATGAAGATCCTTTACTTGATGGCGCCGGCGGCGATGCCGCGCGTGAGGGTCCGCTGGAAGATCAGGAAGAAGAGGATCGCCGGAAGGATGCCGATCAGGGCCGAGGCGCTCGTCGTGGTGGCGTCCATCATTCGGTCGCCCTGGAGGACGCCGAGGGCCACCGGGACGGTCTGGTTGTCGTTGGACACCAGGAAGATCAGCGGCAGGAAGAACTCGTTCCAGGTCCAGATGAAGAAGAAGGTGAACAGGACCGCGAGGGTCGGCCCGCTGACCGGGACCACCACCCGCCACAGGGTCCGCCACTTCCCGGCGCCGTCGACGGCGGCGGCGTCCAGCAGTTCCCGGGGGAACTCGGTGTAGACCGAGGTGAGCAGGTAGGTGCCGAAGGCGCTCTGGATGACCGTGAAGATGATGACGATCGCGATCAGGCTGTCGTAGAGGCCGGCCTCCTTGGAGATGTAGTACAGCGGGTAGACGAGCACCTCCTGCGGCAGCAGGTTGGCGACCAGGAAGAACACCAGGAACCAGACCCGGCCCCGCACCCGGCCGATGCCCAGCGCGTACGCGTTGAGGATCGACAGGACGACGCCGAACACCGACACGGCCAGCGCCGTGACGAAGCTGTTCCAGAGCTTCCGGCCGAAGTCCACCCGGTTCCAGAAGTCGACGATGCCGTCCCAGTACACGTCCGCCGGAACGGACAGTGGACCGTTGGCGGCGTAGTCGGCCGGGCTCTTGAACGCGTTGACCGCGACCGCGAGCATCGGCCCGACCATCAGCAGGAGCAGCACCAACAGCGCGGCCAGGACGACGAAGCGAACCGGGTTGCGGTGCTCGAGGGCTTCAGAGCCTCCGGCCTCGGGGGTACGGGTGGGAGCTTTCGCCGTGGCAAGGGTCATCGCAGCTCCTCCGACCGGTGCTGGAGTCGCAGGAACAGGAAGGCGAGAATCACGATCAGCACGGTCAGAACCGTGGAGATCGCCGAGCCGTAGCCGACCCGGGCCTTCTCGAAGTAGTTCTCGTAGGCGAAGTACGACGGCACCATGGTGCTGTTGGCCGGACCGCCCTTGGTGAGCACGAACACCTGCGCGAAGATCTTGAGCGCCGCGATCGTGGTGGTCACCAGCACGACGTAGAACTCGGGCCGGATCATGTGCACCGTGATCTTGCGGAACCGCTGCCACCAGGTCGCGCCGTCCAGGTCCGCGGCCTCGTAGAGCGACGGGTCGATCCGGGAGAGCCCGGACATGAACATGACGATCGGGTAGCCGAGCTGGAACCAGACCATCACCGCCATCACGCTGTAGAGCGCGTAGTCCTCGTCGCCGAGCCAGTTCTTCGCCAGGCCCTCCAGGCCCACCGCGTCGAGGATCTGGTTGAGCGCGCCGTAACCGGGATGCAGGATCCAGCTCCAGACGATGCCGGTGACCGCGACCGGCAGCACCTGCGGCAGGTAGTAGCCGGACCGGAACAGACCGGCCCACCGGTCGCCGAAGTGTTTGGCGACGTAGTCGAACAGGACCGCGGCCAGCACCAGCCCGAGCAGCGTCGGCACCACCGCCATCGCGATCACGAGCAGCGCGATGTTGCCGAACGACTGCCAGAACAGGGTGTCCTCGACGAGCCGGCTGTAGTTCTCGAGGCCGACCCACCGGGGGTCGCCGACACCGGTCCATTTCGTGAAGCTGTAGTAGACCGTCATCACCAGCGGCACGACGATCACGCCCAGCGAGGCCAGCACACCGGGAATCAGATAGACCGCGTATCCGCGGTTCTTGGCAACGCTACCGGCCATGCCGGGCCCCCTTTCCGCGGCGCGGGCGGTGTCGGCCGCCCACGCCGCGCCTAACGCAAGGTCATTTGCCGAGGTCGGCGAGGTTCTCGTTGTACGGCTTGGCGATCTCGCCGAGGAAGGCGTCCGGGGTCTTCGAGCCGTTGATCAGGCCCTGCACACCGGCGACCAGCACGTCGTAGTAGCCGGGGGCCGGCCAGTCCGGGTAGAAGGCGAGGCCGTCACCGGTCGAGATCTTGTTGAAGGTCTCGACGAGCTCCTTGTTCTTCGGGTCGGTGATCTGCGCCGGGTCGGCCGCGACCGGGACACCGCCGCTGTTGCCGAGCAGCGCCTGGACCTCGGGCGACATGGTGATGTCGATGAAGTCGTACGCCAGCGCCTTGGCCTTGCTCTTCTCCGGCACCACCCACAGGTTGCCGCTGGAGCCCGGGTGCAGGGTGTTACCCGGGAAGAGGAAGGTGCTCCACTCGAAGTCCTTGATGTCGCTGGCGAACCGGCCGTACCACCAGGAGCCGGAGATCAGGATCGGGAACTTGCCCTGCGTGAAGGAGACGCCCATGTCCTCGGCCTTGATGCCGGCCGAGTCCTTGCCGATGTAGCCCTTCGACACCCAGTCGGTGAAGGTCTGCGCGCCGTAGGTCAGCTGCGGGCCCTTGAAGTCGACCTTGTTCTTGTAGAGCTGGTAGTCGTCCACGAACGCCCGGTCGGACTTCGCCAGCGCGAGCTCGTAGAAGATCTGCTGGGCCGGGTACTCGGCGCCACCGACGGCCAGCGGGGTCACCTTGTTCGCCAGGAACGTGTCCATGACCTTGGTGAACTCGTCGAGGGTGGTGGGAACGGCCAGTTTGTACTGGTCGAACATCTTCTTGTTGTAGTAGACGGTGACGAACTCGCCGTAGTTGGGCACGCCGAAGGCCTTGCCGCTGCCCATGATGCCGTCTTCGTCGTACTTCGCCGTGGTCTGGAGGCTGGTGCTCAGCTTCTTGTCCCAGCCGCGCTTGGTGAACTCGTCCGAGATGTCGGTGAGCAGGCCCTGCTTGGAGAGCAGGCCGGCGGTCGCGTTGCCCTTGTTGTACTCCATGACGTCGGGCGCGCTGTCGGAGTTGAGGATCATCTGGGCGTTCTGCTGGATCTGCTCGAAGCCCTTCTCCTCGAACTTCACCTCGACGCCCGGATGGCTCGATTTGAACAGTTCGATCGCCTTGTTCCAGGCGACGCCCATGGCGCTGTCCGGCGCCTCGTAGTGCCAGAGGGTGAGGACCTTCGCGTCGGCGCCCTCCTCCGAACCGCCGTCGTCGCCACCGCACGCGGCGAGGCCGAGGGACGCTGCCAGCAACAATGCACCGGCCGCCAGGCCGGATCGTGATCGGAACATAGCCGTCCTCCCAGGGGGACTGATCAGGGAAGCGAAATTTCGTCGAAGCGCTTCGACGATGGGCTCTGAGCAGACGCTAGGGAACGAGCGCCATTCATGTCAACGGTGTGACGCGGAGATTTCGCTGCAGCTGTCCCGCTCGACCAGACTCGGTTCGAGCAGACGGGTGTACTCCACGCGACGACCGTCCAGCAGCCGCATCACGGTCTCCACGGCGAGCGTGCCGACGTCGTGGGCCGGGATGTCGATCGATGTCAGGTTGACCGGCATCGCCGTCGCCACGTCCCGCGGGCAGATCGCGACGATGGAGACGTCCTCCGGGACCCGGCGGCCGGTGGCGTGCAGCAGATCGAGCAGGGGCCGCAGCGCCTCCTCGTTGTGCACCACCAGCGCGGTCAGCCCGGCCAGTTCGGCGTCCAGGTCGGCCATGCAGGAGCGGACGCCCTCGGCGCCCGGCTCGCACGGGTGGGTCACGGTCTGCAGGCCCAGGTCGACCGAGGCCTCCAGGAAGCCGGTGAGGAAGCGGTCGGCGTACGTCGTCTGCCGCTTGTACACCGCCGGGGACGGGCCGACCAGGCCGATCCTGCGGTGGCCGTGCCCGGCCAGATGTGTAAGAGCCGCCCGGGCCGCGGCTCCGAAGTCGAGGTCCACGCAGGCGATGCCGGTGTGGTCGGCGGGCAGGCCGATCAGCACCGACGGCTGCTTGAGCCTGCGAAGCGCCGGGATACGCAGGTCGTCCCGTTCCAGGTCCATCAGTATCAACGCGTCGACCATGGTGCTGTGCGCGACGCGTTCCACCCCGGCGGTGCCCTCGTCCTTGGTCAGCAGCAGCACGTCGTGGTTGTACGAGCGGGCGGCCGTCACCACGGCGGTGGCGAACTGCATGATGACCGGCACGTTCACGTCCACGCGCAGCGGCGCCACCAGGGCGATCACGTTGGTCTTGCTGCTGGCCAGGGCGCGGGCCCCGGCGTGCGGGTGGAAGCCGAGCTCGGCGATCGCGGCCTGCACGCGGGCGCGGGTCTCGGCCGAGATCGGACGGCGGCCACTCAGCACGTACGACACCGTGCTGGGCGAGACCCCGGCCGCCTTGGCGACGTCGTTGATCGTCGGCATTGCGCCTCCCCAAGTCGCCACGGCTTCCCCTTCCGTCGATCCTAGGAGATCAGCGGGGGTGCACCCGGACGGGTACACCCCCGCCTGCCGTCAGTTGATGCTGAACGTCGCCAGCCGCAGTCCGGGACCGGGCACCAGATAGACATCCTGCCGGCCGGAGAAGCGGGCCAGCGCGGCCGTCACGGTCGCGTACGTGTAGACGCCGCCGGTGTCGGCCAGCGTCGCGGTGCCGAGCAGGCGGCCGGTGGGCGAGCCGAGGCGTACCTCGATCGTCCCGGCCCCGGAGGCGCGGGCCGTGAAGGTGGTTCCACCGCGCAGCGCGGCGTCCTCGAACGCGATCCAGTCGCCGGCGGCCGAGGCGCCGACCACGGTTCCGCTCGCCTTGCTCTCGTCGAGGAGCTTGATCCCGGCGTACGCGTCGAAGGTCTCCGCCCTGGTCGGAGCGGAGAGATCGCGGGCCGGGACGGTCTCGCCCTTGACGGCGAGTGTGGCGCGCTGCCGGATGTCGCCCGACGAGGAGCCGACCAGCACGTCGTGCACCGAGGTCTCGACCACCCAGCGCTGCCGGGTCTGGTCCCAGCGGGCCAGATCGGACGGCCTCAGGTCGAACGTGACGGTCTTCGACTGCCCCGCCGCGAGCGAGACCTTGCGGAAACCGCGGAGCTGCTTGTTCGCGGTCTCGTCCCGGGAGGTGCGCTGGTGGGTGTAGAGCTGGACCACCTCGTCACCGGCCCGCTTGCCGGCGTTCGTCACGGTGACGGAGACCTTTGTCCCGTTCACCGAAACTTTTCCATACTTGAAAACTGAATAGGAAAGGCCATGACCGAACGCGTAGAGCGGCTTCGCGTCGCTGTACAGGTAGGTCTGCTTGGTGGCGATGATGTCGTACCGGAGCAGGTCGTCCGGCAGCTGCGCGGTCGACGAGTACCAGGTCTGGGTCAGCTTGCCGGACGGGTTGACTTCGCCGTAGAGCACGTCGGCGACCGCGTGCCCGGTCTCCGCCCCGGCGTGCGTGGTCCACAGGATGCCGGGCACGTGCTGCTGCGCCCAGGTGACCGTCTGCGGGTAGCTGCTCTGGAGCACCACGACGGTCCGCGGGTTGGCCGCCCGGACCGCCTTGATCAGGGCCTCCTGGCGGGCGCCCAGGTCGGTGGAGACCCGGTCGTGCGCCTCACGGCCGGCCACGAACGGGTCGGTGCCGACCACGACCACCGCGGTCTGCGCCTTCTTCGCCTGCGCGGCGGCCTCGGCCACGCCGTCGACCAGCAGTTCCCTGGTGAACCTGGTGGCAGCGGAGGCGGCGCCCAGGGTCAGGTTGCCGTCAGCGCCCACGGTCACGTAGTCGGTGTCCGGGAACCACGGCTCCTGGGTCTCGTAGCCCGCGTAGCGCAGCACGACCGTACCGTCACCCTGGTCTTCGATCTTGAACTGTTGTTGCACGAACCAGCCGTTCGGCTCGTCGGAGTTCGCCACGAACGGGCCCCACGCGTAGGTGACCAGCTTGCCGTTGGCCACGTTGCGCAAGGTGGACACCCCGTCGCCCCAGTCCACGCTGTCGAACTGGGCGGCCGGGCCGGCCTCCGCCGCGGTGCCGATCACGGCGCCGTCCAGCGCGGCGACGTACCGGCCGGTGGCGGTGTCCTTGAGTGCGATCCGGTCGCTGCCGGTGCTGGTGGCCACCGACGAGGCGCGTTCGGTGACGCCGTCCAGGACGCTGACCCGGTACGGGAGCTGTCCCCCGTACCAGTCGCTGTAAAGTTTGTCGGCCGTCGGACCGACCACCGCGACCGAGCCGCCCGCCTTGAGCGGCAGGATGCCGTTGTTCTTGAGCAGCACCGACGCCTCGCCGGCGGTCTCCCGGGCGAGCGCGCGATGCGCCGGGCTGTCGATCACGGACGGCGTGATGCCGGCGTAGGGCCCGCCGTCCGGGTCGAACTCGCCGAGCCGGAAACGGATGCTCAGCGCGTTGCCGACCGAGGCGTCGATGTCGGACTCGGCGAGCAGGCCCTGGGCGAGCGCCTCCTTGATCGCGGTGACCGTGGGCGCCCCGTTCGCGTCGTTGACCGTGAAGCTGTCCAGCCCGGCCCTGACGGTGGCCGCGTTCGCCTCGGCCTGGGTCACGAAGTAGGCCTGCGAGCCGGTCAGGTTGGTCGGCGCCCACGCGTCACTGACGTTGAACAGCCGCTGGTCGCTCCAGTCGCGCAGCAACGTGCCGAGGTCCGGGTCGACGGTCGCCGGCCGGCCGTTGATCAGGTTGTATGAGGCCATCGCCCCGGTCGCGGCCCCGTTGCGCAGCGCGATCTCGAAGGGTTTCCGGTCGTACTCGTTGAGCACCCGCTGCGGCACGTTCGACGAGGTGCGGTCGCGCAGCGTCTCGTTGTTGTAGGCGGCGTAGTGCTTCAGCGTGGGAGCGACCTTGAGGTGGTCCGGGTCGTCGCCCTGGAGTCCCTCGCCGTACGCGGTGGCGATCGCGCCGGAGAGCAGCGGGTCCTCGGAGTAGCCCTCCTCGTTGCGGCCCCAGCGCGGGTCGCGCAGCAGGTTGACCACCGGCGCCCAGGCGTTCAGGCCCCAGACCACCGGGTCCCGCGCGTGGAAGCCGCGCAACTCGTCGCCGACCGCTTCGCCGACGCGGGTGATCAGCTCCGGGTCCCAGGTGCTGGCCAGGCCCACGGCCTGCGGGAACACGGTGGCCGTGGCGTCGATCTTGGCGGAGTTGTTGCGGTGGTCGTTGGACCAGGCGACCCCGTGCAGAGCCTCGGTGCCGGTCTTGAACAGTCCGATGCCGAGACGTGGGATGGCCGGCTGGTACTGGTGCAGCAGGGAGATCTTCTCGTCCAGGGTGAGCCGGCCGACCAGGTCGTCGACGCGGGTGGCGAGCGGCAGAGTGGGGTCGCGGAACGGATAGGCGGGGCCGGCGTGCGCCGCTCCCGGCGCCAGTGGCACGACCAGCAGAGCGGCGGCGAGCGCGGTGAGGCCGCGTCGGAAACGCATGGTGGTCTCCTTTTAAAGGCACGGCTGATAACCCGTCCACGGCGATATCCGATTTCTCAGGAATCGGTCGAAGCGCTTCGACGGGCGGTCGGATAAATGCGACGGTGTTTCCGGGGTACGGTGAGGTCACCATAGATCCCGGCTGATGCGGCGGGCAACCGCCGCCCGCGGCTTCAGCGGAAATCGGCCGGTAACACGAGGCAGAATGGGCGGCGTGCGACTCATCGTCATCGGCGGCGACGCGGCCGGCATGTCCGCCGCGTCCCAGGCCCGGCGCCGCCGCGGGCCGGACGACCTGGAGATCCTCGCCTTCGAGCGTGGTGACTACACATCGTATTCGGCGTGCGGGATCCCGTACTGGGTCGGCGGCCTCGTCGACGGCCCGCAAGCGCTGATCGCCCGCGATCCCGAGAGGTTCCGCCAGGACGGGATCGAGGTCCGCACCGGGCACGAGGTCACCGGTATCGACCTGGACAAACGCACCGTCACCGTGCGCGCCGGCGACCGCGTCTTCGACGAGGGGTTCGACCAGCTCGTCTACGCGGCCGGCGCCACCCCGGTCCGTCCACCGTGGGCCGACACCCCGGCCGGCGGGGTCTTCGGCGTACAGACGCTCGGTGACGGGGCCGCCCTGCGGGAGTGGCTCGCGCCCGGCCTCTCGACAGCGGTCGTCGTCGGCGGCGGCTACATCGGCGTAGAGATGGCCGAGGCCCTGGTCCGCCGCGGGCTCACCGTGACCCTGGTGGAGAAGGCGCCGCAGCCGATGTCCACGGTCGACCCGGACATGGGCGCGCTGGTCGCCGAAGCGGTGCGCGGGCTCGGCATCGACCTGCGTACGGGGGTGACGGTGAGCGCGCTGGAGACCGACGGCGACCGGGTCCGGGCCGTGGTCACCGACGCCGGGACCATTCCCGCCGACGTGGTCGTCCTCGGCCTCGGCGTGCGCCCGAACACCGCCCTCGCCGAGGCCGCCGGACTGCCCCTCGGCCCGACCGGCGGCCTCGTCACCGACCTGCGGCAACAGGTCGCCGACGGGATCTGGGCGGCCGGCGACTGCACCCAGGTCCTGCACCGGATCAGCGGCCGGCCCGCACACGTGCCGCTCGGCACGCACGCCAACAAGCAGGGCCGGGTGGCCGGCATCAACATCGGCGGCGGCTACGCGACGTTCCCCGGCGTCGTCGGCACCGCGATCACCAAGATCTGCGACCTCGAGGTGGCACGGACCGGCCTGTCCTCGCGGGAGGCCGACGCCGCCGGGTACAGCTACGTCACCGCCACCATCGAATCCACCAACCGGGCCGGCTACTTCCCCGGCGCCGTGCCGATGACCGTCAAGGTGCTCGCCGAACGCGGCACCGGCATGCTCCTCGGCGCCCAGATCGTCGGCCGGACCGAGGCCGCCAAACGCATCGACGCCTTCGCGGTCGCCGTCTGGAACCGGATGACCGTCACCGAGATGACCTCCCTCGACCTCGGTTACGCCCCGCCCTACGCCCCCGTCTGGGATCCCATTCTGATCGCCGCCCGCAAGGCTGAGCAGGCCTTGGAGGGCTAGCCCGGTCCCGGGCGAGGGGTGAGCTGGTGGGTGATCTCCTCCTCGGCGCCGGCCGTGGGCAGGTGCTTCGCGACCAGTTCCAGGGTCTCCATGATCAGCGCGTCGGCGGCCGGGACCGCGCTGGCCGGGGTGGCGGTCAGCACCGCCTCGAGCCGCGCCGGCAGGGCGGCCGGAGCCAGCGGCAGTCCCTCGGCGAGATCCCGCACCCACTTGAAGCCGAGGTGCGGGAACCACACCCGGTTCAGGCCGAGCAGCACCAGCAGCACGTTGCGGACGGTGTCCAGCCGGTCCTGGGCCAGCGGCAGCACGTCGCCGCGGGCCAGCAGCTTGCGGCGCTGCCAGGCGGACCGGAACTCCAGGTGGGCGCGGACCATGGCGAGCCCGAGCGCGTCCGGGTACACCTCGGTACGCGCCCGCCAGCCCGCGACCACACCGCTGTCGTGCAGGGCCACGCCGTACCGGATCAGGGCGATCAGGTCCTGTTTCGTCAGGTCCGGGTCGAACCGCTCGGTCACGTCGGCGACCCAGCCCTCGGCGCCCGCCACCGTACGGTGACTGACCTGGATCTCCACCCCGTCGAGCAGCACGTCCTCGGACCACTCGTCGTTGTCCGGGTCGTAGCCGTGGAAGGCGGTCAGCTCTCCCCCGGCGGCCGCGACCGCCGCCCGCCGGGACCCGTCGGCGGGTTCGCCGTCCCAGAACACCATCAGCTCGACGTCCGACCAGCGATCCGCCAGTCCGCGCGCCACCGAGCCGGTGAGCAGCACCGCCCGCACCCCGGAAAGACCCGGAAAGCCGGCGGCGAACCGCTCGCCGAGCCCACGCAGCCGGTGGTGATCGTCGATCATCGGGGGGTCAGTGCGGCGAGCACCGCGGGGGCGCCGTCACCGTCCCAGGCGCCGGTCAGGGTGGCGCCGGGCAGGCTCGCGCCGAGCCGCCGGGCCACGGTGAGCTCGTGCGTCGCCGACCGCACGGCCACCGGGTCGTCGCCGGTCACCTCGACGACGTCGCCGAAGGCCGGCGGTTCGGCGCCCGAGCCGCGCAGCGCCAGATCCGGTTCGCGGGAGACCCGCACGCCTCCGCTCTCCACCTCCTCGGGCGCCTCTCGGCCGGCGGCCCGGATCGTCTCGGCGAGCTGGGCCACGTAGACCGGGTCACCGACCGCGTCGTAGACCCAGCGGGTGCCGAGCACCGAGTGCTCGGTGGTGCCGATCAGGAACGCCTCGGCTCCGGCCAGCGGCGCACCCCGATAGGTGAGCGGAACGTGCAGCAGCGCACCCTCCCCGGCCCGGATGATCAAGGTCTCGATGCCGACCTGCCCGGCCGGGTCGTCGAACCTGGCCGCCGCGACCCGCGTCACCGCCCCGTCACCGCCCCAGGACCGGCCGGGCAGCCAGCGGGCGAGGAGTTCGAGTTTGGACGGAACGATCGTCGCCTTGTGCAGAAGAGCCATGCCAGGCAGCCTATGCCCCGCGAACACATCCGACGTCGAGGCCGCCGCCACCGAACAGCCCTGGGAGCCGGCCGGGTGTTCAGAACGCGACGTGGTGGCCGCGGCCGGTGGTGAGGGCCTGTTCGTAGAGGTGGCGGGCCACGATGACGTCCTCGATGGCCAGGCCCAGCGACTTGAAGACGGTGATCTCACCCGGGCGTGTCCGGCCCGGGACTCGGCCGGTGAGGATCTCGCCGAGTTCGCCGTGCACGTGACCGGGATCGATCAGTCCGGCCGCGGCCGCCCGCAGGTAGTCGCCCGACTCGTTGAGCAGCGACTCCCGGCGGTCGGCGACGAGGGTGGCGGCGGCGAGCAGGTGCGGGTCGAGCTCGGCGGCGGTGGGGATCGACGAGCCGACCGCGTTGACGTGCGCGCCCGGCGACACCCACTCGGCGAACAGCACCGGATCGGCCGACGTGGTGGCGGTGACGATGACGTCGGCGCCGGCGGCCGCGGCGGCGGGATCGGTGAACGGCACGGTGCCGGGCTCCGCCGCGGCGAGGCGTTCCGCGGCCGCCGGGGTGCGGCCGACGATGCGGATCTCGGTGAACGGGCGCAGCGGCCGGAGGGCGTGCAGGTGGGCGCGGGCCTGGACGCCGGTCCCGAAGACGGTGAGGACTCGGGCGGCCGGTCCGGCCAGCACGTCGGTGGCGAGTGCGGACACCGCGGCGGTGCGGATCTCGGTGACGGCCGAGGCGTTGACGACGGCGAGCGGTTCGCCGCTGTCCGGGTCGAAGAGGGTGACCACACCCTGGTGAGCGTCCTTGCCGGCGCGCGGGTTGCCGGGGAAGACGCAGACCGACTTCATGCCGAACGCCGGGCGCGGCCCGTGCAGGTGGGTGGTCATCAGGGCGATGAGCCCGTCCAGCTCGGGCGGGCGGACCACCGTGCGCAACGGCAGGAACACCTGCCCGCCGGCGAGCGCGACGAGGGCCTCACGCATCAGTTCCCGGCAGGCCGCGGGGGTGAGCAGGGCGTGCACGTCGGCGGCGGAGAGCACGAGCATGCCGCCCACCCTAGGCGGTCACCGCTGTCTCGCCGTTGAGACAGCGGTGACCGCCTAGGGTGGTTCCTACAGACCCATGTCCTTGGCGATGATCATCTTCATCACCTCGGACGTGCCACCGTAGATCCGGTTGACCCGGTTGTCGGCGTAGAGGCGGGCGATCGGGTACTCGTTGATGAAGCCGTAGCCGCCGTGCAGCTGGAGACACCGGTCGATGACCCGGTGCGCCACCTCGGTGCAGAACAGCTTCGCCGACGCCGCCTCGGCCGCGGTCAGCTCGCCCGCGTCGAGGGCCTCCAGGGCGCGGTCGGCGACGGCCTGCGCGGCGTCCACCTCGGCCTGGCAGGCGGCCAGCTCGAACTTGGTGTTCTGGAAGCTGGCGACCGCCTGCCCGAACACCTTGCGGTCCCGCACGTACTGGGTGGCGAACCGGACGGCGGCGGCGGCCTGCGCGTACGCCCCGTAGGCGATGCTGAGGCGCTCCTTCGGCAGGTTCTTGCCGAGGTAGTAGAAGCCCTTGTCCTCCTCGCCGAGCCGGTCCTCCACCGGCACCTTCACGTCGACGAACGCCAGCTCGCCGGTGTCGGAGGTGCGCAGGCCCAGCTTGTCGAGCTTGCGGCCGACCGAGTAGCCGGGCAGCGTGGTGTCGACGTTCAGCAGGGTGATGCCGTGGCGGCGGTCGTCCGGCTTGGGCGGGGAGGTCCGGGCGCAGACGATCACCCGGTCGGCGAGCACACCGCCGGTGATGAAGGTCTTCGCGCCGTTGAGGACATAGTGAGATCCATCGTCGGAGAGACGGGCCGTGGTGCTCATGCCGGCCAGGTCGCTGCCGGTGCCCGGCTCGGTCATGGCGAGCGCGTACATCGTGTCGCCGGAGACGAAGTCGGGCAGCCAGCGCCGCTTCTGCTCCTCGGTGCCGAGTTCCAGCAGGTACGGCAGGCCCAGCGCGACGTGTGCGCCGGCCGCACCGAACGAGACCCCGGCCCGCATCGTCTCCTCGGTCTGAACCGCGGCGAACTTGAAGCTGTCGATACCGGCGCCGCCGTACTCCTCCGGCACCTCGATGCCGAACAGGCCGAGCTCGGCCAGCTGCTTGTAGAAGTCCCGCGGCACCTGACCGTCGACGAACCACTGGTCGTAACGGGGCACTACCTCGGTCTCGACGAAGGCGCGCAGGGTCTGCCGGAACGCTTCGTGGTCCTCGTTGAAGACGGTTCGACGCATTGATGATCCTTCTTGCTAGAGACGGCGTCCGCCGTCGATGTAAATCGTCTGGCCGGTGACAAAGGATGCCGCGTCACTGGCCAGGAACGCGACCACCCGTGCCACGTCCTCCGGGCGCCCCACCCGGCGCAGCGGCGTGATCTCCGCTGCCTTCGCCCGCATATCGGCGGCCGAGACGCCGACCCGAGCGGCCGTGGCGTCGGTCATCTCGGTGACGATGAAACCGGGCGCCACCGCGTTGACGTTGATGTTGAACGGGCCGAGTTCCATGGCCAGCGTCCGGGTGAGGCCCTGGATGCCGGCCTTCGCGGCCGAGTAGTTGGCCTGGCCCCGGTTGCCGAGCGCGGACACGCTCGACGTGTTGACGATCTTTCCGGACCGCTTCGGGACCATGTGCCGCTGTGCCGCCCGGCTGCACAGGAACGCGCCGCGCAGGTGCACGTTCATCACGATGTCCCAGTCCGACACGGACATCTTGTGCAGCAGGTTGTCGCGGAGCACTCCGGCATTGTTCACCAGCACGTCCACCCCGCCCAGTTCGCCGGCGACCTTGTTGATCACGGCGTCCACCTGGGCCTCGTCGGAGACGTCGCACCCGAACGCGACGGCGGTGCCGCCGGACGAGCGGATCCGCTCGACGGTCTCGGCGCAGGCCTGCTCGTCGAGGTCGAGCACCGCGACGGCGGAGCCCTCGCGAGCGAACTGGATGGCGGTGGCCGCGCCGATGCCGCGCGCGGCTCCGGTGACGATGACTACCCGACTCATGTGGCGAATCCCCTGTCTCAGAACGCGCTGATCCCGGTCAGCGCACGGCCGATGAGCAGTTTCTGGATCTGGCTGGTGCCCTCGTAGAGGGTGGTGACGCGGGCGTCCCGCATGGCCTTGCCGACCGGGAACTCGTCGACGTAGCCATACCCTCCGAAGATCTGGATGGCCTGGTTGGCGGCCTTGACGGCGCTCTCGGTGGCGAACAGCTTGGCCATCGACGCCTCGGTCCGGAACGGCAGGCCCCGGTCGACCAGGCCGGCGGCGCGCCAGACGAGCAGGCGGGCGGCGTCGGTCTCGACCGCCATGTCGGCGATCATCTCCTGGACCAGCTGGTAGCCGCCGATCGGTTTGCCGAACTGGGTGCGGTCCTTCGCGTACGCGATCGAAGCCTCGAGACAGCCGCGGGCCAGGCCGACCGAGCCCGAGGCCACCGCGATCCGGCCCTTGTCCAGCGCGGTCATCGCGATCTTGAAACCGTCGCCCTCGGCGCCGAGACGGGCGTCGTCACCCACTCTGACCTCGTCGAGGCTGATCGACGCGGTCGCCTGGCCGCGCAGGCCGAGCTTGCCCTTGATCTCACTCCGGACGAATCCGTCTGCATCCGTCGGCACCAGGAAGGCCGTGATGCCCTTCGGGCCCGGCCCCCCGGTGCGCGCGAAGATCAACGCGACTCCGGCCCAGGTGCCGTTGGTGATGAAGATCTTCTCGCCGGAGATCACCCAGTCGTCGCCGTCGCGGACCGCCCTGGTGATCAGCGAGCCGGCGTCCGAGCCGGTGCCCGGCTCGGTGAGGCCGAAGCAGCCGAGCATCTCCCCCGAGCACAGGGCCGGCAGCCAGCGTGTCTTCTGCGCTTCCACGCCGTACGCCTGAATGCTCTTGGCGACCAGCCCGAGCGACACCGAGACGATGCCGCGCACCGAGGTGTCGCCGCGCCCGAGCTCCTCCATCATGAGGGCGTAGGTGAGGAAATCCCCACCCGAGCCGCCCAGCTCCTCGTCGATCCCGAGGCCGAGAAAGCCCAGGTCGGCGAGTTTGCCGACGATCTTCGTGTCGACCTGCTCGGCGCGGTCCCACTCTGCCGCGTGCGGCACGACCTCCCGGTCGACCCACTCGCGGGCGAGGTCACGGAACTGCTGCTGCTCCGCCGTCAGGCTGAGATCCACGGCGACTCCCTGGATTTACTGAACACTGTCAGGTTTCTCGGGCCATGCTAACTTAACACCGTTAGTTGAACCAAGCCCCTCGGGAGGACGCATGCCCCGGCCGACGACGCCACTGCTGAGCCAGGCCGGCATCCGCACCTCCACCCTGGAGATCATCGACCGGGAGGGGCTGGACGGGCTGAGCATGCGCAAGCTGGCGGCCGCCCTCGGGGTGAGCGCCCCCGCGCTGTACTTCCACTACCCCACCAAGGAGCAGCTGCTCGACGACGTGGCCAGCGAGATCATGGAGAAGGTCGACGTCACCGCCTTCACCCACGGCTGGCGGGAGGGCCTGCTCACCTGGGCCCGCTCCTACCGGGCGGCGCTCGCCGAGCACCCCAACATCGTCCCGTTCCTGGCCCGCGGCCCCGGCCAGCGTGACGCCTCCCTGCGCCGCGCCGACGCCATCCACGGCGGCCTGGTCGCCGCCGGCTGGCCGCCACGGGAGGCCACGATGATCGGCGCCTCCACGAAATACCTGGTCCTCGGCGCGGCGATGGGTTCCTTCTCCCGCGGGTTCGTCGATGACGTGCAGGTCTACCTGGATCGTTACCCGTCCCTCGGCGACGCCCACCGGCTGCGCGAGCACGCCGACGCGGTCGACCGGGACAGCTTCGAGTTCGCCCTGCTGATGTTCGTCGACGGCCTCGCCGCCCGCCTCGGCCGGCCACCCCTGTCTCAGCGCTGAGACAGGGGTGGCCGGCCGAAGGGGTTCACACTCGGCGCCGGCCCGCGGTCAGCACATCGCGGCGCGTCGCGGGCCCCCGCCCCCGCGGGGGCCGGCCCCCCGTCGCGCCCGGTGTGTGCGGGGGGGGCCCGCCCGAAGGTGATCACGAGCGGCGCAGGCCGGCGTTCAGCAGATCGCGGCGCGTCTCGGCCAGACCGGCCGTGAAGTCGCTGCTGTCCTGGACGAAGTAGCGGTGGAAGAACCACGACGGCACGCGGGGCGCCCGCCGCCGGGCCAGGAAGAGCTGGTCCTGCACCTGCCGGGCCAGCAGCCACAGGTCCTGGGCCACCACCGGGTCCTGGGCCGCCGCCGCGCTCTGCAGGCAGCGGCCCCGGGACCAGCGGGCCACCCGCCGCCGTTCGTCGTAGATGCCGCGCTGCTCACGGAACGTGTCCCAGCCGAGCATCAGCATGCCCAGCGACGGGACGCACCACTGGACCACGAAGTCGGTGACCGTCGAGCCGCGGACCATCGCCGTGAGCAGGCCCACCGCGCCCCAGGCGAGCAGCCCGACCAGGACGGCCTTGGCGTACCGGCGGCGGACCCGGCCGCCCCAGGCGAGGTTGAGCTGCTGGCGGATCAGCACGTCGAACGGGGACGGCAGGTTCGGCATCGCGTACGACGCCCGCAGCGAGGTCTCCGAACCGCGGAACCGGCTGCTCAACTTGTGCACGTCCTCGGCCGGCACCTCGTCGGCGGCCAGCACGTGGTTCCACCGCAGGTGGAACAGCCGCACCTCGAAGGCCTCCTGGAGCAGCGCGGCGCGGCGCAGTTCCTGGTTCGCCCAGGACGCCAGCCCGAACGAGTAGACCAGCGCCCACAGCGCCCCGGCCACGGTCACCACGATGCTCAGCGAGCGGATGAACGGCGTCGAGTTCAGCGACCCGGCGAAGACCGTGCCGAGCCCGATCGCGGCGAGCGTGACCGAGATGGCGATCCGTAACGCGGCGAGGCGGCGCACCCGGGCGTGCGACACCGTCATCGCTCGAAGAAGGTGACAGAGCGTCGGCTCCAGCTGGCGCTGCCGCACCACAGATCTCCGCTCGGACATGCGCGCCACCGCCTGCACCACGGATCACATCGGATACCGCCAAGATTAGCTCCGTTTAGCAGACATGTTCTTCTATATCTCCAGATGGCGGTAAGGTTTAAGGCGATTGGAGGGCCGCCGTCGGGGAGAGCCGAGCGGCGCGTACCGCCGGGTAGAGCCCTGCCAGCCCGCCGATGAGGAGGGTTGCGGCCAGTCCTCCGGCGAGCACCCACTCCGGAATCACCCAGGGCCACTGCTCGTACGCCGCGTAACCGACAGTCACGGTGACCCCCAACAGCACGCCACCCGCCCCGCCGAGCGCCGACAGCAGCAGCGACTCCGCCAGGAACTGGACCCGCACCTGCCCACGGGTGGCGCCCAGCGCCCGCCGCAGGCCGATCTCCGGGCGACGCTCCAGCACCGAGATGACCATCGTGTTGGCCACCCCGACCCCGCCGACCAGCAGCGCCACCGCCCCGACGCCGAGCAGCAGCCCGGCGAACGCCTGGTTGGTGGCCTGCTTGGCGGCCAGCGCGTCGGACGGCCGGGACACGCTCACCTCGTTGGGGGCGGCCGGGTTCGCGGTCGCCGGGAGCAGTTCGCGCACCGCTTCCAGGCGGCTCTCCACCGACCGGGTGTACACCGTGGTGGCGTGCTCGTCGAAGTCCAGCCACCGGATCGCGGCCGGCCAGCCGAGCAGGGCGGCGCTGTCCAGTTCGGCGGCGAGCGGCACCGGGTCCAGGATGCCGATCACGGTGCACCGGACGCCACCGACGAGGATCTGGGTGTCCGGTCCGGCCGCGCCGATGCCGAGCCGCCGGGCCGCGTCCGCGCCGAGCACCACGGCCGGGTGGCCGCCGGTCGCCGCGTTCAGCCAGACCCCGTCGTGCAGGGTCGCGCCGACCGTGCCGGGCAGGCTCTCCCGGGCCGCGTAGGCCACCAGGCCGTTGGTCTGCGCCTCCGGGATCTCCGCCGACCGGTAGACCTTGGCGCCGTCGACCCGCCCGATGGCGGACGACCGCTCCACCCCGTCCACCCGCTCGATCATCGGCTCCGCCTCCAGCGGCAGTTCCGCCTCCTCGCCGAGGATGGTGTTGCCGGGCTGGACGGTCAGCAGGTTGGTGCCGAGCGCGGACAGGGTGCGGTCGAGCTCGGCGCCCGACGACGAGGAGATCCCGACCACCGCGACCATCGCGGCGATGCCGATGGCGATGCCCAGCGCGGACAGGAACGCCCGCATCGGCCGGGTCCGCAGGCCCACCCCGCCGACCCGGACCACGTCGGCGAACGGCATCCGGGCCGGCCTCACGCCGCCACCCGCTCGGCGAGGACCCGGCCGTCACGCATCCGGATCTGGCGGGGCAGCGACGCGGCGATCTCCCGGTCGTGCGTGATGATCACGACCGTGGTGCCGGCCTCGTTCAGTTCGGTGAGCAGCTCCATGACGCCCTCCCCGGAGCGGGAGTCGAGCGCCCCGGTCGGCTCGTCGGCAAGCAGCAGCGGCGGCCGGCCGACGACCGCGCGGGCGATCGCCACCCGCTGTCTCTCCCCGCCGGACAGTTCGTGCGGATCGTGGCGCAGCCGATGGCCGAGGCCGACCCGGTCCAGGGCCTCGGCCGCCCGGCTCCGCCGCTCCGCGCGCCGGATCCCCTGGTAGAGCAGACCGTCCGCGACGTTGTCCAGCGCGCTGGTCCCGGCCGCCAGGTGGAACTGCTGGAAGACGAACCCGATGCGGGTGGCCCGCAACGCCGACAGCCGCCGGTCGGACAGTCCCGCCACGTCGTGCCCGTCGATGCGGACCGTGCCGGAGCTGGGCCGGTCCAGGGTGCCGATCAGGTGGAGCACGGTGGACTTGCCGGAGCCGGACGGGCCGACCACGGCCACCAGCTCACCCGGCTCGACGCGGGCGGTCACCCGGTCCAGCGCGGTCACCCCGCCCGGATAGGTCTTGGACACCTCGATCAGCTCGATCATCCGGGCACCCCCACGGTCATGCCCTCGGCCAGCCCGTCCGCGGTGACCTCGACCCGGCCGTCGGCGAACAGTCCGGTCCGCACCGGCACCCGGCGTACCGCGGCGCCGTCGACCACCTCGACCAGGAAGCCGCCGCCCGGCGCCGCGAGCAGCGCCGCCACCGGCACGGTCAGCACGTCCCGGCGCTCGGCGGCGGTGAACATGACGTCCACGGCCGCCGACCCGAGTCCCTCGGCCACCTCGGCGTCGGTGAGGGTCACCTGTACCTCGGCCTCGGTGGTGGGGTCGTCGCCGGCCTTCTCGGCGGGCTCGATGACGGTGGCCGTCTCGGTGACCCTCCCGGCCGCGGTCCTGCCACCGGGCAGGGTGACCTCGGCGGCCGCGCCCACCTTCGCCACGCCGGCGTCGGACACGTCCAGGCGTACCGTGATCACCTTGCCGGTGCGGGTCCAGGTGAGCAGGTCCCGGCCCGGCCCGACGGCCTGGTCGACCTCGGCGATCAGGGAGTCCACCCGGACCGCGCCGGAGGCGAAGACCACCTGGCCGAGCGCGACCACCCCGGTCTCCGGCAGGCCGTTGTCCTCCTGCCACTGTTCGACCGCGCTCGCCGTCGAGCTCGTGTACTCGTCGTCGACGGTGAAGCCGTCGTAGCCGAGGGCGGCCAGGTTGCGTTCCAGCTGAGCGACGTCCCGGCCCTCCGCGCCGGGAGACAACGACCGGTACGCGGGAGTCGTGCCGTACATCAGCACCGCCGGATCGTCGTCGATGCGGTGGAGCGGCTTCCCGCGGGTCACCGTCGCGCCGCTGTCCGGCAGCCAGGTGACGGTCCCGTTCCGCCGGGCCGCGGCGGTGCGCGCCGGCCCGTACCCCAGCTCCCCGTCGGCCTCCACCGACTCGCGCAACGTCTGCCGGCTGACCGTGGCGCCGGCCGGCGGAAGCCGGTTCTCCGTGCCGGAACCGGCGCCCGCCTCGGGGCGGGCCACCAGCACCGCGGCCGTCCCCGCCGAGGCGATCACCACCACCCCGGCGACGACCTTGAGGATGCGGCCGCTCATCGGCTGCCCTGCATGATCGACGCGCACGCCTTCTCGGCGGCCTCGAAGTCGGGGTCCTCGCCGGCGCTGGCGTCGATGCGGATCTGGCCGTTCTCCGGGTCGGGGAAGGCCTCGACCCCGTTGTCGCGCATGCACTGGGACTGCTTGCGCAGCCGCTCGTCACGCTCCGGGTCCGCCGCACCTCCGCCGGTCATCCCGGACGGCGCCCACTCCCGGCAGGCCTCCATGGCGGCCTGCACCTTCCGCTGGTCGCTGCCCGGCCCGAACTTGAGCATCATGCCCTTGCCCGGCTCCGGGTCGGGCACGTCCAGGCCCTGCTCCCGCAGGCACTCGGCGAACCTGAGGTTACGGGCGTGCGGGTCCAGGGACGGCGCCGTCGACGGCTTCTCTCCGCCGGCGCAGCCGCCGAGCAGAAGGGCGAGTGAAACACCCACGATTGCCAACCGCATGATCTCTTCTCCTTCGCAAGGGAACTCGGGCCCCCGATGCAACGCGGCGTGCCGTTTCCGGAGCGTTTGCCGAAATGCCAACAGCGCGGAAACGCGGCTGGTGGCAGCATCGGGCGCATGCGGATCCTGGTGGTGGAGGACGAGCAGCTGCTGGCGGACGCGATCGCCGAGTGGCTGCGGGAGGAGACCCACGCGGTCGACGTGGCCGGCGACGGCGCGGCCGCCCTGGAGCGCGTCGACGTCAACGACTACGACGTGGTGATCCTGGACCGCGACCTGCCCCGGGTGCACGGCGACGAGGTCTGCCGCCGGATGGTGTCGGCCGGCGCCGAGCCCCGGATCCTGATGCTGACCGCGGCCGCCGAGGTCACCGACCGGGTGGGCGGGCTGTCGCTGGGCGCCGACGACTACCTGACCAAGCCGTTCGCCATGCCGGAGCTGGCCGCCCGGGTGCTCGCGCTGGGCCGCCGCACCCGGCCGGGCAGCCCGCCGGCACTGCGCCGGGCCGGCATCACCCTGGACCCGGCCCGCCGCGAGGTCACCCGGGACGGCCGGTACGTCTCGCTGTCGAAGAAGGAGTTCGCCGTGCTGTTCGAGCTGCTGCGCGCGGACGGGGCGGTGGTCTCCGCCGAGCATCTGCTGGAGAAGGCCTGGGACGAGAACGCCGACCCGTTCACCGGCGCGGTCCGGCTCGCCATCCTCAAGCTGCGCCGCAAACTGGGCGACCCGCAGGTGATCGAGACCCTGCCCGGCGTCGGGTACCGGATCTCATGAGACCGACGCTGCGGCTCCGGCTGACCCTGGTCTACTTCGGCTTCTTCATGATCGCCGGGGTGGTGCTGCTCGGCATCACCTATCTGCTGTTCCGCCAGAAGCTGCCGCTCTCGCTGATCCCGCCGAGCGGCGACCGGGAGCTGAAGAGGATCCTGCACGTCAACGACGTCACGCTCACCGGTGAGGCCGCCGACCGGTTCATGGAGGCGCAGGCCGCCGAGGTGAGCCGCTCGCTGCTGCAGATGGAGGTGGTGGCGTTCGTCCTGGTCGCGGTGGTCGCGTTCGCGTCCGCGTGGGCGCTGACCGGCCGAATGCTGAGCCCGCTGCACCGGGTCACCGCGACGGCCCGCCGGATCGCCGCCGCCCCGGCCAGCGAGCGCGGCCTGCACCAGCGGATCGACCTGCACGGCCCGGACGACGAGGTGAAGGAACTGGCCGACACGTTCGACAGCATGGTGGAGCGGCTGGAGCACACCTTCGACACGCAGCGGCGGTTCGTGGCGAACGCGTCGCACGAGCTGCGGACCCCGCTCACCCTGAACCGGGCCCTGGTCGAGCTGGCCATGCACCGCCGGACCGCCTCCCCCGACGTGCTGCGCCTCGGCGAGGACCTACTGAAGATCAACTCCCGGCACGAGCGGCTGATCGAGGGGCTGCTGCTGCTCGCCCGGTCCGAACAGGAACTCGCCGACCACTCCCCGGTCGACCTGGCCGACGTGGTCGTGCACGTGGCCGAGCAGACCGCCGCCGAGGCCGCCACCGCCGACGTCAAGGTCACCGTGGTGGCCGGGCCGGCCCCGGCCGTCGGGGACGGCCTGCTGCTCGAACAGATGACCCGCAACCTGGTGGAGAACGGCATCCGGCACAACACCGGCCCCGGCGGCTGGGTGCGGGTGGAGAGCGGCCCCGGCCCGTCGATCACGGTCGGCAACAGTGGGCCGGTCGTGCCGCCCTACGACCTGCCGACCCTGTTCGAGCCCTTCCGCCGTCTCGACGGGGACCGCATCACCTCGGCCAAGGGCTCCGGGCTGGGCCTGTCGATCGTCCGGTCGGTCGCGCACGCGCACGGCGGCACGGTCACCGCCCGGCCGCGCGACGGCGGTGGCCTGGTCGTCACGGTCACACTGCCGGTCGCGGGCGGATAGGGCGGTAATTACCTCTAACGGGACAACGTTACCCTGGGCGGATGCCGACCAGCCGGACCCGCGTCAACCTCCTGCTGCTGACGGCGGCCACCCTGATCATGGCGCTGGTCGTGGCGGTCGGGCTGGCCCGCGGAAACGAGCCGGACCCCGCCACGTTCAGCGCCCCGCCATCGGCCGCCACCGTGCCGAGCGCCACCACGCCGACCGTGCCGGCCGCCCCCGAGCCGCCGGACGGCCTGCCGGTGATCGCCTACGCGGAAGGCCCGCGCGGCCTGCCCACCGACCCCGACCCGGAGTCGGTGACCGCCCTCACCGAGGCGCTGCGCCCGCGGACCAGGATGGCGCTGTACGACGCCCCCGGCGGCCGCCCCCGCGCCTGGCTGCCGCCCCGGATCAGCGGCCTGCCGGTCGTCGCCCCGATCGTCGCCCGGCAGAACGGCTGGGCCGCCGTGCTCGTCCCGGCCGCCAACCGCACCGTCGGCTGGGTGCCGGAGGCCGGCTGGCAGTCCGAGCCGCTGCGCGACCAGCTCGTCGTCGACCTCGGCGAACGCCGCCTCACCTGGCTGCGCGCGGGCGCCGAGCAGGCCCACTGGACCGTGGCGATCGGCACCGACGCCACCCCCACACCGCTCGGCCGCACCTTCGTGATGGGCCGCACCGGCACGTCCGGCAGCGTCTACGCCGGGCTGGACGCGCTGGTGCTCGGTTCGGTCCCGGAGGAGCCGGAGAAGATGGCGGCCAGCCTGCGGAAGGCGCACACCGGCATCCACGCGTGGACGAACAGCTCGGTCTTCGGTAAGGACGTCTCCAACGGCTGCGTCCGCACGCCGGCCGCGGTCCAGCGGAAACTGCTCGCTCAGCTGGACCCGGGCACCCCGGTCGTGGTCACAGCCTGACCGGCTGCGCCACCGAGGCGCAGCGCATCCACCGGCCCACCGAACACCGCGGCCCACCGCCGCCCCGGTTCACCGCCAACCGGGTGACCATCTTCGACGCGTGCGCGGGCGCCACCGCACGAGGCGAAGCCGGCGCCGCCTCGCGCAGCATCTCCCGGCGCACCTCGTCGAGCAGATCCGGCATCGGCAGGCCGAGCGCCCGGCAGATCGCCGCGAGCACCTCCGACGACGCCTCCTTGGTGCCGCGCTCCACTTCGGAGAGGTACGGCAGCGACACCCCGGCCGCCGCGGCCACCTCCCGCAACGTCCGGCCCTGACCCAGCCGGATGCGCCGCAGCACCGCCCCGATGACCCGCCGCAACAGTGGCATGCCCCGTCTCCCCTCCGCCGACTCGTCCGCTGCCATCATGGCCCGGCGCGCCCGGCGGTGCTACGGTAGGCCCAACCGGATCCCGGATGCAGGCGTTTCTCATCGCCCCCGCTGATCCACCTCCCCGAGCCGTTCACCGGCTTTCCGCGCCGTCGGCGCGCATTCTCGAAACGAGTCACCACCATGACCGGTCCCGTCCCCGTGGACGGTCTCGTCGACCTCGTCGACGACCGCCCCTGGATCCGTACCGACGGCTACGCGCCGTCCCCCACCGACCTGCCGATCGCCACGTCCGAGATGCGCCGCCTGCATCTGCGCCGCGGCGACCACATCACCGGCCAGGCCCTCGGCCGGCCCGCGAAACTCCAGCTCACCGCGGTCAACGGCCGCCCGCCCGGACCCCGGCCCGACTTCTACCAGCGCACTTCGCTGCACCCGCACGAGCGGTTGCGCCTGGAGACCGAACCGCACCTGCTGACCACCCGCGTCATCGACCTGTTCATGCCGATCGGCAAGGGCCAGCGCGCCCTGATCGTCGCCCCGCCGATGGCCGGCAAGACCACGATCCTGCACGAGACGGCCAAGGCGATCGCCCGCAACCATCCCGAATGCCACCTCATGGTCCTGTTGATCGACGAGCGTCCCGAGGAGGTGACCGACATGCGCCGCTCGGTGAAGGGCGAGGTGATCGCCGCGACCTTCGACCGCCCGCCGCACGAGCACGCCCGCATCGCCGAACTCGCCGCCGAACGCGCCAAACGCCTGGCCGAACAGGGTGAGGACGTCGTCCTGCTGCTCGACTCGATCACCCGCCTGGCGCGCGCCCACAACCTGCTGGCGCCGGCCCGCGGCCGCACTCTCACCGGCGGCCTGGACACCTCCGCCCTGCATCCGCCGAAACGCCTGCTGGGTGCGGCACGCGCCTTCGAGGGCGGCGGTTCGGTCACGATCATCGCGACCGCCCTGGTGGAGAACGGCTCGGCCATGGACGGCGTGATCTTCGAGGAGTTCAAGAGCACCGGCAACGCCGAACTCAAGCTGGACCGCTCACTCGCCGAGGCCCGCGTCTTCCCGGCCGTGGACGTGCCCGCCTCCGGCACCCGCCACGACGAGCTGCTCCTGCACCCGGACGAACTCGCCGCCACCGCCCGCCTGCGCCGCGCCCTGTCCGGCCGCGAAAAAATGGCCCAGCTGCTCGAACAGCTTCGCGCGACGCCCAGCAACGCGGTCTTCCTTCACAAGATCTCTTCATCGTACGGGTGAGCCGAGTCCCGCCCGCTCCCCGCGAGCCCACTGCGCCGTCCAGACCGTGCCGCGCCCGCCGGGCTGAGATCGGTGCCCAGGCGGGCCGGCCCCGTCGCCGCCACTGGTGTCCCCCGCCGGTCACGGCCGCGCGATGGCCTCACCCGCCCAGCCTTTCGGTCACCCTGAGCGGTGGTCGTCCTCTCGCTCGCAGGCATCGGGGTTGCCCACTCCCGTCCGCGCCGGTCACCCTCAGCGAGTGGTCACGGCCTTGCTTCCCAGACACCGGAGTACCCACTCCCCTCCGCGCCGGTCACCCTCAGCGAGTGGTCACGGCCTTGCTTCCCAGGCACGAGAGCTGCCCGCTTTCTGCCGTTGCGCCGGTCGCCCGGGGTGGGTGGGCGCGCTTTCGCGAGGGTGGGCGCGCACGGTGGCGGTGTCGTGGTCGCCGACGTGGCCTATCGCCGCGACGGCCGCTCACGTGGCGGCGTTTGTGTGCTTTCACCGTCGAAAGCCCGGCCGGCCGGAACTTCGTTTACCGGTTCTTGTGGAGGGCCGAGGGCGCCGGAGAGCCTGTTTCTCGGTTGTGGGTGGCCGCGATGTCGAGTCGCGCATTCGGATGGCTGTGGCGTCACCCCGGCTCACCGGCGATCTTGGGTGATGGTGGCTGTCGGGCCGATCTTGATTCCTGGTTGTTGTCCGGCGGTCGATCATCGCCCATGATCCATTTCCGCTGGAAGACCTTGGGTGATCGGATACATCCGGATGACCACCATGGCGCAAGATCGCGCGTTCGGTGACGATCACCCAAGATCCACATCGATACCTGCGGGTGGCTTGAACGGTTGGCGGTGACCGGCTAAACCTCGCGGCGAAGGCGGGAAACACGCGAACGGACGACTTGACATCCACCCCGGCGACAACCGAGGAAGAGACTCCGGAACAGCACGGATGTGCCACGCACCCTCAGGTACCCAAGATTGCGGTCACGGTTAGTGACTCCCAGCGGGTTTCCCGTGGCGCGACCGGCATCGAGCGCCACCACCCGCCTGGCGGGAGCGGCGTGACGGCCGGGAGCGGCGCCCCCGTTTCCTGGGAAGCGCCGCCGCGACAACCCACCCGGAGCGAGTGGCGGCACATGCGGGGGTGTCCAACCGAGCTCAGCCCGGCGGTCGCGGCACAGGCTTGCGTGGCAGGTGCTCGCGGGGTGCCGCAAAGCGGCCGCCGTTGCTGGGGACGGGGAACACCGTACAAGGAACGGGTTCAGGTCATGCGATCGATGGCCGCCTTCGCGTCGGCGAGCGTGGCGCCGGTGTGCTCGCGATAGGCCTTGATCGCCTGAATCTTGCGGCCGTTGCGGAGATGGTCCAGGACGTCGGGGTGGGCGGACTCGGGATCGGCCACGCTCAGGTGCGCGAGCAGCAGGTCGAGTTTGCGTTCGACGGCGGCGAGGCGGGCGCCTGTCCGGGCACGGTCCCGCGAGGCGTTGCCGAGTTGGGCGCCCACGAGAACGAAGAGGATCAGGACAAACGGCATCAGGAGAAGAAGTACGTCCACAGCAGGATGGTGGCACCCGACCGCCCTTCGCACCGATAGGCTGCTCGGATGGCGGACGAGTCCGTGGTGCGGGAGTTGCTCGCCGCGATTCCGGTGGGCTGCACCTGGGTCGTGCCCGTTCGCGGGTCCTCCGGTGAGCTGCGGGATTTCCGGATCGCGGCGACCAGCGACCGGACCCGGGACATCTTCGGCCGGGGCACCCAGCGGGTCGACAGTCTGCTCGGCGAGCTGTACCCGGCACTGGTCGGCGGTCCGTTGTGGAATTTGTACACCGAGGTGCTGGAGACCGGCGTCCCGGGGCGGATGGACGAGTTCCGGCACGAGGAGACGCGCACCGGCGCGGTCGCCGAGTCCCGCTTCGAGATCAGCGTCTACCGGGTGCTGGGCGGGCTGCTGATCTGGTGGCAGCGGGTCGACGAGTACCAGCGCCGGCTGGAGCACACCGAGGTGCTGGGCAGTCTCGGCTGGGCGGAGTACGACCTGGTCACCGGCCGCAGCGACTGGTCCCCGGGGATGTACCGGATCTTCGGCCGGGGCCCGGCCGACGGGCCGCTGTCGCGTACCGATCAGGCGCGGGCCATGCTGCCGGAGGACCGCGGCATCGCCGAGACCGCCTGGCAGACGCTGGACAGCGGCGCCACCTCCGACGTGACCGTCCGGTTCCTGATCGGCGAGCAGGCCAAGCATCTGCGGATCCTGTCCGACGTGGCCCGGGACGCGGCCGGGGCGCCGGTGAAGATCTACGCCGTGGTGCAGGACGTGACAGCGCGGGTCGACTCGCGGACCGAGATCGAGCGGCTCAGCGACAAGTTGCGGACCCGGGAGATGACGGCGCTGGCCGAGCACCGTCTGGCCGGCCAGTTGCAGAACATGATCCAGCCGGTGCCGTCGGCGCCGTTCACACTGGCCGGGCTGGAAGCGATGGTCAGCTATCTGCCGGCCGAGAGCGCCGTCCAGGTGGGCGGCGACTGGTACCACGCACAGAACCTGGAGGACGGCCGGGTGGCGCTGGCCATCGGCGACGTGGCCGGGCACGGTCTGGAGGCGGCCAGCGGGATGGCGCATCTGCGGTTCGCCCTGGTGGCGTGGTTGTCGATCGGCATCCACGCGCCCGGCGAGCTGCTCCGGCACATGAACCGGCTGTGCGCCCAGCTCGGCATCACCGGCACCGCGCTGGTGGCGATCTACGACCCGCGAACCCGCTCGCTGCCGTGGGCCCGGGCCGGCCACCTGTCACCGCTGCTCGGCAGGGCCGGCGCGAGCCACGAGCTGGACCGTCCGCCGGGTCTGCTGCTGGGCGCCGAGCCGGAGACGAGCTTCCCTGAGGTGAGCGCCGAGTTGGAGCCGGGCGACCTGGTCGTGTTCTTCACCGACGGTCTGGTGGAGCGCCGCGATCTGGGCATCGACGGCCGCTCCGGGGAGGTCCGCGGCCACCTGTCGGCCGTCTCCGCCGACCCGGGCACGGCGCCGCTGCCCCGCCTCCACCGGCTGCTCTACGCCCCGAGCCCGGACGACGACACCTGCACCCTCGCCGTCCGCGTGCTGAGCTAGCCCCGCTCCGCATCACGATCGGTGGAGAACCGGCCTAAAGCCGGGGACGGGATCGCCGATGGTTCAGCGCCCGGTGATCCAATGTTTTGGCGGTGTGGTTGTGAACGCGTCCAAAGGCTTGACTCGGCGCCTGCGATCGGTGTCGGCCGCGCTCCTGGTGTTGCCGCTGTCGCTGGTGGGGACCACAGCGTGCGCGAAGGAGAGCGCGCCGGCCGCGGCGGCGCTGTCGTACGCCGCGTCGGAACCGCCGGTGACGATCAACTTCTGGTTCATGCCGAACGGAGTGAACGCCGAGGAGTCGATGAAGGCCGAGGCGGAGGAGTTCCACAGGCTGCACCCCAACATCACGGTGCGGCTGCGGATGCTGGACTGGGCCGCCGCGTTGACCATGATCAGCACCGCCGTGGGCGGGGGCGATGCCCCCGACGTCGCACAGCTCGGCACGACCTGGGTGGGTGACCTGACCAAGTCCGGGGCACTGCAACCGTACAGCGACGCCGAGATCCACTCTTTGGGTGGGCAGGCGGCCTTCGTACCGGCGAGCTGGACGTCGACGAAGCCGGCCGGCACCGGCGCCGTGACCGCCGTGCCGTGGTTCGTCGACGTCCGGGCATTGTTCTACCGCACCGACGTGCTGCGCCGGCTGGGGCTGGATCCCGCGAAGGCGTTCGCCGACTGGAACGCGCTGGAGCGGACGCTCGCCGCGATCAAGCGCGAAGGCAAGGTCGCACCGCTCGGGCAGCCGGGCAAGAACGACTGGAACGTCGTCCACAACGTGACCCCGTTCATCTGGGGCGCCGGTGGAGATCTGCTGTCCGCCGACGGCACGACGCCGGCGTTGTCCACCCCGGAGGTGTTCGCGGGGGTCGACTACTACCAGCGCCTGATGGCCAACTACAACAAGCGGGACCTGCTGACGAAGGACACCGATGCCGCCATGGCCGCGTTCGCGGACGGGGAGACCGCGGTCCTGATGCAGGGTCCGGACGCGGTGTCCAGGTTCCGCACCGGCACGGACCGGGCCGGCCTGCGCTCCGGCTGGTCGACCGCGCCGCTCCCGGCCGGGCCCCAGGGGCAGTACACCTTCCTCGGGGGAAGTGACCTGGCGATCTTCGCCCGGTCGGCACACCACACCGCGGCACTGGAATGGGTGCGGTTCCTCACCGGGACGGAGAGCCAGGATCGGTACGCGGTGCGGGCGGCGGGAATCTGGCCGGCCAGGCTGGAGACGGTGCGGGCTGCCGCGCTGGACACCGACCCCGTCTACCGGGCCTTCGCGCAGGCGCAGAACTTCGGCAGGCAGTACCCCGCCGTCGCGGCGTGGGGCGACATCGAGGCAGCCCTGACCAAGGACTTCAGCACGTTGTGGGAGTTCGTGATGACGTCGGGGACGCCGATGCCCGCGGACGACCTTCGCCGGTTGCTGCTCGCGGCCAATGAGAACGTCCGTGTCGCCATCATGCGGGCTCGGTGATGCGCCGCTTCCTGGCCTGGTGGCGACACCATCGGTGGGGGAAGATGCTGACGGCCGTCGTGATCGCCCTCGCACTTGTCACCTACCTCAACATCGTCTCCCACCGGCGCGCCGCGACCGAGAGCCAGGTCGCGGCGCAACTGCACAGCCTCGGACTGCTTCTCAACGAGGAGAGTTCCCTGCAATGGAAGACGCTGGCCGCGGGCAATGCCCCGGTCCAGGTGGCCCGGGAGGTGGGAGGCATCCGGGGAAGCGAACGGGCGATCCTGGAACGGCTCGCGGTCGTCCTGCCCGGCGCCACCAGTCTCGAACTGAGTCGGCTGGTGGACGAATACCACGTCGTGCTCGACAAGCAGTTGGCCCTGCTCGTCGTCGACGACAGCGCCGCCGCCGCCCAGGTCGAATGGCAGGAGACCGACCCGAAGTTCGAGCAGCTCAACACCCGGATCACCGCGTTGTCGGAGACCGCGCTCGCGGGCGGCCGGCGGGCGGCCGCCACGGCCGACTATCTTCTGGTCTGTACGATGGCGCTAACCGCCCTGATGATCGGCGCCCTGCTACGCCGGTTCGAGCGGGCGGACCGCGCCGCCGCCACCGCCACCGCCGAACTGCTGCGGCAGGAGCGCGCGGCGCTGGTGCTGGCCAATCAGAACGCCGAGGCGATTCGCCATCAGGCGGAGCACGACTCGCTCACCGGCCTGCCCAACCGTTCGCTCTTCGCCGAACGTGTGGACCTGGCCCTGCGGTCGGGCAGGGATCCGGCGGTCATGTTCATCGATCTCGACGACTTCAAACGGGTCAACGACAGCCTCGGCCACGCGGCAGGCGATGCGCTGCTCGTGGAGGTGGCTCGACGGCTGCGCGGATCCCTGCGGGATAGCGACACCCCGGCACGTCTCGGCGGGGACGAATTCGCGATCTTGATCGAGGACGGTGGGGTGGACACCGCGATCGGTCTCGCGCAGCGGATCATCGCGGCGCTCGCCGAACCTGTCGACGCCGGCGGTACGCGGGTGCTCACCCGCGGCAGCGTGGGGATCGCGGGCGCGGCCCCGGACCGGGACCGCTCGGACATGCTGCGCCAGGCCGACCTGGCCATGTACGCGGCCAAGAACCGCGGCAAGGGGCAGTTCGCCGTGTTCGACGATTCCATGCGGGACCCGCGGCACGATCGTGTGGACCTGGCGGTCCCGTCCACCCCGATGTCAGCCTGACAGTCTCCAGGTTGCCGGCTCACTGATACGGCAGGGTCACCGTGGAGAGCTCGCCCAGCGAGACCGTGCTCGCCGCGGAGCCGATGGCACTCCAGATCTCCACCTTGACCGTGCCGTTCGCCAGGTCGCCGAAGGTCCCCGTGGTGGTGACCTGACCGACGGCGCCGGTGTACCGCTCCCACCCGGTGACCGGATCGGTGGCGAAGTAGCGGAACGTCTCGACCCGGTCGAAGCTGCCGTTGCCGGTCAGGTCGTACGAGACACGGACCTGGGTGGCGTTGCCGACCGAGGTGCCGGCGTCCACCGAGATGCCGAACGCGGTCGCGGCGCCGGAACGGTACGCCATGTTCAGCCCGGTCGCGGTGAACGTGATCGGCGAGTGCGGCTGGTTGTCGTTGGCGCCCGAGGCCCTGGCCACGGTCGCGGTGCCGGCCGTACCCGCGGCATCGGCCAGCACGGCACCGGTTTGCAGGTACCGGACCGCTCCCCCACCGGCCGGCGGGCTGGGGGTGGTCGGCGTCGGCGTCGGGCCGGAGGGGGTCGTAGGGGTGGGAGTCGGGTTGATGCCGCCGCCGGTCGCGTTGCCACCGGACCAGTTCACCGCGCCGCCGGCGACCGTCCGCCCGGCCGGCACCGCCAGCACCCTGCCGTCCGAGAAGGTCACCGTGAGCGGCGCGCCGGTGATGTTGGACGCGACGTACGTCCGGGCGCCGTTCCTGCTGAACACCCGGTAGAGGGGGTGGTCGGCGGTGACGGTGAGATCGGTCGTGCCCAGGGCGGCGAGGTTGCGGATCCAGTGGAACGTGTGCGCCTTGGTCTCACCCTCCTCGGGGGTGTAGCCGCTGCCGGCCCGGAACTTGGCCAGCGCCGCGTCGCCGTCGCCGAGCGCCAGGTACTGCCAGGCGATGTCCTGCCAGAGCGCCGGTTCGTGCCCGGCGTTGGTGACCATCTCGGTGTAGTTGCGCCTGACGTACGCCGGGTCGTCGCCCAGGTAGAAGTGCCCGCCGGTGACCGGCAGCATGTTGATGCCGTGGATCTGCTCGGGCGCCGAGGCGAACCAGGTGGCGTACGCGCCGCCGTCGCCCCAGACCATGCCGACCGTGCCGTGGCCGAACGCCGACGGGAAGTTCTCGTCGCGGGTGTCGAACCAGTACTCGTTGATCGCGGCCGACTGCGTCGTCCAGATGAAGATGCCGGCGTCGCGGATCGCGGTGTCGCCGGTCGCCTGCCCCCACTGGATCAGCGCGTTGGCGAAGTTCATCCCCTCCGACGACGACTCCTGGTTGTTGCCGGCGAAGAAGGCGCCGTGCCCGGCCGCCCAGTCGTGCCCGGCGTAGATGTCGAAGTCCCGGAGGTACGGGAACCGGTTGTCGCCACGGTCGTAGTTGTTGGCGTCGCGGATCAGCAGGTCCACCATGCCGCCGTAGCCGGAGCCCGCCGCCCAGGACGGGTCGAACTTGGCCAGCGTCGCGGCGGCGGCGATGTAGTAGCCGTAGTGGAAGTGGTGGTCGTTGAGTTCCGCGTCGGAGCCGTACGAGGCGGGGTAGCCGATCAGCGTGCCCCAGTTGCGGTCGTAGTAGAACAGCTTCTCCGTCTTGCCCGCGGTGGCGGTGAACCAGTCGGTCAGCCTGCTCCGGATGGCCGTCAGCGCGGTGTCCCGTACGTCGGTGCGGCCGAACTGGTCGGCGATCTCCGCGATCCGGGCGCCGATGCCGAGCGCCTTGCCGGTCCAGTAGGTGTCGTTCCTCGTCACGTTGACCGGGTTGTCCTTGACCTGGTCGAGGTAGGCGTTGAGGGTGCTCAGGTCGGCCCCGCCGCTGTCGGCGACCGCGGGCACCTCGGGCAGCACTCCGTGGTAGACCGCCGAGGTGGTGTACGACGAGGCGCCGACGAGCAGCTTCATGGCCCCGCGGGCGGTGACGTAGGTCTGTGCGAGGGGTGTCGCGCCGGTCAGCGCCCGCCACTGGTGCGGGTAGAGGCCGACGACGGTCCCGGCGCCGGAACCCTCCCGCGCGGTGGTGGTGTACGCGTATGTGGTGGTGACCCGGCTGGTGGCCTGGTGGTAGGCGTACGAGACCTGGGTGCCGGTGACGTGGTGGTGCGCGTACGTGCCGAAGCCGGCGGCCAGGGCGGTCCTGTCCGCGGCGCTGGTGGCCGGCGTGGTCGGCAGCACCGCGATGGAGAAGTAGCCCTTGCCGGCCAGGGTGGAGGTGATGACGGTGCCGCTGACCGACCAGGTGGCCCCGGTCGGCGCGTACGCGACGTAGTCCTTGCCGGCGACCGAGTAGCCGATCCGCGATCCACTGTTGGACCAGACGGCCGGGGTGCTCTTCGCGGTGATCTGGGCATTGCCGCCGGTGATCTGGAAGTAGGCGAACGGCAGGCCGTGCCCGATGGTCGCCTTCATGGTCCGGGTGCCGTCACTCCAGTACGGCGTGACGGTCCAGTCGGTCCAGGAGTCGACCAGGGTCCGCGGGGCGTTCAGCCCGGCCACCCCGGCGGTGAAATCCTCCTGGTAGATGTAGTGGTACTCGCCGACGCCGGTGGACGAGCCACTGATCTGCGGCGTGGTGTTGTAGGAGAAGCCCAGCCCGCCCGCGGTGGTGTCGTAGCTCGTCGGATGCGCGTGCAGGTTCTCGCTGTAGGCGCAGTCGAACTTCTTGTAGACCAGCGACGACCACCAGTCGTTGGTCGGCACCGGGCCGGCCGGCGCGCCGGCGGTCATGAACTGGCGGGGGTTCGTGGCCAGGTCTCCGCAGCCGGTGGGCAGACTCGCGCCGGCCGGCAGGGTCTCGGTGTAGCTGCCCGCGCCGACGGTGGCCGCGTCCGCCGTCCCGCTGACCGCCACCGCCCCGAATCCGGCCACGACAGCCGCGGCGGCGATCAGTGCGAGGGCCCGGCCGCTGACAGATCCCATCACGCCTCCACTGCATTCGACCCGTGGCAGCCGCCCGTGAGAGCGCTCTCTGGCCCAGACGGTAAATGCGTACAATGGATTTCGTCAATGTTTCCGACTTTTTGCGGTCGAGCCTCGACCAGATCTAGCCGCAACGCCGTTCAGTTAGGCCAGCGTCGGGTTCGTCAAGGTCCGTTGGTGATGATGTTGATGGCGATGGTGGCTTGGTAGGTGCGCCGGTCGATGTTCGGGCCGCGGGCCTGGTATTTGGAGTTCGAT
>NZ_JAHXZI010000057.1:0-603 GCF_019429605.1 Actinoplanes hulinensis | reverse complement strand
GGGGGTGTCAGTAGCCGAAGTCCTGGGTGTAGTAGGGGGTGCCGTTGGCGGCGTAGGCGACGCCGACGCCGACGGTCTTGGATTTGCAGTTGAGGATGTTGGCGCGGTGGCCGGGGCTGTTCATCCAGCCGTCGACGGTGGTGGCGGCGGTGCGGTAGCCCCAGGCGATGTTCTCGCTGGAGGGTTTGGTGTGGCCGGCGGCTTTGACGCGTTTGATGAAGGTGGAGCCGCCGGCGCCGGTGTGGGAGAACTTGCCGGTGCGGGCCATCCAGGTGCTGTGGCCGCGGGCGGCTTTGATGAGTTTGGCGTCGGCCTTGACGGTGGGGCAGCCGTGTTTGGTGCGCTGGATGTTGGTGAGCCGGTTGACCTCGGTCTGCAGGGCGACCGTGCTGGGCTTCGTGGGGGCGGCTTCGGCGGGGGACGCGATCATGACGGTGCCGGCGGCGACCGGGGCGATGAGGGCGGTCACGGCGATGCGGCGGAGAAGCTGGCGCAAGATCGGTCCTTCCGGGGAAGTGTGTTGCGGGCTCACCGTTGACTTCGGCCTGGGGTGGGTGGGGGTGATTGCCGGGCCGGTGCGCGTGGGTCACCGTCCGGTTGCCG
>NZ_JAHXZI010000056.1:0-1040 GCF_019429605.1 Actinoplanes hulinensis | reverse complement strand
TAGGACCTGTATCAAAGTCGGTTACAGCCATTCGTTGATCGCGGCGATGGTCACGGTGGCTTCGTAGCGGACGGCGAGTTTGTCGTACCGAGTAGCGACGGCGCGGTTGCGTTTGAGCCTGTTGATGCCGCATTCCACGGCATGCCGCTGCTTGTACCGCTCAGGGTCGAAGGCCGGTGGCCGGCCGCCCTTCGACCCGAGCTTGCGCCGGTTGGCGTCCTGATCGGCCTTGGACGGGATGGTCGCCTTGATCCCGCGCCGGCGCAGGTAACGACGGGTGCCCTTGCTCGTGTACGCCTTGTCGGCCAGGACCCGGTCCGGGCGGGTCCGGGGCCGTCCACCGCCGGGCCGGGGCACCCGGATCCCCTCGATCACCGCGATGAACTGCGGATTGTCCCCACGCTGACCGGCGGTCAGCACGATCGACAACGGCTTCTGTCCCTGCTCACAGCCCAGGTGCACCTTCGTGGTCAGCCCGCCCCGGGAACGCCCCAGAGCATGATCGGCCGGCTCGACCCGGCGACCACCGGGCGCCTCGATCTGAAGATCCCCCTTTTACGCGCACCAGCAGCATGCTGATGCGCCCGGGCGACCGTCGAGTCCACCGACACGTCCCAGACGATCCGGCCCGCCGCATCGGCGACCGTCTGCAACGCGGTCAGGATCCGCGCCCAGGTCCCGTCACGCTGCCACCGGCGAAACAGCGCATGCACCGCCGACCAGGACCCATACACCCCGGGTATGTCCCGCCACGGGGCACCGACCCGGACCCGCCACCGGATCCCATCGATGAGCTGCCGTTTCGTCCACTGCGACGGCCGACCCGGCCTACGACCGGCAGGCAGCAACGGCTCCAACGCCGCCCACTGCGCCTCGGTCAGGTCGAACCGCCGCGTCACCGCTAAGGTGTCCACGAGGTCTCCGGTGGTCTCCGGTTCTGCTTGGTCGCTAAACCGTCTACCGGAGACCTCACTGTCTATCGATCAACGACGCGCGTGATCCTCTCCACCCACCACCACCGACTTCGATACACGGCCTAG
>NZ_JAHXZI010000055.1:0-1165 GCF_019429605.1 Actinoplanes hulinensis | reverse complement strand
CGACCCTCGCCGACCGGCATCCGGTGTTGATCAGCGGGGAGATATCTGGCCATCCACGGGGAGAACCCTGGCCACCAGCGGGGCGGTAAATGGCCGCCTATGGGGATCTTTCACTGGCCGCGGACAATTCAAGATGCTGTGTAGGGCGGCCGGGCGGTGGCTTCCTGCTCGCCGGTCAGCGCGGAGACTCGGCCGATGGAAGCAGCCAGGACATCGACGGGACCTGACCAACGATCTTGCGCTCACCGCCCACCGCCGGTGTGGTGTCGACCCACCGTTCACGGTCGTCCGCGGCGTCCTGAGCCGTCGCCGACGGAATACGTGCTGCTCCAGGATCGCCGCCAGTTACAGCTCGGGGCTCACATGGTGCACGGCCGCACGGAACCCAGGTAGCCCCACACGTCGTCGTCGAGATCCAGCGTCACGAAAGACCGGCCCACCTCGCAGCTCCCTCAGAACGTCCGATCGCCGCGCCTCATGCTGCCGTAGGTAGTACAACGTGGTGACCCTCCTGTCTCGCGCGGCTCGCCGCCCGCTACGGCTTTGGTTGCCGAGCCCCACCGGCTGTCACTCTGGGGCCCGGTGGTCCACCAGGAGGACGGAACGCTGGCCGTGGGCAGTAGCCGTGCCGGGCGTAGAGGCGTCGGTTTCGTGGTCCAGTGGCCTCCAGGTAAGCCGCTGTCCCGGTGGCGTCCAGTCCCTCGTGCCGATGACGCAGCAGGGTGCTGCCGGTCCCGCGTCGCTGTTGGTCCGGATGTACGGCGAGGAAGGCCAGGTAGTGGTGTGGCTGGCCGTACGGGTGGTGGTCGTGCACGGCCTGGTCGAGGGCGGCGAACCGAGGCTGGAACTCGAAATCCCATCCGGTGGGAGCGTGGTGATCGGGTGGTGATCCGGTGTCGCCAGAGTGTCGTTCCACCGTGGAATAGCCGTTTGGGCTGGCCCTTCTGTCACGGGAGCTGCCTCAGAGGCTGTATCTGCTGCCGACAGGTAGATGCGGTGACGATCGCCGCGGACGGCACTGTCTACTTCACCGACCCTTAGGACCTGTATCAAAGTCGGTTACAGCCATTCGTTGATCGCGGCGATGGTCACGGTGGCTTCGTAGCGGACGGCGAGTTTGTCGTACCGAGTAGCGACGGCGCGGTTGCGTTTGAGCCTGTTGATG
>NZ_JAHXZI010000054.1:0-1510 GCF_019429605.1 Actinoplanes hulinensis | reverse complement strand
CAACGCCGTTCAGTTAGGCGGTCCGGGCTGGCGTCAAGGGTGTGTTGATCAGAAAGTAGGAAGCGGAGTTCCGGTATAGAGGTTTGTCACTCCAAGACAACCCACCCCAGGACTCCGCTTGCTCGATCAGATTGCCATAACCCGCACCGTGACGGTAGCTGCGGGGGTGTTCGCGCCGGGGCATCTGGGCGAGCTGACCCGGCTGATTCCGTTCGAGATGGTCGATGACGTTCTTGCCGCCACCGGGCGGCTGCAGCAGCGGGTACGGCTGCTGCCGGGCCGGGTGGTGGTGTATCTGCTGCTGGCCGGGGTGCTGTTCGCCGAATACGGCTACCTGCAGGTGTGGCAACAGTTGACCGCGGGGCTGGCCGGGTTGCCTCTGGTCAAGCCTTCTTCCAGCGCTTTGCGGCAGGCCCGGCAGCGTCTCGGATCCGCGCCGTTGCGAGCATTGTTCGATCTGCTGCGCGGCCCGGCCGCGACGTCGGCGACCCCAGCGGTCCGCTGGCAAGGCCTGCTGCTGACCGCGGTCGACGGGACGACACTGTCGGTCGCCGATGCCGCCGCGGTCGGCGTCCGCTACCGCAAACAGCGCGGTAACCACGGCGGGGCCGGCTACCCGACGCTACGGCTGAGCGCTCTGCTGGCCTGCGGCACCCGCTCGGTGATCGACGCCGTTTTCGACCCGCTCGGCACCAGCGAACTCGATCAGGCCCGCGTACTGGCCCGCAGCCTGAAAGCGGGGATGCTGCTGCTGGCCGACCGCAACTACGCTGCCGCCGATCTGGTCAAGACCCTCGCCGCCACGAAGGCCGAGTTGCTGATCCGCTGCAAGAGTGGCCGCCGCCTGCCGGTCATCACCCGTCACCGGGACGGCTCCTGGCTGTCCACGATCGGCACCGTGCGGGTGCGGGTCATCGACGCCCGGATCGCGGTCAAGACCAGCACCGGCACGAGCACCGGTGACTACCGGCTGATCACCACCCTGCTGGACGCCCGCCGACACCCAGCCCGGGAACTGATCACGCTGTATCACCAGCGATGGGAGATCGAGACCGCCTACCTGGAGCTGAAATCCAGCATTCTCGGTGGCCGGGTCCTACGCGCCCGTACCCCGGACGGCATCGACCAGGAGATCCACGCGCTGCTGATCGTCTACCAACTCCTGCGCACCGCCATGGTCGATGCCACTGACACCCGGCCCGGCCTCGACCCGGACCGGGCCAGCTTCACCACCGCTTTGATCACCGCCCGCAACCAGGTCATCCAAGCCGCGGGCATCATCACCGACACCGTCGTCGACCTCGTCGGCGCGATCGGCCAGGCAGTCCTGGACCACCTACTGCCCGACCGCCGGATCCGGGTGAAAGCCCGCATGATCAAACGATCGAACTCCAAATACCAGGCCCGCGGCCCGAACATCGACCGGCGCACCTACCAAGCCACCATCGCCATCAACATCATCACCAACGGACCTTGACGAACCCGACGCTGGCCTAACTGAACGGCGTTG
>NZ_JAHXZI010000053.1:0-1760 GCF_019429605.1 Actinoplanes hulinensis | reverse complement strand
AAGCGTGACAACAAGGCCGCGTATCTGTTCCTGTTGCCCTGGTTCGCGGGGCTGGTCCTGATCACTGCCGGGCCGGTGACGGCGTCGTTGGTGCTCGGGTTCACCGACTACAACCTGATCCAGCCGCCGGAGTTCAACGGTTTGGAGAACATCACCCGGATGCTCGGTGATCAGCGGCTGCATCACGCGCTCGGTGTCACGTTCGAATATGTGCTGATCTCGGTGCCGTTGCAGTTGGCCGCGGCTCTCGGGTTGGCGATGCTGCTGGATCGGGGGATGCGCGGGCTGGCGTTCTACCGCTCGGCGTTCTATCTGCCGTCGCTGCTGGGTTCGAGTGTCGCGATCGCGGTGTTGTGGCGGCAGATCTTCGGCGCGGAGGGCTTGTTCAACCAGTTGCTGGGCTTGTTCGGGTTGACCGGGCGGGGCTGGATCTCGGACCCGGATACCGCACTGTCCACGTTGATCGTGTTGAACGTGTGGACGTTCGGCGCACCGATGGTGATCTTCCTGGCCGGGTTGCGGCAGATCCCGGTCATGTACTACGAAGCCGCCCAGGTCGACGGCGCCGGCCGGTTCACGCAGTTCCGCAGGATCACGGTGCCGCTGCTGTCACCGATCATCTTCTTCAACCTGGTGCTGCAGATCATCCACGCGTTCCAGTCGTTCACCCAGGCATTCGTCGTCTCCGGCGGCACCGGCGGCCCGTCGGACTCGACCATGTTCTACACGCTCTACCTCTACCAGCGTGGCTTCCACAACTTCGACATGGGCTACGCCTCCGCCCTGGCCTGGCTCCTGCTGATCATCATCGCCGCGTTCACCGCCATCAACTTCCTCGCCGCGAAGAAGTGGGTCTTCTACGATGACTGACCTCAAAGAACGCGCCGCACCCGCCAAGGTCGAAGCCCCCTCCCCGACAACGGCCCGGCCCTGGAGAAGAAGCGCCCTCAAACACACCGGCCTGGGCCTGCTCACCCTGGTCATGCTGTATCCGGTGCTGTGGATGGTGGTCAGCTCACTCCGGCCCAACAACGTCATCTTCCGCTCCCCGGGCCTGATCCTGGACGGCCTGGAGACCCAGAACTACGGCGAGGGCTGGAACGCGCTGGCCTCCCCGTTCGGCCACTACCTGCTCAACTCCGCGATCGTGGTGCTGGGCTGCATCATCGGCAACCTGGTGTCCTGCTCGATGGCCGCCTACGCCTTCGCCCGGCTCGACTTCACCGGCAGGAGACTGTGGTTCGCGGTCATGCTCGGCACCATCATGCTGCCGATCCACGTCCTGATCGTGCCGCAGTACATCGTGTTCTCGAACCTCGGCTGGATCAACACGTTCCTCCCGCTGATCGTCCCGAAACTCCTGGCCACGGATGCGTTCTTCGTGTTCCTGATGGTCCAGTTCATCCGCGGCCTGCCCACCGAGCTGGACGAGGCCGCCCGGATCGACGGCGCCGGCCACCCCCGCATCTTCGCCCAGGTCATCCTGCCGCTCATGCTGCCCGCCCTGGCCACCACCACGATCTTCACGTTCATCTGGACCTGGAACGACTTCTTCAGCCAGCTCATCTACCTGACCGACCCGGACATGTACACCGTCCCGGTCGCCCTGCGCTCCTTCGTCGACGCCACCGTGTCCACCTCATGGGGCTCCATGTTCGCGATGAGCGTCGTCTCCCTGCTCCCGATCTTCCTCGCCTTCCTACTCGGCCAGCGCTACCTGGTCAAAGGCATAGCCACCACCGGAATCAAATAACAGGAGG
>NZ_JAHXZI010000052.1:0-2182 GCF_019429605.1 Actinoplanes hulinensis | reverse complement strand
CGTCCCGGCAACATAAATGTTGCCAAAGGAATCTCCCACCCATCGCCTAAACGATGAGCCGGGGTATTGCCATAATTGGCACTGGCTTATCAAGCACCCTGTTGAGTTCTCAAAGAACAACCGCACACCTTCGAACCGCTCCGCTTTCGCGGCCCGTTCTCCGGGGCACTCGCTCTACTTTACCCTCGCTATTCCGTCTCGCCAAATCCGGGGTGTTCCCGGTTTCGGTGAGCTAGGAATTCGCTCGAGTCCCGCGGAAGCTTACACGATCGCTCGTGCGCTAGATCCTTGGGGTTTGGCAGGACGGCCGGTCTAGCGGATCTCTCCGCTTGCCTCGCCCGTTTCCCTGCCGGCTCGGAGAACATTACCCGCTCCCTCCAGCAACGCCAAATCGGCCCCCGCACGTGATCGCACTCCCGTGGCCACTGGTGCCGGCGAGCCGAAAGAGTTTCTACGACCTTGGGAAGCCCCCCCATATGCAATGAACATGCCTCTCACCGATCTCACCACCAACAGAAATGGCGCCCAGCAGCATTCGCGCAGTTCAGCCCCCTTGCACCTCCCATCACCCGACGCCAGCCGAACCCCACACTCCCGGCTGGCCGCCAGAGCTGACCCTGCTGGTCAATCGGTCCGCTGTCCGTTCCGCCGGCTCGTTTGCGCCGGCCAGCGCACACGTAACGGTTCCCGTGGTCGCCCGCCCACGTCATAGCGGCAGGCCGGGCACACGGACGGCGCGACGTGAGCGCCCGCCGGACCGGACAGCGCGGGCGGCGGATGACAGTGGGGCAATCGACCAGCAGGGTCAGCGCTGACTCAGCGCCGTTGAAACAGCCCTGAGCCCGGCGGTGCCGGCTGGCTGTCAGGGCTGTCTCGAACGCTTCGAGACAGCCCCCACGACCAGCCGGACAAGATCAGCCACGGCGCGCGGCCGCCTGGAAGCGGCCAGGGCGCACGGCCGCCTGGAAGCCGGGGCACTGCCCGGGCGCGAGTGGGGCGGCCTGGTGTTCGGCGGACGAGGCGAGGCGAGGCGAGGCAGGGCTGGGCAAGGCGAGGCAGGGCTGGGCGAGGCGCGTATGCGGTGGGGAGTGCTCCGCGCGTACGAGAAGAGGGAGAGCGAGAAGGTCGCCTGGATGGAGCTCGGTTGGTGAGGCGGCGTGAGCCGCAGGTGATCGGGTGGGCCCGGCGCGGGTCAGGTGGTGAAGACGGCCCAGACGTGTTTGGTGGTGGCGGTTCGGTACCAGCCGAGGTCGGTGGCGAAGGTGCGGGCCAGGTGCAGGCCCAGGCCGCCGGAGCCGATGGGGCGGGACTGGTCGAAGAGGGGTTCGCCGGCGAGGTCGTGGTCGGCCACGTCGAGGATGAGGTGGCCGGGTTCCTCCAGGAGGCGGATCACCGTGGGTGGGCGGCCGTGGCGGAGGGCGTTGGTGGCCAGTTCGGTGGCGACCACCGCGATGCGGTCGAGGCCGTCGTCGTCGATCAGCGTGCCGGTGACCGCCTCGCGCAACTCGGCTCGCAGTCGCCGTAGGTCCTGGACGCTGTCGAGGGTCCAGCGGCGTTGCTCGGTCGCCGCCGGGTGCGGGACCGGGGCGGGCAGCGACGTCATGTGCCTATCTTGCCCACTCGCGGGGGGTTCGCGGTGGCCCGAGCGGGTCGGTGTGATCGCTTTTTTGGGGCCGCTCGTGGGCCGTCACGCCAAAGGCGAAGAACAAGAACCGGTGGTTTAAAACCGTTTTGTCACGTTAACACCCTCATACTTTCGGCTAGTGTTCCATCGACCTGTCGTATAGAGTCGTCGTAACCGAACGGCCAAGTGTGCCTGGGCGGCGAACGCCGCCCGTAGATATGGATGCCCTACCGACCGGGTCCCGAACAGGGCCGGTTCTGGTGGAGAGGCTCCGGGGAGGACCACGACATGACCGTCACCGAGACCTCGACGGCGGTGTCACCGTCGACCACGGCCCGCGCCACGGCTCCGGTCGACAGCGCTGCCGAGTTGCTCGCCGCGATGGCCGCGATGCCGGTGGGACACCCGTCCCGGGCTTCACTGCGGGACCGGGCGATCGAGGCCTGGCTGCCGCTCGCCCGGCACCTCGCCCACCGCTACTCCGGCCGCGGCGAACCCACCGACGACCTCATCCAGACCGCCACCGTCGGCCTCATCAAAGCCGTCGACAAATTCGAC
>NZ_JAHXZI010000051.1:0-2542 GCF_019429605.1 Actinoplanes hulinensis | reverse complement strand
TTGTCCGCGGCCAGTGAAAGATCCCCATAGGCGGCCATTTACCGCCCCGCTGGTGGCCAGGGTTCTCCCCGTGGATGGCCAGATATCTCCCCGCTGATCAACACCGGATGCCGGTCGGCGAGGGTCGGCGGCGTGAAGAGCGGCAGGGAGATCGTGGAAATCTTGGAGGCCTACGACCTCACGGGTAGTTACCGTGCGGCGGCCGAGCTGGCGGGGTGTGACCACCACACCGTGGCCCGGTATGTGAAGTTGCGGACCGAGGGCCGTAGCCCTGAGGAGCGTGCGCAGCGGTCCCGGCCGATCGACGACTTCATGGACAAGATCGAGGAGCTGGTCGCCCGCTCGGGAGGCCGGATCCGCGCCGACGTGGTGCACCGGCGGATCACCGCGATGGGCTTCGTTGGCGGAGAACGCACCACCCGCCGGGCGGTCGCCGCGGTGAAGAAGTCCTGGCAGACCGGGCAGCGGCGGGTGTTCCGGCCGTGGATTCCGGAGCCGGGGCTGTGGATGCAGTTCGACTGGGGCGAGGGCCCACGCATCGGTGGCCGTCGGACCACGTTGTGGTGCGCGTGGCTGCCCTGGTCGCGGTTCCGGGTCGTGATCCCGGTGCTGGACAAGACGCTGCCGACGATCGTGGCCTGCCTGGACGCGACCCTGCGCCGGCTCGGTGGGGTGCCGGCCTACGTGCTCACCGACAACGAGAAGACCATCACGGTCGAGCACGTCGCGGACATCGCCGTCCGCAATCCGGAGATCGTGCAGGTCGCCCGGCATTACGGGATGACGATCCGTACCTGCGTGCCGGCGGACCCGCAGTCCAAGGGCGGCGCCGAGAACACCGTGAAGATCGCCAAGGCCGACCTGGTCCCGACGAGTGCGAACCTGCTGGATCAGTACCGCAAGTTCTCCGAGCTGGAGGCGGCCTGCCGCGACTTCACCGACCAGGTCAACGACCGCATCCACCGCGACACCCGCCGCCGCCCGGCCGAGGCACTGCTCGAAGAGCAGCAACGGCTGCATCCGCTGCCGGCCCAGCCGTTCACCGTCGCGTTCGGCACCACCCGCCGGGTGAACTGGGACTGCACCATCTCCGTCGAAGGCGTGCGTTACTCGGTCCCGCACGAACTCATCGACACCCGGGTCTGGGCAAGGTTCCACGGCGACGAGCTGATCGTCACCGCGGTCACCGACACCGGCCCGACCGAGGTCGCCCGCCACGAGCGGGCTGAACCTGGGCGTCCGTCGATCATCGACGAGCACTACCCGCCCCGAACCCGCACGTCGGAGACGGCCGAACGGGTGCCCCGGGCCCGCACCGCCGACGAGGCCGCGTTCCTGGCGCTTGGTCCCGGTGCTGCCGCCTGGCTGGTTGAAGCCGCCGCGGCCGGAACCCGCGGGGTCCGCCGCAAGATGACCGAAGCCGTCGCCCTGGCCAAACTCCACGACCCGGCTGACGTCGACCGGGCCCTCGGAACTGCCGCCATGGCCGGCCGGTTCGCTGACAACGACCTGCTGCGGCTGCTGGTTCACCAGCGCAACGACGACACGGCCCCGACCAGGGCCAGCGAGACCCACAGCCTGCAACCAGGCACTTCTGCCTGGTCGACGTTCGGCACCACGACAGGAGAACGACAGCAGTGACCATCACCCCGCTGCGGGTCACCGGCGCCGCCGGTGACCCGCTGACCGAAGCGATCGAGCTCACCAAGCGGCTGAAACTGCCGCACCTGCGCCGGGCCATGGCCGACCTGGTCCCGACCGCGAAAGCCCAACGCTGGGACCCCGCCGAAGTCGTCAGGGTCCTGCTCGCCGAGGAAGCCGCCGGCCGTGACCAGGCCAACCTGCGGACCCGCCGCAAACGCGCCGCGTTCCCGTCCGGCAAAACCTTCGGCGACTGGGACGAGCAGGCCTCGTCGATCCCACGGCCGACCCAGGACGCGCTGCGCAGCCTGGAATGGGTCCAGCGCAAGGAGAACCTGTCGATCTGCGGACCGTCGGGCACCGGCAAGAGCCACTTCTGCGAAGCCCTCGGCCAAGCCGCGGTCGAAGCCGGCATGACCGTCGCCTGGTTCACCATCGAAGACCTCGGCGTCATGGTCCGACGGCACCGCCCCGACGACTCGGTCACCCGGGCCATGACCCGGCTGATCCGCACCGACCTGATCATCATCGACGACATCGGGCTGCTGCCGGTCTCGCCGGACGCCGCCGAAGGCTTCTACCGCCTCGTCGACGCCGCCTACGAACGACGCAGCCTCGCGGTCAGCTCGAACCTGCACCCGTCAGGCTTCGACGAGATCATGCCCAAGACCCTGGCCACCGCCACCGTCGATCGGCTCCTGCACCACGCGCACGTCGTTGTGACTCAGGGTGACAGCTACCGCTTCAACCAAGCCACCGCAGGACACGGCGTCAAAGCCCTGCACTGATCCAGCACCACCCCACGGCGGGGAACTTATCTGGCCGCCAGCGGGGAGAAACCGTGGCCGCCAGCGGGGACAACTACTGGCCGCCTCTGGGGCGAACTGATTGGCCATTGACA
>NZ_JAHXZI010000050.1:0-4932 GCF_019429605.1 Actinoplanes hulinensis | reverse complement strand
AGGTGCAGGGCGCCTCGACGGCGGACGGCGCGAACATCGTGCAGTACTCCGACTGGAACGGCGCCAACCAGCAATGGCAGCTCGTCCGGGTCGGCGGGACGACCCAGCCGCCGGCCGGCACGTTCACCAACCCGGTCGTCTGGCAGGACTTCGCCGACGGCGACATCATCCGGGTCGGCGACACCTACTACTACTCGGCGTCGAACATGCACTACTCCCCCGGTGCGCCGATCCTGCGGTCCTACGACCTGGTCAACTGGGAGTACGCCGGCCACTCCGTGCCACGGCTGGACTTCGACTCCGCCGCCTACGATCTCGGCGGCTCACGGGCGTACGTCAAAGGGGTCTTCGCCTCGACCTTGAACTACCGCCGAAGCAATGGCACCTACTACTGGATCGGGTGCGTCGAGTACAACCGCACCTACGTCTACACCGCGTCGGCCGTCGACGGCGCCTGGTCGAAGCGGGCCCGGATCAACAACTGCTACTACGACGCCGGGCTGCTCATCGACGACGACGACACCATGTACGTGGCCTACGGCAACACCACCATCAGCGTGGCCCAACTGTCCGCCGACGGGCTCAGCCAGGTCCGTGCCCAGCAGGTCTTCCAGACGCCGTCCAGTGTCGGGACGCTGGAGGGCGCCCGGTTCTACAAGCGCGGCGGCTACTACTACATCTGGCTGACCCGGCCGGCCAACGGCCAGTACGTGCTGCGGTCGACCAGCCCGTTCGGCCCGTACGAGATGCGCCAGGTCCTGCTCGACATGCCCGGCCCGATCTCCGGCGGCGGCGTGCCGCACCAGGGCGGACTGGTGCAGACCCAGGCCGGTGACTGGTACTACATGTCGTTCGTCGACGCCTTCCCCGGCGGCCGTGTCCCCGCCCTCGCGCCGATCAGCTGGAGCTCCGACGGCTGGCCCACCGTCCAGACCGTCAACGGCGGATGGGGCGCCACCTACCCGAAACCGAACATCAGCACCACCCGGACCGTGCAGCCGATGACCGCGAACGACACCTTCACCGGTACGAGGCTCGGGCCGCGCTGGGAATGGAACCACAACCCGGACGACACCCGGTGGTCGCTGTCCAACGGACTGCGGTTGCAGACCGCAACGGTGACCAACGACCTCTACAACGCCCGGAACACGCTCACGCACCGGGTGCAGGGCCCGGCCTCCACCGCGACGGTGGAACTCGACTACAGCACGATGCGCGACGGTGACCGATCCGGACTGGCCATGCTGCGCGACTCGTCGGCCTGGATCGGCATCAGACGCGACAACGGCCAGACCCGCGTCGTGATGACCAACGGCCTGACCATGGGCAGCGGCTGGACCACCACGGGCACCGGCACCGAGGCGGCGAGCGCCGGGATCTCCGGCGGCCGGATCTGGCTGCGCGCCCGCGCCGACGTACGACCCGGGGCGGGACGGCAGGCCACCTTCTCCTACAGCACCGACGGCACCAATTTCACGGCGCTCGGGCCGGGCTTCACCCTCAACAACGCGTGGCAGTTCTACCCGGGATACCGGTACGCGATGTTCAACTACGCCACCCAGGCGCTGGGCGGCTCGGTCACGGTCAAGCGGTTCCAGATGACCGCACCGTGACCGGCGGCCATGAGCGTTCACGGCACTACGCGAGCAGTTTCGCCTTGGCCGCGGTGAACTCCTCGTCGGTGAGAAGGCCGGCGGTCTTCATCTCGCCGAGCCGGACGAGCTGTGCCATCAGGTCGCCCGTGGCAGCGGCCGGCTCCAGCGCCGGGGCCGGGGCCGGGGCGGTTACGGGAGCGGGGACCACGGCCGGGACGACGACGTTGGTCGACGTCGCGCCGGCGCGGCGCAGTTCGACGTCGCGCTGGTAGTAGTGCTGGGACCAGTGCTGGCGTACCGCGTTCGCCTGCCGGAGGATCAGATCGCGTACGGCGGCGGGGTTCTCGATGGCGAGGAGCTTCAGCACACGCTGCCCGAACCTGCCGGCGTGCGCCGGGTCCAGGCGGAGGGTGAGGTCGCCGACGCCGCGCATCCGCTGGGTGATGTGCTGGGTGATGTCGGCGTCCACGACCATCCAGATCGGAATGATCTCCTCCCGGGTGGAGATGACGCCGGAAGCGAACCGGATGGCGTCCTCGGTCACGGTGTAGGAGCCCGTCTGCACCCGGCCGCCGGTGGCGATCGAGGTGAGGTCCTGAGAAGACCCCGACCACAGCACGTTGACGCTCTCCGGGTGCATTTCGGTCATCCCCGTCATCGTTTCCTCTTTCTCGATCGCCAGCGGGCAAGGCACGATATCCGGCCCGCCCCGATCGGTAAATGGCCAGGTCACCGACCCGCGGGTATCTCGCTGATATGCCCGGAAACTCCCGGGGCGGCAACAGGCCCGGCGAACCACATACATTGACTCTGTGAACAGGGTCGTCCACAGTCAGAGGCCCGCCCGGAAGCGTCCGAACGCCGTCGGGCCACGCACCCACGGGCGGTGACGACAGATGCCAGCCACGCGTACGGACGGCACCACGCTTGTCCGCGCCGCGCGGGCCGGGGACCGGAATGCGCTCGAGGAACTCGTGTCGGCGCACCTGCCGATGGTCTACGCGCTCACCGCGCAGGCGCTCGACGGGCACCCGGACGTCGACGACATCGTCCAGGACGTGATGGTGCGCGCCCTCCGGCAGCTGCCGTCGCTGCGTTCCCCGGAGAGCTTCCGCCCGTGGCTGGCCGCCATCGCGCTACGCCAGATCAGCACCCACCAGCTACGGATGAGGCAGGCCGCCGAGCGCAGGGCCACGGTCGCCGAGGCGGAACTGCTGCCGGGCGCGGGCTTCGAAGGTCTCACCCATCTGCGCCTGGAGCTGTCCGATCAACGCCTTCAGGTACGGCGGGCGGCGCGCTGGCTCGACACCGGCGACCGGGCGCTGCTGGCGCTGTGGTGGCTGGAGGTCGCCGGACGGCTGTCGCGATCGGAGCTGGCGGAGGCGCTGGGCGTGACGGTGAGCCATGCCGGGGTGCGGATCCAGCGGATGCGCGGTCAACTCGATCTGGCCCGGGGCATCGAGGCCGCCCTCGGCGCCCGGCCGATCTGTGCCGGCCTGGCCGGCGAAACCACCGGCTGGGACGGTGCCGCCGGGCCGCTGTGGCGCAAGCGCCTGGCCCGGCACCTGCAATCGTGCCGTTCCTGCCGCCGTGAGGCGGACGATCTGGTGCCGGCCGACCGCCTGCTGGCCGGTCTCGTCCTGATCCCGGTGCCGGCGACGGTCACCGCGGCGGTCCTCGCCAACTGGACGCCGGAGAACGTGGTCGCCGCCCTCGCCCAGCCGGCGGCCTCCGCTACCGGCGCGGCGGCGGACCGGGTGCGGTGGCTCGGCGCCCGGGTACGCCCGACGGTCATCGCCGTCGTCGCGGGCGCCTTGGCCATCGGTGCGGCCGTGGCCGTGCTCACCACCCCCGACGAGCCGGAGGCGGCGGCGCCCACCCCGGAACCCACCGTTGAGGCGCTGCCGACCGGCCCCGTCTCGCTGGAGTCGGCGAACGCTGTGGGCCGGTATGTCACGGCCTCCGACACGGTCGGCATGCTGACCACGGACGGGCAGGAGGCCACCTTCCAGCCGGTCGCCGGGCTGGCCGACCCGGATTGCTTCTCGTTCCGTACGGCGGACGGCAGCTACCTGCGGCACGCGTCGTGGCAGTTGCGTGCCCACAAGGACGTGGGAACGAACCTGTTCCACGGGGATGCCACGTTCTGCGTCCGGGCCGGGTCGATCCCCGGTTCGGTGGCGCTGGAGTCGTCGAACTACCCCGGCTGGTTCCTACGGCACCGCGGGAACGAGCTGTGGGTCGACCGGTCCGACGACAGCGCCGCCTTCCGCGCCGACGGCTCCTTCCTGATACGGCCGGCGTCGCAGCGCTGAACACGGCGAGAGACGGACCGGCCCGCGCAGCGCTGAACACGGCGAGGGGCGGGCCTGCCCCTCGCCGTGCGGCGGTGTCAGCGCTGGAGCGTCAACAGACCCGGCCGGTACGGCAGGAGCCCGTAGTCGCCGCCGGAGCTGGGCGAACGGCCCTGGTAGAGCAGCCTCAGGTTGCAGGGGTCGATGGTCATGGTCTGGTCGGCGCCGGTGCGGATCAGCTCACCGTGGCTGATGTCGTTGGTCCAGGTGGCGCCGCTGTTGGCCTTGCCCGCGAACGGGTTGCTCTCGGTGGCGGCCTGCGGGGTCCAGGTGCCGCCGAGGCTGCTCGCGGTGAAGGACCGGAAGTAGCGTCCCTGGCTGCCGATGGCTTCGACGATCATCAGGTACTGGTTCTGGCCCTGGACCTTGTAGACCTGGACGGCTTCGAACAGGTTGTTGGTGGTGTCGCTCATGACCACCGTCGAGGTGCTGCCGAAGCTGCCGGGGAAGTTCCCGATCGGCATGCTCGCCCGGTAGATCTTGCCGTTGTCCCCGGCGAAGAACAGGTACATGTTCTGCGAGTCACCGATGACGGCCTGGTCGATCGGGCCGGTCCCGGAGCCGGAGATGCTGCCGGAGAACAGCGTCTGCGCCGCCGACCAGCCGTTCGGGTTGGTGGGGTCACTGGAGGTCCGGTAGGAGAACGCCGGCCCGCCCCACTGATAGGCGAGCACCCAGATGCTCTTCGGCGCGAAGTAGAACAGCGACGGCGCCACGGCGGCGAACGACGTCATCGTGTTCTGGCCGGCCGACGCCATGTCGGACCAGTTGGTGAAGAGGCCGAAGTTCATCGAGCCCCACTTGGTGCCGGTGTCGTGCGTGGTCGCGTAGACCAGTTGCCGGCCGTTGTAGGGCGCGTGGGTGAAGTCCTTGAGCGACACCCAGCCCGACTTGGGGGTCGCGAGCTGACCGGTTGACGACCAGCGATAGGTCGACGGCAGCGTGCAGGCGCCGCCGGTCGGGGTCGTCGTGGGCGTGGACGT
>NZ_JAHXZI010000005.1:355502-415660 GCF_019429605.1 Actinoplanes hulinensis | reverse complement strand
CGTCCCGGCAACATAAATGTTGCCAAAGGAATCTCCCACCCATCGCCTAAACGATGAGCCGGGGTATTGCCATAATTGGCACTGGCTTATCAAGCACCCTGTTGAGTTCTCAAAGAACAACCGCACACCTTCGAACCGCTCCGCATTCGCGGCCCGTTCTCCGGGGCACTCGCTCTACTTTACCCGCCGTTTCCGCCGTGTCAAATCCGCGTTTCGCAACCGAATTCAGCACCACAGAAACTGCACAGGCACCCCAACAGACGCACGATGCTAGATCGTGCGATCTTGTTTGAGGTTCCTCCAGGACGGCCGCGCCGGGCCCCTGAATCGGGTCCCGCTCGCTCGCCCGTCTCCCTGGCGGCTCGGACAACATTACTCGCCGCCCCTCGCAACTCCAAATCGGGGGTCCCGCGACGCCCGTCACACCGATTTGTCGCGGTAAATCCTCAACTCCGATCGCGTCAGACCGATCAGCGCCTGTCCGAGGTATGGGCGAGGCGGGGCCCCACAGGGATGCTTCGAGGGCATATAACCGACGCATGCGCACTGACGAGCTCGCGGACCTGATCAGCGAGGTGCCCGGTACTGAGGTGACCGCGGCGCCCGGGGTGGTCACCGTGCATGTGCCGGCGATCGGAGACACGGCTCGGATCCTGTTCCGGGAGGTGCTGGACGCCTATGAGGTGTCGGTCCCGACCGGGGCGCCGGCGGTTCAGGTGGACATCAGGCGCGGGCACGAGTCGCTGCCGTTCATCATCACGGTGGACGATGTGGTCTTCACGCCGGCGTACGCGGATGATCTGGTGGACCCGGAGGACGAGCTGCTGGTCCCGGCCATGCCGGGGCTCCTGGGCTATTCGGAGATGCACCGGGACGTACGTGCGCTCGGTAAGGCGATCGACGATCCCCAGCTGGAGCTGGATCCGGAGATCCTGGCGGCCACCCTGCTGGCGCACCGGTGCTTCATCGCCGGCGCCGTCCGGATGGGCCTCTGGCCGGTGCGGGTGGCGGCCTGGTGGGAGTACACGTCGGCCCGCGCGGCGAAGAGCATCCGGCTGGCCCACTTCCGCCCCGACCCCCGTTGGGACGAACTGATGGCGGATGTGGCCGAGGCCCGCCGCCAGACCGCTCTGGCCGAACTCTGACCTGGGCCGCCCAGGCAGCCACCGAGCCGTCGACAGGCTCGCCGCCCCGATCTCCGCGACCTCCATGACCTCTGCGACCTCCGCCTAGGAGGCGCGATCCCTGGATCGACAGGGCAAGGCGTGGAAGGCCGAGAAGGGCCAGACTGGGTTCCAGGTCGATGGAGGGAGCGGAGATGACCACGGAGCTGCGGCGAGTCTTCGACGAGGACGCGGAGCGATATGACCGGGCTAGACCGGGCTATCCACCGCAGGTCTTCGAGGATCTGGCAGCCGCGGGGGCACTACCGCCCGCGCGGGTGCTGGAGATCGGACCCGGGACGGGCAAGGCAACGGTGTCACTCGCCGAGCTCGGCTACCGGATCACCGGGATCGAGCTGGGTGCTTCGCTCGCGGCGGCAGCACAGCGAAACCTGGTGGACCATCCCGCGGTGACGATCGTGATCGGGAGCTTCGAGGAGTGGACGCTGCCGGAGGAGCCGTTCGACGTGGTGTTCGCGGCGACCTCTTTCCACTGGATCGACCCGGCCACCCGAGTGTCACGGTCGGCGGACGCGCTGCGGATCGGTGGGTTGCTGGCCACTGTCGCGACCCATCACATCAAGGGCGGCACCGAGGTGTTCTTCGCGGCGGCACAGCGGGTGTATGAGCGTTACGACCCGCGCACCCCGCCGAATCTGCGATTGGAGCCGGCTCGGGACATCCCACACGACGATGCGGAGATCGCGACGTCGGACCGGTTCGGCCCGGCGACCTTTCATCGGTACGAGTGGGACGCCACCTACACGACGTCGGAGTATCTGGATCTGCTGCTCACCTACTCGACCACCCGCTCGATGCCACGACCAGAGCAGTCCGCCCTGCTGGAGGGCATCGGCCGGCTGATCGACGAGGAGCACGGCGGGCGGATCGTCAAGCGGTACCTGTCCGAGCTTCGGCTGGCCCGCCGGATACGGTGACCGGCCGCGGCACTCGGATGGCGCAGCACAGGGCGCCGGCCAGCGCGGCCGCGTAGAGCAGCAGGACGGTGGTGTAGGAGGACTCGCCCGGCGACCAGGTCAGGACCGAGCCGCCGACCGCGGTGCCGAGGCTGCCCCCGACGGTGCGCATCACGGTGTTGACGGCGGCGGACACCCCGGTCTGCTCACTCGGCACCGCCTCGACGACGAGCGCGCCGACTGCCGCGAAGGCCAGGCCGATGCCTGCGCCCATGACGAGGATGCCCAGGCAGACCTGCGCCAAGGTCTGGTGGCCGACCGCGAGGGCGAGGTAGGCGAGACCGGCGATGGCGATGCCGGCGGCGAGGGCGGCGCGTGGTCCCTGGCGCGCGGTGAGGCGGCGGTAGACCCGCATGATCAGCAGGTTGCCTACAGCGGTCGGCACCATCACCAGGCCGACGACGGTGGGTCCGGCGTCGAACTTCTCGGCCACCAGCAGCGGGATCACCATCCAGGAGCCGAACATGCCGAAGCCGAGCAGAAGGGTGGCCGCGTTGGTGGCGCGGACGGTCGGGAGGGCCAGGGTTCGCAGGTCGACGAGTGGTTGGTCGGCTCGTCGCTGGCCGCGCCACCAGACCGGGGCGAGGATGGTGGCGCCGATCAGGGGCCAGTGCCAGCCGGGTGATCCGAAGCGGCTGATGGCCAGCAGCAGGAGACCCAGCCAGGTGGCGAGGAGTGCGGCTCCGTACCAGTCGATTCGGGTGTTGAGCGGCGCGCGCTTGCCGGGCGGCAGGAGAAGGATCACCGGGATGATCGCCAGCGCGGAGACCATGGCGGGGATCAGGAACAGCCAGCGGGAGGAGAGCAGGCTGAGGATGGGGCCGGCGGTGATGGTGCCGGCGGCGCCGCCGACGCTCATCACGGTGGAGATGATCACGAAGGCGCGGGGGCGGCCGGGCGCCGGGAGGTGTTCTCTGACCAGGGCGAAGCAGAGTGGGAAGACAGCGCCGCCGAGGCCCTGCACTACCCGGCCGGCGACCATGACCGGCAGGTCGGAGGCGAGTGCGGAGGTCAGGGCGCCGAGGCTCATGGCGGTGAGGGCGGCGATCAGGATGCGGCGTTTGCCGTGGATGTCGCCGAGCCGGCCGAGGACCGGTGTGGAGATCGAGGCGCTCAACAGGAAGGCGGTCAGCAGCCAGGCCGTCGCGGACGGCGTGGTGTTCAGCTCGTCCTGGAAGACGCCGAGGGCGGGCACGACGAGCGACTGCAGGACCGAGTAGGCCGTCGTGGCGAGACAGAGACCGCCGAGCGCGGCGCCGGGTTTCAAGATCAAACCTTCCATCGGTACAGCCGGGGCGGACCGGCGGCAAAACGACCAGGAGGAACACCGTTCCGCCGCCGGACGGTCGTGTGGGGTGTTGCGGAACGCCACCCCTGCCCGGCCGCGCTGGGCATCGCCAGGCAACACGGCCTACCCAGGCGGCCGCCGAGCGACGCGGCCCTGCCTGGGCGGCCCGAGCGGGTGTTGCGGAACGCCCCCGGCCGGCCGCGCTGGGATGTTGTTGGGCAGCGCGGCCGGGTGGGTGGGCGGGCTTACGGGAGGAGTGCGGGTGGGCGGGTGTTGGTGTTGGTGTTGGCGGGGCGGGGTAGGCCGTAGTGTTCGCGCAGCGTGCGGCCGGTGTACTCGGTTCGGAAGCGGCCTCGTTCCTGGAGGATCGGGACTACCTGGTCTACGAAGGCGGCCAGGCCTGAGGGGAGGACCGGGGCCATGATGTTGAAGCCGTCGGCGGCGCCGGACTCGTACCAGTGCTCGAGTTTGTCGGCTACCTGGACGGGGGTTCCGGCGAAGGTGAGGTGGCCACGGCCGCCGCCGAGACGGCCGATCAGTTCGCGGACCGTGAGGCCCTCGCGGCGGCCCAGGTTGACGATCAGGGTGCGGCGGCTCTTGGCGCCCTCGATCTGTTCCTCCTCCGGCAGGTTCGCCGGGAGCGGGGCGTCGAGGGAGAGCTCGCCAGGGTCGACGCCGAGCAGGTCGGCGAGCTGGGTGAGGGCGTATTCGGGGCGGATCAGGCGTTCCAGTTCGGCTTCGAGTTCGCGCGCCTCCGACTCGGTGGCGCCGATGAGGGGCACGATCCCGGGGAGGATCTTGACGTGGTCGGGGTCGCGGCCGTGTTCGGCGGCGCGGCGTTTGAGGTCGTCGTAGAACGCCTGGGCGTCGGACAGGGTCTGGTGTGCGGTGAAGACGGCTTCGGCGTACTTCGCGGCGAAGTTGCGGCCGTTCTCCGACGAGCCGGCCTGGACCAGCACCGGGCGTCCCTGGGCTGAGCGCGGGAGGTTGAGGGCTCCGGCCACCGAGTAGTACCGGCCCTGGTGTGCCGGCGGGTAGATCCGGTCCTGGTCGCCCCAGACGCCGGTCTCCTTGTCGGCGACGATGGCGTCGTCGTCCCAGGAGTCCCACAACTTGACGGAGACGTCGACGAACTCGGCGGCGCGCTCGTAGCGATCCCGGTGGGTGGGCAGCGCGTCGAGGTTGAAGTTGCGGGCCGAGTCGAGGCCGGCCGTGGTGACGATGTTCCAGCCGGCCCGGCCGCCGCTCACGATGTCCAGGGAGGCGAACCGGCGGGCCAGGTTGTAGGGCTCGTTGTAGGTGGTGGACGCCGTGGCGATGAGCCCGATGTGCTGCGTGGCCCCGGCAAGGGCGGTGAGCAGCACGGTCGGTTCGAGGATGCCGGACGGGCGGCGGCCCACCTGGTCGAAGATGACCGGGACGTCGGCCAGGAACAGCGAGTCGAGCTTGCCGCGCTCGGCGATCCGGGCCAGGTTCTTGAAGTGCTCGACGTTCAGGTCGGCGTACGGGTCGCTCTCCGGAAGACGCCAGGCCGCCTCGTGGTGGCCGACACTCATCAGGAAGGCGTTGAGGTGAAGCTGTCCGGGACGGGTCATCACTGCACCCGCGGGGTGTAGTGGGTGGCCTCGTCGCCCTCGAGGATGCGGCTCTTGGTGCCGTCGGTGCCTACCGGGACGTCGCCGGCCACGGTGACACGGTGGAGCTTGCGGGCGAGGTCGCCGTAGTCGTCGGCGGCGTAGTGCTGGGTGGTGCGGTTGTCCCAGACCACGATGTCGCCGACCTGCCACTTGTGGCGCAGCGTGTTCTCGGGGCGGGTCACGTAGTGCTGGAGCAGGCGCAGGATGTCGCGGGACTCGGTACGGGACAGGCCGATGATCCCGGTGACGAAGTTGCCGATGAACAGGTTCGGCAGCCCGGAGTCGGGGTTGACGCGGACCACCGGGTGGGCGGTGCGGTAACGGGTGGAGACGAAGACCTTGTGGTATTCCTCCACCTCGGCCGAGCGGAACTGCGGGTGCTCGGCGTAGTCGTACTCGTTGGAGTGCTCGGCCCACAGCCGGTCGGCCAGCACCCGCAGGTGCTCGGGCAGGTCGGCGTAGGCGGCCGCGGTGTTGGAGAAGAGGGTGTCGCCGCCGTAGGGCGGGATGACGAGGCTGCGCAGGGTGGTGGCCTTCGGCGGGGCGACCACGAACGTGACGTCGGTGTGCCAGGCGTTGGCCCGGGCCCCCTCGGCGCCGGCCACCTCGAGCACGTTGGCCTGGCCCTCGACGGACGGGACGGTCGGGTGGGCCAGGGTCAGCGGGCCGAAGATCGAGGCGAACCGCTGGTGCTGCTCGTCGTCGAGGTGCTGGCCGCGGAAGACCAGGACCTTGTGCTCGACCAGGGCGTCGTGGATCTCCTTGGCGGTGACGTCGTCCACTGAGGTACGAAGGTCGACGCCGGAGATCTCGGCTCCGATCCGGCCACCGAGGCGCGTGATGTCGATGCTCATTGTCGTTCCTTTCCGAAAGCGAGGGGCTTAGTTGGTGCGCCAGGTGGAGAAGCGGCGCTCGGTGACGATCAGCAGCTGGTTCACGATCAGGCCGATGGCGGAGATCGTGATGATTCCGGCGTACATGTCGGGGACCGCGAAGTTGTACTGGGCGTAGTTGATGAGGTAGCCGAGGCCGGCTTTCGCGCCGACCATCTCGGCGGCGATCAGGATGAGGATCGAGGCGGCGCCGGCCAGCCGGATCCCGGTGAAGATCGTCGGCACGGCGGCCGGGAGCACGACCTTCTGGAAGAGCCGCACCGGGCCCAGTCCCAGCGATCGGGCCGATTTGATCAGGAGCGGATCAACGGTACGGACGGCGCTGACCGTGTTCAGCAGGATCGGCCAGGTGCACCCGTACAGGATGATCGAGATCTTGGAGGTTTCGCCGAGTCCCAGGATCAGCACGAACACCGGCAGGATGGCCAGCGCCGCGGTGTTGCGGAACACCTCGAGCAGCGGGTTCAGCAGGTTCGCGACCGGGCTGTACCAGCCGATCAGCAGGCCGAGCGGCACCGCGATGAGGATGGCCAGGCCGAAGCCGGCGGCCGAGCGGACCAGGCTGGCCTCGGTGTGGGTCCACAGTTCACCGGAGATCAGCAGGTCCCACCAGGCGACGAGCACCTCGGACAGCGGCGGCAGGAACGTCGGGTCGACCAGGTACTCCCCCGGGGCGGTCTCCCACTGCGGGGCGAGCTGCCAGACCAGGGCGAGCGCGCCGATCGCCGCGATCCGGGTGAGGACTGTGGTGAGAAAGCGGGCGCCCTTGCGGTACCAGGGGTTCACGGGGGCCGGCGACGCGGTGACCCCGACCACCGGGACGACCCGTTCCGACAGCGCGACCGGAACATCGGTGATGCTAGACATGGCTGCTCTCCAACTCCTCGCTCCGGGCGCGGTCGACCTCGTCGCGCAGCAGGCTCCAGATCTCGTGGCGGTAGTGCGTGAACTGCGGGTCGGAGCGCAGGTCCTCGGTGGCCGACCGGGCGTCGATCGGCACCTCCACGACCTCCTTGATCCGGCCCGGCCGGGAGGTCAGTACGGCGACGCGCTGGCCGAGGTAGACCGCCTCCTCGATGCCGTGGGTGATGAAGACGATGGTCTTGCCGGTCTTCTCCCAGATCCGCAGCAGTTCGTCCTGGAGGCCGTCGCGGGTCTGCGCGTCGAGGGCGGCGAACGGCTCGTCCATGAGCAGCACGTCCGGGTCGAAGGCGAGGCTGCGGGCGATCGCCACCCGCTGCTTCATGCCGCCGGAGAGCTCGTGCGGGTAGCGGTCGTGGAAGCCGGACAGGCCGACCAGGTCCAGGTACTCGCGGGCCTTCTCGGCACGTTCCCTCCGGCCGACGCCCTTGGCCTCCAGGCCGAACTCGACGTTGCCCTGGGCGGTTCGCCACGGCAGCAGCGCGTACTGCTGGAAGACGATGCCGCGGTCCAGGCCGGGGCCGGTGACCGGTTTGCCGTCGACCAGGATCCGGCCGCTGGAGATCTCGCTGAGGCCGCCGAGCAGGTCCAGGAGGGTGGACTTGCCGCAGCCGCTGGGGCCGACGATGACCAGGAACTCGCCGTCGCGTACCTCGAGGTTGATGTCCTGGAGGGCGGTGACGGTGCGGCCGCGGGCCTGGAAGGTCTTGCCGACGTTCTCGAACACGATCTTGGCGGTCATGCGGCACCGCCGGTGGCGAAGGAGTTGTAGTCGTTGGAGTAGATGTCGGTGGCCTTGATGTCCTTCTTCAGCTCACCGGACCGGTCCAGCCACTCGATCCAGGTGCTGAACTCGCGCTCCTCGATCACGCCACCCTTGCCGGCGACGCCGTAGCTCTTCCAGAACTTGGTCTGGCTGTCGTCCTCCTCGCGGCCACGCTTCTTGATGATCTCCTGGAGCTTCGCGATGACCTCTTCGCGCGGTGTGGCGCGCGACCACTCGATGGCCTTGCCGACACCGGCGACGAAGGTCTTCACGGTGTCCGGGTTCTTCCTGATGAAGTCGTCGCGGAAGATGTAGCTGCCGGCCGTGAACTTCCCGAGCAGGTCGTAGTCGGTGTAGAGGGGGTGGATGCCGCCCCGCTCGAGTGCCTTGTCGCGCAGCGTGCCACCGAGGGCGGCCACGTCGATCTGCTTGGCGCGCAGCGACTGCTCGGTGTTGACCGGCGGCACCACGATCAGTTCGACCTGCTTGATCTCCTCGTCGGTGAGGCCCTCCTTGGCCAGGTAGGTCTTGGTGATCGCCTCGGAGTGGGCGCCGAGGGTGTTGACGCCGATCTTCTTGCCGATCAGGTCGCGGGCCGACTTGATCGGGCTGTCGTCGAGGACGTAGAAGCCGTTGAAGTTGACGTCGTCGACGCCGTAGTAGCCGACCACCGCGGTGATCGGCGCGCCCGAGGAGGCGAGCTTCACGATCGCGCCGTTGAACGCGCCGCCGAAGTCGGTGTCGCCGGTGGTGGCGGCCTGGATGTCCTGCGGGCCGCTGATCGTGTTGCCGATCCACTTGAGCTTGACGTCGCTCAGGTAGCCCAGGTCGGCGGCCAGTTCGGCGAGGGTCACGGCGCCGACGTTGCCCTGGTAGCGCAGCTCCTTGACCTGGTCGCCGGCGGCGGCGGCCGAGCCGGATCCACCGCAGGCGGCGAGTGTGGTGACGGCGAGGACGCCGGCCAGCGCGGCGGCAAGTGTGGATCTACGGGTGGTCATCGGTACTCCTCAAGGGGCGGGCCGGTGTCATCGACCGTGCGGGGGTGCGTGTCATCGGCCGGGCGGCCGGTGGCCGTCGGCGTATCTCAGGCAGATTTCAGCGCGCCGGTCCGGGAACCGGCGGGTTCAGGTGGGCCGCCGGCGACGGTGCTCGGCGGTCCGGTACGGCGGCGGCTTCGCCGTCCGTCTCAACAGGCGCAGGTACACACCCGGAGGTAGTCGACGAAGCGGCGCCGGGTCAGGCGCTTGCTTCGGTTCATGTCAGCAACGTATGCCGCCGACGACCACCACGTCAGCGGGTTTGTGACTCAGCTCACATACATTTCCCATAGAGTGAGTGGGATATGAGAACCACTCAGGCGGCGTTACCGCCCGTGACCTGCGACAACGCCCGGCTCACGAAGGCGTACCGGAAAAGAAGGAAGGGCGAGGGCGCACGATGCGCACCTCGCCCTGCTCAGCCGGAACTCACCCGCCGGCCGCGGGTCCGATCACTCGCCGAAGTCCCCGAAGGACTCGCCGATCTCCTCGATCGCCTCGCCGGCGAGGTAGCCCGCGGCCAGACCGCCCGCGATGCCCATCGCGGCGCCGCCCATGCCGTGGCCGCGGTGCCGGTAGTGGCCGTGGTGACCGTGGCCCCCCTGCCGGTAGTGACCGCGGTGGCCGTAACCGGGCCGCGGGTGGCCGTAACCCGGCTGCGGATGACCGAAGCCCGGCATCGACTTGCGGCGGTCGACGGCCTGGCGGACCCAGCCGTCGACGACCTGGCGCCAGTCGGTGGTGTCGGCGTCGCCGTGCGACACCGTGTAGCGGCCGTAGGTGTCGTGGCCCTGCGTGAACAGGCCGCCGCGCTTGTCGAACTCCAGCACCACCTCGACCTGGTGCGGGCTGGTCACGAAGGTCAGCTCGACCTCGTTGATGCCGGCCGCCGCGTAGTGCTGGGGCGGGAAGTACTCGATCTCCTGGTAGAACGGGAGGGTCTGGTGGACGCCGTAGATCTGCCCGTACTCCAGGTCGGCGGACTTGAAGCGGAAGCCCAGCTGGGCGAACGCGTCCAGGATGCGCTGGTGGATCGGCAGCGGGTGCACGTGCACCGGGTCCAGGTCGCCCTTGTCGATCGCCCGGGCGATGGCCACCTCGGTGCGCACGCCCATCACCATGCCGCGCAGCGTCTGCCCGTAGACCGTGGTGATCGGCGTCTCCCACGGCATGTCGATCCGGAACGGCAGCGCCAGCTGCTGGCCGGGCGCCAGGCGCATCGGCCCGGTGACCGGGACCCGCAGGAAGTCGGTGACGGCCGAGTAGTCACCGCCGCCGCCCTCCACCTCCATCCGGGTGATCAGACCGAGGGTGATGTGCTCGATGGCCGCGTCCTGCGTGCCGCCGACCAGATTCACGTTGCCGGTCAGTGGAGCGCCCGGGTAGGTGCTCGGGTTGGACAGCACAGTGTCCACGCTCGGCCCGCCCACTCCGATGGCACCGAGCAACTTCTTGAAGACCACGATGTTCTCCCGCTAGAAAAAGGTGCCTCGGAAAACTAGCAACGCCCGCTGAACGAACGCTGAGAAATCGCCGTCACCACACGATCCCGTCAAAAACGGTACGACCATCGTGCAAGGTCAGGAGGGTTTCCGGGCGACCGCGCCGTACATCGAGACCTCGGAGGGCGCCGGGCGATCCTCGCGTTCCGGGCGCCAGTCGCTGATCGCCACGATGCCCGGCTCGACCAGCTCCAGGCCGTCGAAGAAGCGGCCGAACGTGGCCCGGTCGCGCGGCCAGGCGTCGACGTGGCCGGCCGCGAGCATCGCGTCGTAGCGGGCGGCGGCCTCGGCGTCGACGAAGTCCTTCGTCGAGTTGGTGGCCACCAGGTAGCTGCCGGGCGGCACCGCCGCCAGCAGCTCGGCGACCACCTCCCGGGCCTGCTCGTCGGAGGCGACGAAGTGCAGGACGGCGAGCAGGAGGATGCCGACCGGGCGGTCCAGGTCGATGGTCTCCTTCAGCTCGGCGGCGCCCAGGATGGCGGCCGGGTCCTTCAGATCGGCGTCGACATACGTGGTGGCGCCGCCGATCATCAGCGCGCGGGCGTGGGTGAGCACCATCGGGTCGTTGTCGACGTAGACCACCCGGCTGTCCGGGGCGATCCGCTGAGCCACCTCGTGCGTGTTCTGCGGGGCGGGCAGACCGGTGCCGACGTCCAGGAACTGGCGGATGCCGGCCTCGGCCAGGTGACGGACCGCCCGGTTGTGGAACGCCCGGCCCTGCTGCGCGGCGGTGCGGACGGCCGGGTACACCGCGGCGATCCGGTCGCCGGACTCCCGGTCCACCTCGAAGTGGTCCTTGCCGCCCAGCCAGTAGTTCCACCGGCGGGCCGAGGAGACCGTCGTCTGATCCACCTTGTCGCTGGTCACGGGGCATCCTCCGGGAATGGGAGCGCGATCGGGCCGCGATCATCCTAGCCGGAATCGAGACCCGTCGTGGTCCACAGTGGATCGACTCGGGTTTCCCCGCCGGTGGCTCGCGGCATATCCTGCCCGGGCGACGTTCGGAAAGGGTTCAGCGTTGGCCGTGCAAGCCCCGCCTCATCGGCCCTTCTCCCCCGGCTTCCCGCCGGACGATCCGACGCGCCGCAACGGTGGCGCGTCGATCGCGGTCACCCTGCGGTACGCGCCGCTCGCCTTCCTGCTGCGGCTCTACCCTCCGGTGCTGGAGATCGACGGACAGGCGGTGCCGGCCGGCTGGGGGCGGTTCGTGCAGTCGGTGGGGTTCGGGGAACACCACGTGCACGTGCACGTGCCGTACCTGATCCCGTCCCGGATCGGCGCCGCCGACGTCACGGTGCTCGCACTGCCGGGCAAAACCGTCGAGCTGGAGTACCGAGCGCCCCTGTTGTCCTTCCTGCGCGGGGCGCTCGGCGCTCCTCCGCAGCGCTACCCGGGGGCGGTGGCCGCGTGGGCGCTCCTGACGGCCGCGGTCACACTGGGCGTCTGCGCGTGCATCGGCTGGATCGTCGACGCCGCCGGCTGAGATGACATCCGGGCCGGGTCACGGTTTGGCCTGTAGCTCCTCGTGCAGGGCGCGCATCAGCTCGGCGCCGGTGAACGGCTTCTCCAGCAGGTGCACCTCGGCGGAGAGGGTGCCGTGCGTGGTGAGGACCGGCTGGGCGTACCCGGACATGAACAGCACCCTGGTGTCCGGCCAGCGTTCGCGGACCGCGTCGGCCAGGTCCTTGCCCAGCATGTTCGGCATGATGACGTCGGTGAGCAGGACGTCGACGCTGTTCTCCTCGGCCAGCCGCAGCGCCTCGTCGCCGCCGCCGGCGGCCAGCACCGTGTAGCCGGCGCGCCGCAGGATCCGGCAGGTCACGTCGCGCAGCGCGTCCTCGTCCTCGACCACCAGCACGCTCGCGCCGTGCCCGGTGAGGTCGAGGCCGGGATCCTCCGGGACCTGCTCGTGCGGTTCCACGTCGGTGGCCGGCAGCAGGATCGTGAAGGTGGTGCCGATGCCCACCTCGGAGTAGATCTGCACGGTCCCGCCGGCCTGGGTGATGATCCCGTAGACGGTGGCCAGGCCGAGGCCGGTGCCCTGGCCGCTCGGCTTCGTGGTGTAGAACGGCTCGAACACCTTGTCGATCACCTCCCGGGGCATGCCGGTGCCGGTGTCGGAGACGCGCAGGCGCACGTACGGGCCCGGCGGAAGCCCGGCCTGGGCGGCGGTGTGCTCGATGTCCACCTCGACCGGGGCGGTGTCGATGGTGAGCCGGCCGCCGGTCGGCATCGCGTCCCGGCCGTTCACCGCCAGGTTGACCAGCACCTGCTCCATCTGGCCCGGGTCCATCATCACCGACGGCAGGCCGTCCGCGGTGCGTACGGTCAGGGTGACGTGCTCGCCGAGTGACCGTTTCAGCATCTGGTGCACCTCGGTGACCACATTGTTCAGGTTCAGCGGCCGGGGCCGGATCACCTCCCGCCGGGCGAAGGCGAGCAGCTGGTGGGTGAGGTCGCTGCCCCGGCGGGCGGCCCGGGCGATCTGCTCGGCGTCCGTGGCGGGTGGGGTGCCGGCGGAGTCCTCGATGATGAACGACGCGTAGTTGAGGATCACCGCGAGCAGGTTGTTGAAGTCGTGGGCGATGCCGCCGGCCAGCTGCCCGAGGCTCTCCAGCCGCTGGGTCTGCTGGATCCGGGCCTCCAGGCGCTGCTTCTCGGCCTCCTCGCGCAGCCGGCGCCGCTCCTCCTCGGTGGCGAGGCGGTCGGTGATGTCGCGGACCACGGCCACGGTCACCACGCCGCTGTCGGTGTGCAGGGCGCTGCAGGCGATGTCGACCGGGATCTCGGCGCCGTCGCGGCCGATCGCACGGCGGGTGGCCCAGCGCTGGTCGGCCTGGCCGTCGGCGGCGCGTTCGGAGTCCAGCGGGGTGGTGTCCTCGCCGGTCCACAGCACCGCCGAGACGGCCGGCAGCCCGTCCGGCAGGAGCCGGTCCAGCGGTATGTGCAGCAGGTCGTACCGGGTATGGCCGAACAGCCGCTCGGCCTCGGCGTTGACCAGCACCATCTCACCGGACGCGCCGACGCCGAGCACCGCGTCCGGCGCCGCGTCGAGGATCGCCTGCACCCGGGCCTCGGCCTGCTCCCGGTCGCTGATGTCGCGGGTGATGCTGGTCGTGCCGACGATCGTGCCGTGCTCGTCGAGCAGCGGGGACACCAGCGTCGACACCGCGATGATCTCGCCCCTGGCGGTACGCCGGACGCTGCGGTAGCGGTCCACCCGGCCGCCCAGCCGGACCAGCAGCCGGACCTGCTCCTCGTCGGCCTGCCGCTCGGCCGGGATGATCTCGTCGATCGGTTTGCCGATCATGTCGGCCGGCGGGTGGCCGTAGAGCGCCTCGGCGCCCGGGTTCCAGGACAGCACGCGGCCGTCCAGGTCGGCGGTGACGATCGCGTCGTGCGACGACTGCACGATCGAGGCGAGCAGTGAACGGCTGCGGGCCGCCTCCCGTTGCACCGTGTCGTCGCGCAGGACCGCGGTCACGTACCTCTCCCCGTCGGGCGCCCGCACCGCGGAGAGCGAGACCTCGACCGGAAAGACGGTGCCGTCGCTGCGCGTGCCGCGAAGCGGCAGCCGCCGCAGCGGAAGCGGTTGGGCGTCGCGCACATCGTCCGGGATCAGTTCATCGAGGGTACGGCCGACCAGCGGCTCGGTCGTGTATCGGAACATCTCGTGCGCCCGGCGATTGGCCATGGTGATGGTGCCGTCCGAGCGGCTCACGATGATCGCGTCCGGGGCGGTGTCGATGAGGAGCCCCGGGATCCCGGTTGACTCCACCGATGCCTCCCGCCCTCCACGGTACTTCTGTCCGGATATTTCGGGCATGAGGTTGGGTTAATCGGGGAACGTATTCAGGGTGAGCATCGCAGCAGAACCGCCCATCGACCCGAACCGGCCCAGCACGGCCCGAATCGCCGATGTCTTCCTGGGCGGCACCCACAACTTCGCCTCGGACCGCGCCGTGGCCGCCCGGGCCATCGAGCTGCTGCCCGAGGTCCCGGCGATCGCCCGCGCCAACCGGGCCTTCCTGCGCCGCGCGGTCCGGTACGCGGCCGGGCGCGGCATCCGGCAGTTCCTCGACCTCGGCTCCGGCATCCCGAGCGCGAACCGAGTGCACGAGGCGGCCCGGGACGTGGCCCCCGACGCCCGGGTGCTCTACGTCGACATCGACCCGACCGCCGTCCTGTACGCCCGCCATCAGCTCGAGAGCGACCCGGGGGCCGCGGCCGTCCACGGCGACCTGCTGCGGCCCGCCGCCCTGCTGGACGAGCCCGAGGTCCAGGACCTGCTCGACCTGGACCAGCCGCTCGCCGTACTCCTGAGCGGGGTCCTGCACTTCCTGCCGGACGGTCCGGACCTGGACGCGGCACTGGCCGCCTATCGGGAGGCGGTCGCGCCCGGCAGCGTCCTGGCGATCTCACACGTCACGCCCAGCGACCACGCCGACCTGACCGAGCGGTTCACCGCGCTCTACAACCGCACCGAGACACCTCTGACGCCGCGCGAACCCGACGAGGTGGCGCGGTTCTTCGCGGGGTGGCGGCTGGTGGAGCCCGGCCTGGTCTACTGCCCGGAGTGGCGGCCGGACCCGGACGACGAGCCGGTCAGCGACCCCGCCCGATTCGTGACCCTGGGCGGCGTCGGCGAGAGATAGCGATCCCGGCGTCGGCCGGCCGGTCCCAGCCGTCACAGCTGTCCTCCGGCTCGATCTCCAGGAGATCGAACAGGTCCGGACCGGAGTGCCCGGTGTCCACCGAACCCCCGATCAGGCCCATGATGGCGGCACAGTTGCGCCCGTACCCCTGGATCATGCGGTCCACCCGGGTCGGGTGACCACAGCGACGGCACGGCCGCATCCGCTCCGATGATCTCGCTTCCCCCACCCCTCGATTATCAGGATTCGCCGACGGCTTCGGCGAGTTCCTGCTTGCTCATCCGGGAGCGGCCCGTGATGTGCTGCTCCTTCGCCTTCTCGTACAGCTCCCTACGGGTGGTGGCATGGTGGTCGCCGCCGTCGGGGAGGGAGCCCATGGTGACCTCGGCGAAGCGGCGGCCCATCTCCTCGCGCTCGTCGGCGGCCAGCCGCTTCTCCAGGACCGGGAGCAGGTCCTCCTCCTCTTCCTGTACGTGGTGGCGCAACTCGCCCGCGATGGCCGCGATCGTGCCGCCGTAGCCGGGGTCGCCGGGGTCGCCGCGGAGGAGGTTCTGCAGCATCTCCTCGACCTGATGGTGTTCGACGGTGCCGTCCTTGACCTCTTCGCCCTCGTCGGCGGCCAGGTCACGGATGGCCGGGTAGACGAAGTCCTCCTCGGCCTCGGAGTGCGGCAGGAGCATCCGGGCCACCTCCTGCATCAGCTCGGCCCGGTCGGTGCCGCCCTCCTCGGCCCGGGCGAGCAGATCCTCGACCTGTCGGTGCTGCTGTTTGATGATCTCCACGATGTCCGGCACGGCTGGGTCCCCCTCGGTCCAAGCGTTGGATGGAACGCCTGGCGAGATACCCGGAAAGGGACGAGTCATCCCCACAGCAAACGCTCATCTTCGCGGCCGTACTCTCCGGTAGCCGACTGGGAAGAGGAGTTCACACGTGCAGCCGTTCCGGATCTTCAGGATCACCGCGATCGCCGAGGCGTTCTCGTGGACGGGCCTGCTCGTCGGGATGTATCTGAAGCATGTCACCGAGACCACCGAGGCGGGTGTGTGGCTGTTCGGCCGGCTGCACGGGGCGCTGTTCGTCGCCTACCTGGTGGCCACGCTGTGGGTGGCCCGTGCCGAGCGGTGGTCGCCGTGGCGCACCCTGTTCGGCCTGGCGGCGTCGATCCCGCCCCTCACCACACTGATCTTCGAGCGCTGGGTGGCCAGGCGCCGAGAGGCCCCCGCGGACTCGGTGGCCGCCACCGCCTGAGTCCGCGGGCCCGCCCCACGACCTATTTGACCGCTATCGGGTTCACCGGCGAGCCGACCGCGCCGGTGATCGGCAGCGGCGCGGCGGTCAGCCAGAACTCGTAGACGCCGTCCGACGCGCAGTCGAGTGCGAGCGCGTCCAGGTCCCACATCTCGCCGATGAACAGGCCGATGTGCGGGATGGCCACCTGATGCAGCGGCTGGAACGCGTCGTCGAACTCGTTGGGCCGCACCTCGAAACCCCACGTGTCGGTGGCGATCGCCGCGATCTCGGTGCGGTGCAGCCAGTCGGCGGTTTCGAACGACAGACCGGGGGCCGGCCCTCCGGCGTAGTCGCCCCAGCCGTCGCGCCGGGCCCGGGCGAGCTGTCCCGTGCGTACCAGGACGATGTCGCCCCGGCCGATCGCCACACCCAGATCCGCGGCCCGCGAGGCAAGATGCTCCTCACGAATCGCGAAGCCGTCCGGAAGGTCCCCGAAGTCGAGCAGGACCCCACGCCCGGCGATCACGTCGGCGACCGTCTCGATGCCGGTCTTCGCGTCTCCGAGGCTGGTCACCACGTCGGCGGCTCGCCGCCCGTTCCAGGCGTAGCCGTGGTCGAAGATGTGACCGAGCCCGTCCCACTGCGTGGAGCACTGCAACGGCATGGCGATGACGTCGTCGGCGCCGCCGATGCCGTGCGGGAACCCCTGGACGCCGGCCGCCGCGTCGGTGCCCGTGTCGAGCATGGTGTGCACCGGGTTGGTGCGCCGTCGCCAGCCCTTCTGTGGCCCGTTCGCGTCGAACGCCTGCGACAGCGAGAAGGAGGCGCCGCGGCGGATCAGCGCCGCGGCCTGCCTGCGCTTGCCGGGAGTCAGGAAATTCATGGTTCCGCGTACGTCGTCCGCGCCCCACCGGCCCCAGTTGGAACAACGCTGCGCGGCCGCGGCGATGGAGCCCTCCGGGTCAGTTCTCGAGAACACCGGTGACCCAGTCGGCGATGTACGTCTGCACGTGCGCGAAGTGGTCGAGCCCGATGTGCTCGGCCCCGCCCTCGGCCGGGGTGAAGATCCGCAGCTCCCGCTTCGGCGAGTTGACCGCCTGTTCGTAGGAGCGGTGCGCGTACGTCAACGGGATCTGCCGGTCGTTCTCGCCGTGGCAGATCAGGAACGGCACGGTGATCCGCTCGACCACCCCGTCCAGGTTGACCGCCTCGGCCTTCCTGATGAACGTGTCCAGGTCGTCCTCGCCCCACACCCAGAGCACGTGGTCCCAGTAGTGCGGCACCGGGTTCTCGCCCTCGCGTTCGAGGCGGCGCTTCTGCACGGCGCCCCAGTCGTGGTTGGCTCCCCAGGCGACGCAGAGGGCGAGCCGCTTCTCGAACGCGGCTGCCCGGGGCGCGTAGTACCCACCCAAGGACCAGCCTACGAGTCCTATTTTTCCAGAAACAACATCATCGCGGTTCAGTAGATGGTCAACGCAGGCCGCGGCCCAATCCTCGGTCTCGACCCGGCTCTTAAGATCAAGAAACCGCAGCGCCTCGCCACTGCCCGGGCAGTCGACCATCAGCGTGTTGACACCCCGGGCGGCGAGTTCGTGCGCGAACCCCGAGGCGTACATGTGCTCCTTGGTGGAGTCGAGCCCGTTCCACAGGATGACAGTCGGCGCGGGACCATCGGTCGCCTTCTTGAAGTAGGCCGGAAGCAGCGAACCCTCGAACGGAATCGAGACCCGCGTGGTGTCCGGGTCGATCAGGTCGAACGCCTTCTGCTGAAGGTCGAGCAGCCGCTGGTAGAACGCGCGGCGGCCGGGCGACTTCGCGCTCTGCATGCGCTCGGCCTGGGCCAGGTAGTTGGTGGCCCGCTGGTACTTCTGCCCCGCGGTGCGCGTGTTGCCGGCCGCCTCGTCGGCCGCCGCCTGGGTCGCGAGGTCCTCCGCGACCGCCGCCCAGGAGGCCATGAACTCGGCCGTCCCGACGTCCGAGCCCCGCGCGGCCAGGTCCTTGATCGGGCGGCACGCGCGGTCCACCTCGTCGATCAGCCCGCCGCTGTTCAGGGTGGCGACCACGCCCAGGTTCCAGACATAGTTGCCGGGGAAGTACTCGAACATTCAGTGCTGCCTTTCGTTGCGCGTGATCGCCGGATCACGGCGGCGAGCGGGCGGGAGTTCAGCGGTCCCGGGACCGGAGATGATGCGGTTCGTCAGGCTGCCGATGCCCTCGACGGTCAACGTCACGGTGTCGCCGTCCCGCAGCGGCGGCGGATCCTGCCTCCCGTTGCGGCCCCACAGCTCGGCCAGGCAGCCGCCGTTGCCGACCGTCCCGGATCCGAGCACGTCACCGGGGACGACCCGGCTGTCCCGGGCCGCGTAGGCGAGCATCGTCTCGAAGGTCCAGGCCATGTTGCTGAGCAGGTCACGGCCGACCTCGGTGCCGTTCACCCGGGCGGTGCACCACAGCTCCAGGAAGCCGTCCCTCCTGTACGGTTCGAGTTCGTCGGCGGTGACGATCCAGGGGCCGAGCGTGCCGGCGAAGTCCTTGCCCTTGGCCGGGCCGAGGCCGACCTTCATCTCCCGGCTCTGCGGGTCGCGCGCCGACCAGTCGTTGAAGATCGTGTAGCCGAAGATCCGCTGGTCCGGGCCGATCACGGCGGCGACCTCGAGTTCGAAGTCGCGCGCCACCGACGCGGCCGGGAACGGCACGTCGTCGTCCGGGCCGAGAATCGTGTGCGGGTTCGTGAAATAGAAGGTCGGCGCGGCGTACCAGGCATCCGGAACGCCGCTCGCGCCGTCGACGCTGCGCCGGACCCCCTCGACGTGCTCCTCGAACGCGACGAAGTCGCGGAGCGAGGCGGGTTTCAGCGGCGCCAGCAGGCGGATCTTTTCGAGGGGTACGGGCTGAGCACTGTCAACCGCATCGACGCCCGCGGAGATGATCTCCAGCATCGTGGGATCACCGCGGAACGGCAGCACCCGATCCCCGTCGACCACGCCGGTGCGGACCCGGCCGTCGTGGCGGAATGTCGCGATCCTCATGGCTCTCCTTACACCGGCGGGGCGACGAAGAGGCCGCGGTCGACATCGTTGAACGACTGCTTCGCCACGAACTCGTTCATCGGGTTCGCGGTGCCCCACTGGTCGCTGACCGCCGGGTCGGAGAAGTCGTAGATGTGCGGGTGCCAGGTGTCCTCGTCGAGTTCCTCCAGCTCGGTGGTGTACTCGATGGTGTTGCCGTGCGGGTCGAGGAAGTAGCTGAAGGTGTTGTTCCCGGCCATGTGCCGTCCGGGGCCCCACACCTTCTCGACGCCGCCGCGCAGCAGCCGGCCGGTGCCGCGCATGTACTCGTCGACGCCGCGCATCTCGAACGACGCGTGGTGCAGCGAGACGTGCGGACCGCGGGCGACGGCCAGGCTGTGGTGCCAGCGGTTGGTCCGCAGGAACCACATCATCTCGCCCATCCGCGGGTGCATCAGGGTGTCGGAGAGCGCGAAGTCGAGGTGCTTGGCGTAGAAGGCGACGGTCGCCTCCGGGTTCGGCGAGTTGATCACCACGTGGGAGAGCTTGACCGGGACGGACTCGCCCTCCTCCACCTTGCGGTGCTGCCGGACCTCGACGTCCGAGGACACCTCGACGGTACGGCCGTCGATGTCGAAGAACCGGAAGCCGTACCCGCCGCCCGGGGTGAGCAGCCTGCCGGGCTCGCAGACCAGTTTCACCCCGGACCGGCCCAGGCGCTCGGCCAGCGCGTTCACGTCGGCCTCACTCGCCGCGCCGAAGGCGATCAGGTCGAGGCGCTTCTCGGCGGCCCCGCGCAGCCGGACCGAGTACTGCTCCGGAGAGCCGGCCGCGGCCAGGAAGGCGATGCCGTCGTCGGTGGTCTCCGGCTCCAGGCCCCACATGGTCGTGTAGAACTCGAACTGCCTGTCGTAGTCGGGCACCGCCAGGTCGACGTGCCGCAGGTGGGTGATGAGCCGCTCGTCGTTCATGTCTGTCCTTTCAGGCCGGCTCAGCGACGAGCTGAGCGACGCGGGCCATCAGGCCGGGCACGTCGCCGCGCTCGTGGGCGAGCTGCCAGCGGGCGAGTCGCAGGGATGCCTCGACGACCGTCTTGGCCCGGCCGAGGCGGCGGCCGGTGAACTCCTGCCACAGGCCGTCGGTGAGCGCGTCCTCGCGGAGCAGCAGCTCGGCCAGGACGGCGGCGTCCTCCAGGGCCTGGGCGGCGCCCTGGGCCAGGGTGGGCGGGCAGCTGTGCGCCGCGTCGCCGATCAGCACCACGTTCCCCCGGTGCCAGGGCCCGTCGATGACGTGGCTCTCGAAGGCGGTGTAGTTGACCCCGGCCGGGTCGGTGAGCGTCTCCCGGATCTCGTCCCACGGCCCGTGGTAGGCCCCGGCCAGCTCGCGCATGGTGGCGAGGGCCTCCTCCGGCGACAGGCTGAACCGGTCCTGCACGTCCTCGACCAGGTAGGCGTAGATCGAGTCCGGCCCGGTCGGGCAGTAGCCGGCGATGTAGGCGGGCCCGCCGTAGTAGAGGTCGGTGCGGGTGACCGACGCGGGCCGCTTCGTGAAGGTCCGCCAGATGCCCATGCCGACCGGCTGCGGCTCCACGTCGATGCCCATTTGGCGACGGGTCCACGAGCGCAGCCCGTCGGCGCCGATCACCAGGTCGTACCGCTGCTTCGCGCCGTCTTTGCTCTCGCCGTCGGCGAAGGTGACCTCACCGTCCGGGGTGAGGCCGGCCGGGCAGGCGCCGAAGCGGATCCGCGCGCCGGCCGCGGTGGCCCGGTCGATCAGGATCCTCGCGAGCGTGGGCCGGTACATGCCGAGGGTGGCGGGCAGGTCCGCGCCGCCGGTACGGATGTCGGTCAGCTCGGCGATCAGCGTGCCGGCCGGGTCGGGGGCGCGCAGGCCGAGCGTGTCGAACGCGTACCCCTCGGCTTCGATCTGCTCCCAGACGCCCAGCCGGCGCAGGACGCGCAGCGCGTTGCCCTGGAGGGTGATGCCGGAGCCGAGCGCCGCCACGTCGGGTTCGAGGTCGACCAGGTCGACCGTCACCCCGCCCTCGGCGAGCAGGATCGCCGCGGCGGCACCGGCGGCGCCGCCACCGACGACCAGGACCTTACGAACTGCTGGCACGGCGGTTTCCTCCCTGTTACCCCTGTGACTGGGACCACTGTCCCGTCCGGCCGGGCCATAAGGGAACGTCGAACTGCTGATCGGAGGCATAGGCCAGGCTTATAGTTCGGGGATGGCCGTCGACCGGGTGCTCGCCAATCTCGACCTCAACCTGCTGCTCACGCTCGACGCCCTGCTCAGGGAGCGGAACGTGACCCGGACCGCGGAACAGCTCGGGGTCAGCCAGCCGGCCGTCAGCGGGGCGCTCGGCCGACTGCGCCGGCACTTCGGCGATCAGCTGCTGGTCCGGGTCGGCAACCGGTACGACCTCACCCCGCTCGCCACCCGCGTCGCCGCCCTCACCGGACCCGCGCTGGCCGGGGTACGCCGGGTCTTCGACGCCACCGCCGAGTTCGACCCGTCCGGGCTCGACCGCGAGTTCACCATCGTCAGCTCCGACTACGCGGCCACCGTGCTGGGGCCGCCGCTGGCCCGGCGGATCGCGGCGCAGGCTCCGGGGGCCCGGCTGCGGTTGCAGCAGACCACGCCGTACGCCGTCGACCACGCCACCGACACGCTGCGCACCGCCGACGGGCTGTTCATCCCGCACGGTTTCGTGACCGGACTGCCCTACCTGGACCTCTACACCGATCGCTGGGTCTGCATCGTCTCCGAGGACCACCCCGACGTCGGTGACACGGTCAGCATGGAACAGCTGGCGGCACTGCCGTGGGTCGTCCTCTTCGACCGCCCGACCGCGTTCGCCCCCGCCGTACGCCAACTGCGGATGCTCGGCATCGAGGCCCGGGTGGATCTGGTCGTCGACGGATTCCTCCAGATGCCGTTCCTCGTCGCCGGCACCCGGCGGGTCGCGCTCATCCAGGAACGGCTGGCCCGGCTGCTCGGACCGGTCGCCGGAGTCCGTGCCCTGGACTGCCCGTTCGACGTGGTCCCGGTGGCCGAGGCGTTCTGGTGGAACCCGATGTACCGCAACGATCCGGCCCATGTCTGGCTGCGCGAGGTGTTGCTCGACGCCGCCGCCGAACTGCGCCCATCAGCCTGAGTTATGGCCGCCATCAGCGGTTCCGTCTTCCGCTGATGACCACCGGCTACCCATAGTCAGTGCCCACACGTGACCTGGACCACTCTCACGAAGGGCCTGTCCATGCCCGACACCGTCCGCACGGAACGACGCGCCGGCATGCCGCAACTCGTCCTGCTCCTCGCCGGCAGCTGCCTCTCCGTCCTCGGGGCCGTGCTCATCGCACCCGTACTGCCGCAGATGACCGACCACTTCGCCGACGTGCCCGGCGCGGACGTCCTGGTGCCGATCGTCCTCACCGTACCGGCGCTGATCATCGGCCTGACCGCGCCGTTCGCCGGGCTGATCGCGGACGCCGTCGACCGCAAGCGGGTGCTGATCCTCGCGATGATCGGTTACACCCTCTTCGGCACAGCGCCGCTCCACCTCGACTCGCTGGGCGCCATCATCGGCAGCCGGGTCCTGGTCGGACTCTGCGAAGCGGCGATCATGACCTGCTGCACCACGCTGATCGCCGACTACTGGTCCGGGCCGCGCCGCAGCCGCTACCTGGGACTACAGACACTGCTCGCGTCGGTGTCGGCGACCGTCTTCCTCGGCGTCGGCGGTGCGCTCGGGTCGTCCGGATGGCGTACCCCGTTCTGGCTCTACACCGTGGCGGCGCTCCTCGCCGTACCCATGTATCTGTTGATCTGGCAGCCCGCGCGCACCGCTCCGGGGGAGAGGCTGCCGCCGCTGCCGTGGCGCCGGCTGCGGGTGCCGTGCCTGGTCACCCTGGCCGGAGGCGTCGTCTTCTACGCCCTGATCGTCGAGCTCTCGTTCGTCCTCGACGAGGCCGGGGTGACGGCCACCGCGACGATCGGCGCGCTGAGCGCGCTCATGTCGCTGGCCACCGCGATCGCCGCCGGGTCCTTCGCCAGGCTCTCCGGGCGTACGCCGCGCGCGTTGCTGCCGGTCGCCTTCGGATCGTCGGCCGCCGGGTTCCTGATCATCTGGGCCAGTGGCGGCGCGATCCCGGTGATCACCGCGGGTGCGGTGCTGACCGGCGCGGGCACCGGCCTGCTGCTGCCGGTGCTGCTCACCTGGGCCACCAACGGGCTGTCCTTCGCCGAGCGGGGCCGGGGCACCGGCCTGTGGACCGGAACCCTGTTCATCGGCGAGTTCCTGTCCCCGGTCCTGATCATGGGCCTGTCCGGCGCCTTCGGTGGCCTGCGCCCGGCCCTGGGCGTGCTCGGTGTCGCGACCGCGGTCCTGGCCGTCGCCATGCCGGCGATCGTCCCCCGCTCCGCCGCCCCCTTGAACGTCACCCACGACTGACCCCACCCGGCCGGCCTTTCGGGGCGGCTAGAGAACCTATGTGGTCGAGGTCCGCGTCCCCTTCCAGCCCCTTCTTCTTGTACGCGTGTTGCTGTCCCGCCCTGTCAGGGCCGTCCCGTCCGGTCGGCGCGATCTCGCTGCCCACTCCGGCCTTTGCCGCGCCCGCCGGGCGTAGATCGGTTGGACACCCCCGCGTGTGCCGCCGCCCTCTCTTCACGGGTGGTTGCGGCAATGCCGGCGACGCATCATCACCCAAGATCTATTTTCCTGCGAGATCTTGGGTGATGATGCGCCGCCGGATAGCCACGATCGCCCAAGAACGCGCCGCCCGACAACCACCCACCCAGCGTGACCGAAACGGCCGGGAGCGGCGGCAGACAGGGTGGTGGCGACGGAGCCGGCCCGCCCGGGCACCGATCTACGCCCGGCGGGCGCGGCAAAGGCCGCAGCGGGCAGCGAGATCGCGCCAACCGGACGGGACGGCCCTGAAAAGGCGGAACGCGGACACGCGTACAAAAGAAGGCGAAACGCGGACCTCCAGCCGGTCAGGCGTTGGCCAGGGTGGGGAGGACTCGGGCGGAGCCGTAGGAGGTGCCGGCCCGGTCGCGTTCCAGCCAGCCCGACTCGACCAGCATGCGGCGGACCGCGGCCACGTCGTCGGCGGCCGCCGCGATGCGGTCGTTCACCTCGGCCTCGGTCAGGATGCCGTCGACCGCGAGGAAACGGGCGAACAGCTCGGCGGCCTGCTGGTAGCGGTCGCTCATGGTGGGCGGCAGGCTGGTCAGCCGGCCGTGCGAGAAGAACGATCTGAGTTGTGGGTACTCCCGGAGCAGCGGGGCGATCGGCTGGACCCGGTCGAGCGCCTGGGCGGCCTCGCGCAGCACGTCGGCCACGGCACGGTAGACGCCGTCGCCGGTGCCGGTGGCGACGCCCGCGCCGACCAGCCGGCCGAGCAGCTCACCCACCTCCGGTTTCGGCAGATCCAGGTGGATGGACATCTCGGCTATGGTGCAGCCGTCGCGGCCGTGCCGGACCAGTTCGGCGAAGGCCCGCAGCCGGGCCGGGTGGGACAGCAGCATGAGAAGCCCGGAGGCGTGCGCGGCGGGTACGGACATCCCCTCACCGTAGGCACGACCGGAACCGGCGGCACCCGATTTTCTCATTGACTTATCTCGATCACTGGACCAGGCTGTGGCCACAGCACGCCGCCGGAGCCGCGCGGCGCGGAGGCATGGGCAGCTTCCGCGAGTCCACCTCAGGCGGACCTGTCGCGCTCGGCGTGACGGTCCCGAGCTCAGGAGTGCTGAGTTCACATGCTTACATCCGTACGCATCAAATTCCTGATCAGTGCCGTGGTTGCGGCCCTGGCCGCGTCGCTCGCCGTGCTGGCCGTGCAGACCGGCCCAGCCGCCGCGCACGGCAACGTCACCGGCCCGGCGTCCCGCAACTACGGCTGTTTCGAGCGTTGGGGCTCGGACTTCCAGAACCCGGCCATGGCCACCCAAGATCCGATGTGCTGGCAGGCCTGGCAGGCCAACCCGAACGCCATGTGGAACTGGAACGGCCTCTACCGTGAGGGTGTCGCCGGCCAGCACGAGACCGCCATCCCGGACGGTCAGCTGTGCAGCGCCGGGCACACCGAGAGCGGCCGCTACAACGCCATGGACGCGATCGGCGACTGGAAGGCCACGTCGATCGGCAACTCGTTCACGGTGAAGCTGTTCGACGGGGCGCGGCACGGCGCCGACTACATCCGGGTCTACGTGACCAAGCCCGGTTTCAATCCGGTGACCACCGCTCTCAAGTGGTCCGATCTGCAACTGCTCACCACGGTGCCGAACACGCCGGCCGCGCAGTGGACCCACCAGCTGACCAACGGCGTGCAGATCGACATCCCGGCCAGCGTGCCCGGGCGGTCCGGGCGAGCCATGCTCTACACCATCTGGCAGGCCAGCCACTCCGACCAGTCGTACTACTTCTGTAGTGACGTGAACTTCGGCGGCGTCACCAGCTCGCCGTCGACGTCCCCGTCCACCTCGCCGTCGTCGTCGCCGTCGACCTCCCCGTCGGTGTCGCCGTCGGTGTCGCCCAGCACGTCCACGCCGCCGGTCACCGGCTCCTGCGCCGCGACCCACGCGGTGACGTCGCAGTGGTCGGGCGGCTACCAGGGCGAGGTCAAGGTGACCGCCGGCTCCTCGGCGGTGAAGGGCTGGACCGTGACGCTGACCTACCCGGGCACGTCACCGATCCAGCAGGTCTGGAACGCGAGCCTCACCACCAACGGCAGTACGGCGGTGGCGACGAACGCGTCGTACAACGGCAGCCTGGCGGCCGGTGCGAGCACGACCTTCGGCTTCCTCGGCTCGGGCACGGCGTCCGCGCCGACGCTCACCTGCGCGGCCACCACCTGACCCTTTCGCATCGGCGTTCATCTTTGTTACAGTGCGGTTAATGGGAGCGCTCCCAGAGATCTAGCCGTCCCCCATCCCCCAGAAACGGAGGCCAGGCAACACCCGCGTGGCTCGGCTCCGTCCACGCACGTGCTGTGACTCCACGACGGAAAGCGCGGGCGCCCCACCCGCTCCCGTCACCGCCGCCAGGCCACCGGTTCCTCCGGCCCGAAGCGGCGTGCAGTCCCGCCGCGGTCACCCCACCGCGGCAGTTCCCCGGCAGCGCCACCGGTACGCCAGCCGGCGTCCCGGTGCCGCTGCTGCGCTTCCGCGAACCCACCGGCCGCACACACAACGTGGCGCGCGGGCAACCACCGACCGCATAGGGCAGGCGGACACACGACAACGCGATCGCGTGCGCCCACCCACCCGAAGCAGGCCGGCAGCACACGAGAAGCGGCGCGTGTACGACCACCCACGCCCTACGACACATGGGCGCGCACGACAACGCGATCGCGTGCGCCCACCTGCCGTTGGATCCGTTCGGCGGAGGTGTTCGGCGGGTGCCGCCCGCGGGCCTCGCGCGGCTGATCCCGCAACTCAGCGGCGCGGCGATCACCTGGCGCACGATCGCGCCACGCCGGGTGGCCAGAATGCCGTCATGACATCCGTTCAGATCGCGGTCTGTGGGCCGGCGGAATGCACCGTGCAGGAGACCGAGCAGGCACGGCGGGTCGGTGAGCTGCTCGCCGGCGCCGGGGCGGTGGTGCTCTGCGGCGGCGGGGCCGGGGTGATGGCCGCGGTCGCGGCCGGCGCGCGGTCCCGGGGCGGGCTGGTCGTCGGGGTGTGGTCCGGGGACGGCCGGGCCGGGGCCTCTCCGGATCTGTCGGCGACCGTGGTCACCGGGATGGGGCAGGCGCGGAACGCGATCCTGGTCCGGAGCGCGGACGCCCTGATCAGCGTCGGCGGCTCGTGGGGCACGCTGAGCGAGATCGCCCACGGCATGCGCCGCGGCGATCTGCCGGTGGTCGCCCTGGGAGGCTGGCGGATCCACGCGGCGGACGGCACCCCCGTGCCGGGCATCCACTACGCCGATACTCCGGAGGCCGCCGTCGAGCACGCGCTGGGGCGTGGCCGCTTGGACGACGTGGTCGCGGGCTGGGTCGGCGAGGACAATCTGGTGCGGTTCTTGGAGGAACTGAGCCGCCTCATCGGGTACGACTACGACCACCTGGACGAGGCGGCGCCGGCCGCCGACGCCCCGCTGCGTTACCCCCTGATGGGCACCCCGCCGCTGGAGGTGGAGCTGTCCCAGGATCCGGACGGCCGCATTGTCGACATCCGGGTGCACGGTGCGATCGACCCGGTTCTCGCGGCACGCATCGAGACCATGTTCGCGCTGCTCTGAGGGACCACCGATCTGAGCCCGGCGGTCGCGGCACAGGCGGGAGTGGGCAGACGAGCGCGGCTCTGTCGTACAAGAAATGGATTTTGATCAACCGGTGAGCGGAAGCGCGACGCTGAGCCGCCGCCCACCGGTGGGGTTCAGAGCAGCGGCACGTCGAGGCGGGTGGCCAGCTCGTCGCGGCCGATGCCGTGGGTTTCGCGGACGCGGACGCCGCCGGGGGTGAGCAGGAAGGTGGCCACGTCGGTGTAGACGCGGGTGACGCACGCCTTGCCGGTGAGCGGGTACGTGCAGGCCGGGACGAGTTTCGGGGCGCCGGTCCTGGTGAAGAGGGTCATCATCACCCAGACCTCCTTGGCGCCGACCGCGAGGTCCATCGCGCCGCCGACCGCCGGGATGGCGTCCGGCGCGCCGGTGTGCCAGTTGGCCAGGTCGCCGTCGGCGGACACCTGGAAGGCGCCCATCACGCAGACGTCGAGGTGGCCGCCGCGCATTATGGCGAAGCTGTCGGCGTGGTGGAAGTAGGCGGCGCCGGGCAGTTCGGTGACCGGCTGTTTGCCCGCGTTGGTCAGGTCCCAGTCGGCCTCCTCGGCGGGCACCACCTCGCCCATGCCGAGCATGCCGTTCTCGGTGTGCAGGATGACGCCGCTCTCCGGTTTCAGATAGCGGGCGATCGACGTGGGCTGGCCGATGCCGAGGTTGACGTAGGCGCCCTCGGGGATGTCCGCCGCGATGACCTGGGCGAGCTCATCAGTCTTCAAGGGGCACCTCCACGAGACGGTTCACGTAGATGGAGGGGGTCACGATGTTCTCCGGGTCGAGTTCGCCGATCTCGGCGATCCTCGACACCTGGGCGATGGTCAGTTTGGCGGCGGTCGCCATGACCGGGCCGAAGTTGCGGGCCGTCTTGCGGTAGACCAGGTTGCCGAGCCGGTCGGCGACGTGCGCGCGGATCAGGGCGACGTCGCCGTGGATCGGGTACTCCAGAACGTACTCGCGGCCGTCGATGATCCTCGTCTCCCGGCCCTCGGCGATCGGGGTGCCGACGCCGGTCGGGCAGTAGAAGGCGCCGATCCCGGCGCCGGCCGCGCGCATCCGCTCGGCCAGGTTGCCCTGCGGGACCAGTTCCAGTTCGATCTTCCCGGCCCGGTACATGCCGTCGAAGTGCCAGGAGTCCGCTTGACGCGGGAAGGAGCAGACCATCTTTCGTACGCGTCCCGCGGCGATCAGCGCGGCCAGGCCGGTGTCCCCGTTCCCGGCGTTGTTGCTGACGATGGTGAGGTCGCCGGCCCCGTGCTCGATCAGCGCGTCGATCAGCTCGACCGGCATCCCGGCCATGCCGAACCCGCCGACGAGGACGGTGTCGGAGTCGGCGATCTCCTTGACCGCGGTCAGCGCGTCGGTCACCTGAGTTTTCACGGGTTGCAGTTCTCCAGGACGACGGCGAGGGCCTGCCCCACGCCGATGCAGATGGCCGCGACACCCCAGCGCTGGTTGCGTTCGAGCAGCACGTGGGCGAGGGTGCCGAGGATACGGGCGCCGGACGCGCCGAGCGGGTGGCCGATGGCGATGGCGCCGCCGCGGGTGTTGACGATCTCCGGGTCGATGCCCCAGGCGTCGACGCAGGCCAGCGACTGGACGGCGAACGCCTCGTTGAGCTCGACCGCGCCGACGTCGGACCAGCCGATGCCGGCCCGCCGCAGCGCCGTCTCGGCGGCCTGGACCGGGGCGAACCCGAAGTCCTGCGGGTCGAGGGCGTACGCGCCGCGGCCGGCGATCCGGGCGATCGGGTCGAAGCCGATGTGGAAGGCGGCGGCCGCGGTGCCGAGCAGCACGGCCCCGGCGCCGTCGTTGAGCGGCGACGCGTTGCCGGCGGTGATCGTCCCCTCCCTACGGAAGGACGGCTTGAGCCTGGCGAGCTTCTCGGCGCTGCTGTCGGCCCGGATGCCCTCGTCCCGGGTGAGGTCGCCGGCCGGCACGGTCAGGGAGTCGTAGAACCCGTCGTTCCAGGCCTTGTCGGCGAGCTGGTGGGAGCGGGCCGCGAACGCGTCCTGCCGGTCCCGGGAGATGCCGTACTTCTCCCCCAGCCGCTCGTTGCACTCACCCAGCGAGATCGTCCACTCGGCCGGCATCCCCGGGTTGACCAGGCGCCAGCCGAGCGTGGTGGAGACCGCCTCCAGGTTGCCGGCCGGGAAGGCGCGCGACGGCTTCGGCAGCACCCACGGGGCCCGGGTCATCGACTCGACGCCGCCGATCACCACGATCTCGGCGTCCCCGGCGGCGATCGCCCGGGAGCCGATGATGGCGGCGTCCAGGCTGGAGCCGCACAGCCGGTTCACGGTCGACGCCGGGACGTTGGTGGGCAGGCCGGCGAGCAGCACCGCCATCCGGCCGACGTTGCGGTTGTCCTCGCCGGCGCCGTTGGCGTTGCCCCAGTAGACGTCGTCGATGCGGCCCGGGTCCAGGTCCGGGGCCTTGGCGAGCAGGCCGGTCAGGGCGGTGGCGGCCAGGTCGTCGGGCCGCACGTCGGCGAGGGCGCCGGAGTAGCGGCCGAACGGGGTACGGGCGGCGGCGTAGACGAACGAATCGGTCACTGGTGCTGCTCCTCGTCGAGCTCGGTCAGAACGCGCTGGGCGATCCGGAAGGCGGTGTTGGCGGCGGGAACGCCACAGTAGATCGCGGTCTGGAGGATCAGTTCCTTGATCTCGTCGTCGGACAGGCCGTTGGTGCGGGCCGCCCGTACGTGCATGGCCAGCTCCTCGTGATGTCCGAGAGCGATCAGGGCGGTCAGGGTAATCAGCGAACGGTCCCGCCGCTCCAGGCCGGGGCGGGTCCAGATCTCGGCCCACGCGTACCGGGTGATCATGTCCTGGAAGTCGCGGGTGAACGCGGTGGTCCCGGCGGTCGCCCGGTCCACGTGGGCGGGCCCGAGCACCTCCCGGCGGACCGCGATGCCGGCCGCGCGCAGCTCGTCGAAGTGCTGGTCGAGCAGGGTGGCGACGACCTCCGGCGCCTCGGCCGGGGCCAGGTGGGCGACGTCGTCGAGGACCACCAGGCGGCCGTGCAGGACGCCGTCCGCGATCGCGGCCAGGCTGTCGACCGGGGTCGGCCTGTCGTGGCCGCCGGCCACCGCCAGCACCGGGGCGGCGATCTCGGCGAGCCGGTCACGGACGTCGAACCCGGCCAGCGCCTCGCACGCCCGCGCGTAGCTCTCCGCGTCGGTGGCCCGCAGTGCCGCGATCAGCGGCTCGGCACCGGTGAAGCCGGGCGCGAACCAGCGCTCCCGGGACCCGGCGACCACCGCCTCCATACCCTCCGCCCGGACCAGTTTCGCCCGGTCGTGCCACATCGGCGCCTCGCCGATCTTGGCGCCGGTGCAGAGGAGCGCGGCAGCGGTCACCCGCTCGGGCGCGTCCAGCAGCAGTTGGAGGCCGACCACGCCGCCGATCGAGTCGCCGGCGTAGCCAAAGGCCTCACCCGGCCGAATACGATCAGCCAGCGCGAGCACCTCCCGGGACAGGCCGGCGATGGTGTACGGCCCGGTCGCCGGGGCGCTGCGGCCATGACCGGGCAGATCCCAGCCCACCACGTGGTAGCGGCCGTGGAGCCGTCCGGCGCAGCGTGCCCACAGTGTCTCGGCGGTGGTCCCCACCGACGGCCCGAGCAGCAGCAACGGCCGGCCGGGGGCATCGGTGAAGGTGGTCGCGGTCAGCAAATCGGTCCCTCTCCGCGCTTCGGCGCGAGCTTCTTCAGTGGTACGCCGGAGCGGTGCCGACGGTGTGCCGGTGACGCGGTCACCGGCGCGAGCCTCTTCAGGGGTACGGCGTGCCGGCGGCCGGTCATCAGCGGTGCTCCTTCGCACGGGCGATGACCGCGTCGATGATCCGGTCGGTGGCTCCCGGGTAGGGCTCGCCGGAGGCCGCGCCCGGGTTGATCGACCGCTGTTCGGCGTCGATCCCGGGCCGGGCCGCGGTCAGGTTGGCGGTCATCCAGGCGGTCTCCACCTGGAGCCCGGCCAGCAGCTCGGCGGTCTGCGAGCCGGCCGTCACGGTGCGGCGGGCCAGCGTGCGCAGGGTAGCCCATTCGACGTGCCAGCCGCCGTCCGGCCGCTCGTCGACGGCGGCTGCCGCGCCCGCGTGCACCGTCGCTGCCAGGAACGGCGCGGCCAGCGCGGCCCGCTTGACCAGGACGGACAGCACCGGGTTCTGCTTGTTCGGCATGGCCGACGAGCCACCGCGCCCGGCGACCGCGCCCTCGGACAGTTCGTGGATCTCCGGCCGGGCGCTGACGAGCACGTCGTTGGCGATCCGCCCCCACGCGTCGGTGCAGGTCACGCACGCGTCGGCGAGGCCGGTGAGCGGTGCCCGGGCGGTGTGCCAGGGATCCCGCACCGGCAGGCCGAGGGTCTCCGCGGTGGTCTCGATCAGGTCGCTGACCACCACCGGGGAGCCGGCCAGGGCGACCGGCGCGGCCAGGCTGCCGGCCGCGCCACCGACCTGCAACGGCAGATCCGAGACGGCGGCCAGGCGGTCCCGGGCGTCCAGCACGCCGGTCAGCCAGCCGGCGGCTTTGAGACCGAAGGTGATCGGTACGGCGTGCTGGGTCAGCGTGCGCCCGGCCATCGGGGTGTCCCGGTGCTCCTCGGCGAGCCGGGCCAGGACCGCTGTCTGGGCGGCCAGGTCGTCACCGATCCGGTCGGCGGCGTCGCGCAGGCACAGCACCAGCCCGGTGTCCACCACGTCCTGGCTGGTGAGGCCCCGGTGCAGCCAGGACGCGGCGGCCGGGTTGCGCGCCTCGAGCCGTTTGCGGAGCAGCTTGAGCAGCGGGATGAGCGGGTTGCCGCCGGATTCGGCGCCGGCCGCCACCGTCGCCACGTCGTCCGGGCCGATCAGCCCGTCCAGGTCGTCCCGGGCGTCCGGGGCGGCGACGCCGTGCAGCACGAGCGCGGCCAGCCAGGCGGCCTCGACACGGACCATGGCCTCGCACACGGCCGCGTCCGTGAAGAGGTCGCCGGCCCGCTCGTCACCGGGCCACAACAGATCGCTCACCGCGTACCCCTCATGGTTTCTCCCTCACCGGATGCCCGTAACCCCGCGGCACGAACCGTGCGTCAGGCCCATGCGTCGCGCAGGCGCGGGTAGGTGAGGAAAATCGTCTCGTCGTCGCCCTGGAGGCGGATGTCGAAGACGGCGCCGTCCGGATCGCGGCGCGCGATGAGCGTGGCCCGGCGGTCCGGCGCGACCGACTCCAGCAGGGTGTCGTTGGCCAGCAGGTCCGGGTCGTCCGGCAGGTAGGCGCGGGTGAACAGGCGGTCGAGCAGGCCACGGGCGAAGACCGTGACGGCGAAGAACGGCGCCCTGCCGGGCTCGGTGGCGCCCGGCTCCAGGGTGGTGAACTGGTAGTGCCCGTCCGGGCCGGTGGCGGCGCGGCCCCAGCCGGTGAAGGTCCAGCCGTCGCGGCGCAGGGAGCCGGGCTGGCGCGGGATGTGGCCCTGCGGGTCGGCCTGCCAGATCTCGATGACCGCGTCCGGGACCGGTGCGCCGGCGCCGTCGTAGACGTGGCCGTGCAGGCGCAGCGCCCGCGGGTGGCCCGGGGGGACCAGCTCGTTCATGCCGTCGTACTCCAGCCCCAGGTGGAAGAAGGGCCCGACGGTCTGGCCGGGAACGGCGCTCATGCGATCTCTTCCTCGGTGTCGGACTCCAGCGGAGTGCGGTGGGTGCCGGTGAGCACGATGTCCCAGCGGTATCCGGTGCTCCACTCCGGGGTGGTCACGTCGTGGTCGTACTGGGCGATCAGCAGTTCCCGGGCCTTGGGATCGGTGATCGACTGGTAGATCGGGTCGAGCGGGAACAGCGGGTCGCCCGGGAAGTACATCTGGGTGATCAGGCGCTGGGTGAAGTCGGTGCCGAAGATCGAGAAGTGGATGTGGGCGGGCCGCCACGCGTTGACGTGGTTGCGCCACGGGTACGGTCCCGGCTTGATGGTCTGGAACCGGTACGTCCCGTCCGGCCCGGTCAGCATCCGGCCCACCCCGGTGAAGTTCGGGTCGTGCGGCGCCGGGTGCTGGTCGCGCTGGTGCCGGTACCGGCCCGCGGCGTTGGCCTGCCACACCTCGACGAGCTGGTCGGCGACCGGGCGGCCGTCGCCGTCGAGGACCCGGCCGGTGACCACGATCCGCTCGCCCAGCGGGGTGCCGGCGTGCTGGATGGTCAGGTCGGCCTCGTCGTCGGCGACGTCACGGTGGCCGAACACCGGGGCCCACAGCTCGACCGCCTCCGGGTCGATCAGGTGCGCCGGCTGCTTGGGGTGCCGGAGGATGCTGCTCCGGTACGGGGCATAGTCGATCTTCGGCTGAGGTCCGCCCGATTGCTGGGCCGCCGCCTCGATCTCCCTGTTGATGTCAGCTTGTGACGACTCCATGTTCACGCTCCGGACGCTAGGCGGAAACGCGGCCCGCGGCGATACTCTTCTTCCACTGAGCGGAAGGAGCATCCGTGGGGGCAACCGTCACGTCCCGCGCGCTCGCCATCCTCGGCGCCTTCGACGGCGAGCACCGCAGCCTCTCCCTGACCGATCTGGCGCGCCGTGCCGGGCTGCCGCTGGCCACCGCGCATCGCCTGGTCGGCGAGTTGCAGCGGTGGGGTGCGCTGGCACGCGAGCCGAACGGCGAATACGTGATCGGCCGCCGGATCTGGCAACTCGGGCTGCTCGCGCCGGTGCAGAGCGGCCTGCGCCAGGCCGCGTCCCCATTTTTGCATGATTTGTACGGGACAACCCTCGCGACCGTGCACCTGGCCGTCCGCGACGGTCTCCAGGTCCTGTACGTGGAACGCCTGGCCGGGCACGTCTCGGTGCCGGTGGTGAGCCGGGTCGGGTCCCGCCTGCCGATGCACGCCACCGGGGTCGGGAAGGTGCTGCTCGCCTACGCCCCGGAGGAGGTCCGCATGGAGGTGCTCCAGAATCTCACCCGGATCACCGCGTACACCGTCACCCAGCCCGCCCGCCTGCTGGAACAGCTGCGCCGGGTCCGCGCTGAGGGGTACTCCACCACCGGCGAGGAGATGAGCCTGGGCGCCTGTTCGGTGGCGGTGCCGGTGCGCAGTGGCGACACCGTGGTGGCGGCCCTCGGCATGGTGGTGCCCGACCTGCGCCGGCAGTTGCCCCGGCTGGTCTCCGCCCTCCAGGTGGCAGCGCACGGGATCGGCCGGACCCTCGCCGGCGATCCTTCCATTCAGTGGAAATAGGGTCTTGTGTCCCGGCGGTTCGGGACTGAACGCTGGGGGCATGCGTACCCAGGTCGCCATCATCGGCGCCGGCCCGGCCGGACTTCTGCTCTCCCACCTCCTCGCCCAGGGCGGCGTCGAATCGGTGGTCCTCGAGACCCGCTCCGAGGAGTACGTCGGGGCCCGGATCCGGGCCGGCATCCTGGAGCACTCCAGCGTCGAGTTGCTGGAGTCGGTGGGGCTCGGATCCCGGCTGCGGGCCGAGGGTGACCAGCACCGGGGCATCTACCTCCAGTGGCCGGGCGAGCGGCACCACCTGGACTTCGTCGACCTGACCGGGCGCAGCGTGTGGGTATACGGGCAGACCGAGGTGCAGAAGGATCTGATCGCGGCCCGTCATGCGGACGGTCAGGAGATCCATTACGAGGTCTCCGACGTCACCCTGCACGATGTCGAGTCGGACCAACCTCATGTGACATTTACCGATAAAAATGGACTTATCAGTCGCTTGGACGCTATTTACATCGCCGGCTGCGACGGCTCGTTCGGGCCCAGCCGCCAGGCCGTGCCCGCCGCCAGGACTTTCGAGAAGGTCTACCCCTACTCCTGGTTCGGGATCCTCGCCGACGTCGCCCCCTCGACCGACGAGCTGATCTACGCCTGGCATCCCAACGGCTTCGCCCTGCACTCGATGCGGTCGGCGAGCGTCAGCCGTCTCTACCTCCAGGTCCCCAACGGCACCGACCCGCGGTCCTGGTCCGACGACCGGATCTGGGAGGAGCTGTCCACCCGGCTCGGGCACGGGCAGAACGGCTGGAAGCTCAACCCCGGCCCGATCACCGACCGGAGCGTCCTGCCGATGCGCAGCTACGTGCAGACGCCGATGCGGCACGGCAACCTGTTCCTGGCCGGCGACGCGGCACACATCGTCCCGCCGACCGGCGCCAAGGGCCTCAACCTGGCGATCGCCGACGTGGCACTGCTCAGCAGGGCGCTCATCGCGTCACTGAGGGAGAAGAACCCGGCGCTTGCCGACCGGTACTCGGACGACGCGCAGCGCCGGGTCTGGCGGTGCACCCATTTCTCCTGGTGGATGACGACGATGCTGCACACCTCGGGCGACCCGTTCGACGCCGAGTTGCAGCTCTCGCAACTACGCTGGGTCGCCGGCAGCCGGGCCGGAGCCACCGGCCTCGCCGAGAACTACGCCGGGCTTCCCATCGGGTACTGACCCGCCGTCCGGCGGGTCGGTGGCCGCGATGGTCGGCGGCGGCGGAGCGTGGTCGACGGCCTCCCGGTAGGTGCCGGTGGGCAGGGTGGACGGGCTGGCGCCGGGCGGGACCTGCCCGTTCGGCGCGGCCGGCTCCCGGGCCAGCAGACCCTTGGCCAGCGACGCCACGGTGGCCAGGAACGCCACGTTCAGCGCGGCGTCCCAGTCGAAGGCGGTGACGTCGAAGACGCCGGCCGTCATCGAGCCGGCCAGCGACGACAGGAACGTCTTCGCGAGCCGGACCAGCAGGTCGGGCCAGAAGGCCAGGTTGGTCATCTTCGACAGGTACTGCACCCCGGTGAGGATCACCGAGGAGATGAACGCGCCGATCGCGATGGTGACCGAGTACTTCCATGGCAGCTCGGTGACCGAACTGACACCTCCGGCCAGCAGGGTCGCGATGAACACCTGCCCGGCGGACCAGCCGGCCCGCTCCAGGAAATCGAGTAAAACTGCACGCCACTTGGGCACAACCTGTGTCATGACATCGACGGTTCTCGCTTGATAGATCAGTGGGAATCAGCTGAACGGATTAGTTCGCCGCATCCCACCCCGCAAGAGATATCGGTGTAGCCCTAAGGAGCATCACGGATCCACCGCTACGGTCTTTGCCATAGCGTCCACACTGTCGGCCAAACCTGGGGGATTCGATCGATGCGGTGGCTCAACGACCTGCTCAGCGGCTTGCCGTGGGCACTCGTCTGTCTCGTCGTCGGCGTGCTGGTCACGGCTGAGACGGCACTGCTCGCCGGCCTGGTGCTGCCGGCCGCCACCGCCCTCGTCGCGATGGGCCTGCTCGCCAACGCCGGGGTCGTACCGGTCGGTCCGGCCCTGCTCACCGCGGTCGCGGCCGCGGTGATCGGCGGCAACATCGCCTACTGGCGGGCCGGGACCGCGCCGGCGGGCGGCAAACAGCGTGCCTGGGACCGGGCCGAAAAACTCTTCCGGCGACACGGCGGACGGGCCGTCTTCCTGGGCCAGTGGGTGGTGGGGGCACGCACCCTGATGCCGCGACTGGCCGCGCGCAACGGCGTACCCCGAAAGATCTTCATGGCCTGGCACACGCCGGCGGCGATTCTCTGGGCCCTGTGGATGGTCGGCGCGAGCTACGCGGCCGGAGCCTCCTACGACGTGCTGGCGGCGCGCGCCGGGCGCGCCGCGGGCGCGCTGGCCGCCCTGACGGTGCTCGTTCTCGGTCTGACGCTGGCGGGCCGCTGGTTCGGACGACACCCCGATCCGGTACGCGCGGCCGCGCGCCGTTTCCGTCCGAAGCCGCTGCCGGCCGGAACCGCCACGGTGGTGAGCCTCGTCCTGCTCGTCGCGCTGGCGTTCCTGCTGATCGCGGTGATCCCGCCGGTGGTCCGGTTCAGCGGGCTGTCCGCGGTCGACGAGACGGTGGCCACCTGGGCCCGTTCGCAGTGGACCTCCGACGGCTACTTCGCCGCCCTCCAGATCGCCACCTCCCTGGTCCCCGAGATCCTGGTGATCCTGGCCCTGGTCATCGCCCTGGCCCGGTGGTGCTGGCGCGGGTTCGACCTGCGCGCCTTCTTCCCCGAGGTGCTCGGCCCGATCCTGCCCGCCGTCGTCCTCGCCGTCGTGCTGGCGGCCACCGCCGATCCCGGTCGGCGGACCACCGGCGACATCCCGTTCCCGCCGGCCGGCGAACTCGACGGATCGCTGCCCCTCGATGCCCAGCTGATCGCGGTACACAGCATGCCCGCTGGGCAGACCGCACAGGTGGCGGCCGCGGCCGGGCTGCTCGCCTGGGTGGTCGTGCGCGGGCTGCCGTGGAAGTGGCGGGTCACCGTCTGGACGCTGGCGACCGGGTACACCCTGGTCTGCGCCGGCTCGTGGGTGTACCTGAACTGGAGCGACACCAGTGTGACCGTGGCGGCGGTGGTCCTCGGAGTCGCCTGGGCCGCCGTCAACGCGGCCGTCTGGTCCAGCCGGGCCGACGGTGGCACACCCGAACCGCGGCCGGAGCCGGCGGCCCTGTCAGGATCCACGGTGTGAGCCCGGTTCATGTCGTCTACGCCCATCCCGACCCGGGAAGCTTCACCCGGGAGGTGCTGGACGCGTTCGTGGGCGGGCTTTCGTCGTACACCGTCTCGGATCTTTATGGGTCCGGCTTCCAGCCCGTCCTGAGCGCCGCCGAGTACGCGCGGCCGGCCTCCGATCCTGTGCCCTTTGACGTGGCCGCGGAACAGGAACTGCTCGACGCGGCCGAGGTGTGGGCGTTCGTCTACCCGGTGTGGTGGGCGGACTGCCCGGCCATGCTGAAAGGCTGGTTCGATCGGGTGTGGACGGTCGGGTGGGCCTACAAGCCCGGATGGGGGCGGGTGGCCCGGCGGGTGGTCGTGCTCTGCACCGCCGGCTACACCGTCGCCGAGCTGGAGAAATCCGGTGTCCACCAGGCCATGCGGACCAGCATGGTCGACGACCGCATCGGCGCGCGGGCGTCCACGTCCGACTTCGTCGTCCTGGGCGGGTCGGTCCTGGCCGGGAGCGACCCCGCGGGGTGGGCGTCGCTGAAGGCCGACCACCTGGCCCGCGCTGCTTCACTGGCCCGCTCCCTCTGAGCGGCGCTCTTTTCAGTGGCGCGTTTCAGCAGGTCGCGCAGCCGTCGGTGGGCTTCGCCGCGGCCGGCGCCGTGCTTGCTGCCGGCACCGTGCTTGCGGCCGGCACCGTGCTTGCGGCCGGCATCGTGCTTGCGGCCGGCACCGTCGGGAGGATCGTGCGGCTGCGGCCCGGCCGCGGATACGCCTCCGCGGCTGCCGCCAGCCGGGCGGCGTGGTCGCGCTGCTTCTGCCAGTGGCCGTAGAGGGCGCCACGCCGCGACAGCCGGTCCACCTCACGGATCGTCTCCGGGTCGACGTCACCGGGCGGGGCGTCCCGCCACGGTGTGCCCGGCAGCGGCATGAACGTGTGCGCGTGGATCCGGGCACCGAGGTCGGCCAGCTCGCGAGCCAGGTCGAGGGAGTCGCTGACGTCCTGCTGGTCCTCGCCGGGCATCCCGAAGATCATGTCGACGTTAATCCGGAAGCCCTCCTCGATACCGAGTCTCGCGGCCCGCTTCACCTCCTCGACACCATGCCCCCGTTTGGCCGCGCCGAGCACCCGGTCCGAGCCGGACTGGGCGCCCACGATGATGTTGTTGTTGTCGCAGTACTTCTTGACCAGGCGGAGAGCCTTCCGGGAGACGTGCTCGGGGCGGATCTCGCTGGGGAAGCTGCCGAAGAAGACCCGGCCGTTCGGGCCGATGCCCTCGCGGCAGCTGGCGAGCAACTCTTCGACGGCGTCGAGGTTCGGTTCCTCCGTTTGGCTGCCGTAGCTCAGCGCGGTCGGGGTGATGAAGCGGACGTCACGTAGCCCGCGGGCACGCATCTGGTCGACGTGCCACCGCACGTTTTCGATGCCCCGGTGCCGGAAACGCGCGGAGAACATAAAGGGTGTTTGGCAAAATCTGCATGAAAAAACACATCCCCTCGTGATTTCGAGGGCGTTGAACTTGTCCCACTTGAGGGCGAAGCCGGGGAAGTCGTTGAGGTCGCGCTGCTTCGCCTTGCCGGTCCTGATCAGGTTGCCGGTGGCATCCCGATAGGCCAGGCCGGTGATGCCGGCCGGGTCACCCTTCGCATCGACCAGGCTGAGCAGGGTCGACTCGCCCTCACCGATCGCTGCCATGTCCCACCCCGCGTCGAGGGTCTGTACCGGCTCCGCGGTGGCGTGCACTCCCCCGGCCAGGTGCGTCACGTTCGGGCCGTCGGCCAGCTCGCGGATGCGACCGAGTTCCTCCGCGAGTGCCGCGGCGTCGGGTGAGTAGAACGACCAGAGGACGAGCACCTTGGCGCCAGTCGCGAGCGCGGCCCGAATGTGCTCGGCGGTCGATTCGGGCGTGTCGCCGAAGCGCACCTCGTACCGAGTGGCCGTCTCGTGCTGCCCCAAGGCACCGAGCAGCACGTGGAAGCCATACGTCACCGCTTTGCGGTAACGCAGCACCAGAACCAACTGAGGACCACTCATGCGACAATTTTGCCAGGTCGCGGACCGGCCCCCGACTGCGGCAGTCAGGGGCCGCCCTCGCTCAAGGTCCTCTCATAGGTGCTCGTCAAATGGGTTCCACGGGATCGTGATGAGGAAGTTCGGACAGGCGTAGTCGGGGACCGTGGTGGCCGTGCAGCCACCACACGTTCTCGGCGGGCGACTGCCCGGTAGTGGTGGCGTGGTCGCCGGTGGCGGTGGCCACCAGGTCGGGGATCGTGGTGTCGCTCAGGAGTTGGTGGAGGTTGAGTTCACGGCGGGTCGAGGGCAGCCAGAACAGCACCGGCCATCGCCAGCGGGTCATGTCCGCGAGTCGCACGTAGTTGATGATCTTGTTGGCGAGGATGGTCAGGTTTTCGGTGCCAAGATCCATCTCGAGCAGGAACGGCACCTGCCGGTCGTGTTCGGCCCAGACGCCGTGGGCGTCCGGGCGAGGCAGGTTCTTGAGCAGCATCAGGCTGGGGTCGTCGCCGGTGCGGAAGAAGGCTCCTCTCTCTTGCAGGGTGGAGGCAGACCTCCATTCGATGAGGCGGCCGCCAGGGTGGGTGCGTTCATGGCCGGCCAGGTCGACGAAGAACTGGTTGGTGGCCAGCAGGTGCGGCAGGTTCGCCCGAGAGGTCAGGTGCTGGCGGCGCGGCCTCGCCTGGTCGCGACGTGGGAGTGGGTCGCGGCGTTGGGCGGCGACGATCTCAGTGCCGAGTTGGTCAAGCAGGTAGTGGTACGGATAGGAGCCGCCCTCCCAGCGTTGCGGCCGGAACCGAGCCACCACGCCCAATGCGAGGAGCTTGAGCAGCCACCGCTGACAGAACGTCAGCGACCCGTACAGGGCAGTGTTGATCTGGTCGGTGGTCAGGACGCCGTGGTCGTAGAGCCAGCCCAGCAGCCGCAGATCACGGCCGGTGAGAGCGGATTGCGCCTCCAGCAGGCGCTGTTCATAGGTGGTACGGATTACGCATCACCCCCAGGGGAGACCCCAGACAAGGGTCTGTCGCAGCACACGACAGTCAGCGCCGGATAGCGGCTGACCTGGGCTGACAGGTGGAAGATGTGGTCGGTGTGGGGGTCGGTGTCAAGACCGACCCCCACACCACCACCCGGACGCACCCCGGCACCGACACCCCGACCACACCCAACCAGTCGGTCTGCGCCGAAAGCCGTGCTGGTTCCGGTCAGAGGACGGGATGCGTCGGCTGGTTGACCTGGTGGTGGTGTGGTCGGCGGTCCGGGCCTGCCGTCGGTGTTGGGTGCCAGTTGGGTGCGCGGCGAGGCGAGCAACAGCGGTGACGGAGCCGTGGCCGCGGGCGTGACAGGTTCTGACAGATCGGCCGCGGGCCGTGGGAATGGACTTCGGCAGGAGTACGGAGCTACTTTCCGCAGCCCTGCTGGTAATCGATGGAAGAACGGGCGGTTCATGGAAACTCCATTCCGTTGGTATGACGGCAGACGGCTCTTCGCAGCTCCTCCGACGCCCGTCATCACGACGGCTAGCGGGTGACGGCGGTAGTCGGCAGGTCGGTTTTCCCCGTGGCTGGGGGTGCGTCGCCATCTCCGGTTGGCGCTTCGGGGCGGGCGGGTTGGTCGCGGATCAGCTTTGACCAGTGCAGACGCCCGCGCGTTCGACATCGCGTGGCCTCGCCTGCGAAGCAAGTCGGCCAGAGCTTCGCGTGACAGCGGGCGACCCTCGCGGATCAGGTCGTCCGCGGCCTTGCGGGCGACGGGGAGTAGGTCGCGGATCTCGTCGTCGATCGTCGCGGGTGGCGGACCGTCGTCCGCGACGGTTGTGGGGTGTTGCGGACGTCCGGGACCGTCCGGGACGGCGGCTGAGGCCGGGGCCGTGGCGGCCGGGCCGGGTCCGGCTCGGCCGAGGGCGATCTTGACCATGGCCAGGAACCCGACCGCGGGTAGCGCCGCTGCGAGCCAGCCGATGACCGACGGTTCGGCCTCCACGACCTGTGCGCCCAGCGACAGCACCACAGCGACGATCAACACCACGGCCGGAAACCAGAGGTGAACGCCGAGGCGTTTGCGGCGTCGTAGTTCCAGGCCGCCGGCCACGGACATCAGTTCCAGCACCACGGCGTCGGCCCACGCCAGCCACCCTGGTTGGCCGTGCGCCTCGGCGACGTCGTGCACGTGCGTGAACGAGGCCGCCGCCGCGGCCGCCCCGATCGCCAGCATGATGACGACCTGGACGACACCCTCGACAGGGGCGGCACGGTCCGGCCGCCCTGCAACTGGTGTAGGGGGTTCGCTCACCGGCGGCCCCACACCGGTGATGCCCGGCCGTGCCGGTCGGCGGAAGAGTCCGGTTCGCGGTGACAGGGCGTGACAGATCGCGAACGGGCTCGGATCGGCGCTGGTGATAGACCAGGCGCGTATCCCGCTCTCCGCAAACAGCGTGACAGTGATCGATAATCATGGCTTCTCTCTCCATAGAAGACGAACCTGCCCCGCGGTGGCAGGGCACGGGATGAACGGAGCAGCCGCCGCAGCCCGAGGGCGGCGATGGCAGCGGGCAAGCAAGAGAGCGCGGGCTTGCTACCGGAGAAAGGGGCGGCTCGACGCCGTTCTGGACACCAGACCGGCAAGATCTTTTCGAGTGATCACACCGGCGACGGGGGTTGGTGGTGCAGCCGAACCAATCAGCACCACACCCGCGCCCTGCTGAGCAGGGCCTACACGATCTCACTCCGCTCACGCTGCCCGGCAACCGGGACGGTTCGGATGCCCGACACGGGCCGCTGTTCGACTGGTTCGAGATGCTCAACTGGACCATCCCGGCCGGACACCTCGGTCCCGGCTTACCGCCCAAGGACATGCGTCCCCGCATGCTCCTGCGGTTCCTGCTCGAAGACGCCGACTACCCGCAACGCGACCAGATCTGGGCCGCCGTAATCACCGGCGCCCGCCGGCCCGCCACCGCCGAGCCGTACCGGCTCCTCGCGATCAGCCTCGCCGCCCGCGGCCTGCGCCGCTCCCGCAAGCGCATCATCCTGGCCCACCGCGACGACACCGCCGACATCGACCACGACCTGCTCTGCGGCTTCCTGAAACGAATGACGACCATCGACGTCCGGGCGACGAACCTCGGCATGAAACTGATCGAGAGCGGCGTCACGTACGCCAAGGGCAAACAGCCCCGGCAATCCCAACGAGCCCGGAGCTCCCGAAAACGCCGACCACCTACGGCCACAGCCGAACCTGTGGCAGGCAGCACGCCCGACGAGGAACTCGGCGTTCTCTTCCACGAATTTCTGGCCACGCTCGCCGCAGCCGGAAACCCGCTGGCCGAGCGGGACGTCAAGCTGCTCACCATCACCGGCTTCGACCACGTCAGCATGAAAGATGCCGCCGACCAACTGGGCATGAGCCCGGACACCGCCCACAAGCAACGCCAGCGCGCCAAGGCCCGCTTCTTGAAATGCCTCGCCGCCCGCGACCGGAAACCTGATGCGAAGCCGGCCGGTGGAGTTCGTGGGAAGTCGGCTACCGGTCGCGGTGCCACGGCATCGGTGGAGGGGGCGGCAGCATCGACTCGTCGAACGGCTCCGAACCCTGCCCCACCGCGATCAACTCGCCGATCAGCGCCGACAGTTCCTGCTGCCAGCTCGGATCACGATCGATCCGCAACACCCTATGGATCCGATCCGACACCACCAGCACCGGACCACCCGAACGACCGGCCACACTGAAATCCGGCCCATGCACCAGCACGACGGTGCCCGCGACACCGGACTGGACCGTCACCTCGGGCGGAAACGGGCCCGACCGCGCGATGTCCCACAGCACCACCACGAGATCCGCCAGCGCGATCTCGTCCTCCATGAACACCACGTACGACGACACCGCGCCCCGCGACCGAACCGGCCACACCGATACCGGGAGATCCCGCAGCTCCGACGCCAGGGCTTCCGCGTTTTCCCGACGCGCAAGGGCCGCAGCGGGCGTGCCGCTCCCGTCACTGCCGGGTTGATCGGATGGTCTCGTCACGGATGCCAGCCTGCCAGCATCCCTGGGCGATCGATAGCTGAGCCTCCATCGATGATCGGGCTCGCTATCGGGCGTGAGGACAGCATTCCGGATGAGAACCGGCGGCTGGGCAGTCTGGCCCGGCTCGGCAGGAACCACGGGGAAGTCCCCGCCGAGCCGGGCGGTCTGTTGGGCCGTCAGATGTAGTCGGGTTCGAGTTCGCTTCGGGCCGTGTCGAGCAGTTCGGCGGCGAACGTCTGGGTGTCGACCTTGCTGAGCCAGTCGAACAGGGCGCTCCGAGCCTGATCGATCTGCGCGGCGAGCGCGGTTTCGCTGACGATGTCGGCCGGGGTAATCACGCGTCGCAACGGGGTCGACGCGATGGCGGCCTTGGCCAGCTTCTCGCCGATCCAGAATCCGGTGCGTTCGCGGATGACGAAGGTCAGGTGGACGCTGTTCTCGGTCTGGTCGAGGGCGTGGGGGTTGTGGACCCAGCCGCGCGGGAGCACGAGGACCTGTCCCGGGTTGAGTTCGATCTCCAGATCGGGGCCGTCGGCCTTGAGTTGTTCGACCATTTCGGCGAGCGGCTGGGTGTTGGACGCCTTGTAACCGCGGTGAGGTTCTTCGACGACCGGCCGCCAAATCTGCCAAGTCTTGACGCCTGCGACTTGGTAGACCATGCCCATGTTCTGGTCCCAGTGGTAGTCGAGGCCCTGGGCGCCGGCGGGGGTGATAAACGCGGTGACGTAGCAGCCGAAGCCGGTCTCTTGCTGGATGGCTCGGCACATGGCGTGCAGCGGCGGGTACCAGCGGTCCAGGTTGCGGATCTGGAAGCTGTAGCCGCGCTTGCGCCACATCGCGATCCGTGCGGGATCGAGCTTGCCGGCGGTCGCGTACGCGCGGGGGTGCCGGGCGGCGCCGTCCTTGACGACGTTGATCTCGTCGGCGGGCGCACAGCCGGTGTCGAGGTAGGTGTTGAGCAGTTTCGCGTTGACGATGGCCGGGAGGTGACTGCCGTCGGGCAGGTCGTGGACTGCCGGCTCGGTCGGCCAGCTCGTCATCATGTCCTGGTACGTCGCTTGATCGAACAGCATCCTGAGGGACACGTCATCCTCCGTGGGCTGGGGGGTGGTCAGGGTCGGGGCGGGAGCGGGCACGGGATGTCCGGCAGGTGGGTGTGCGGGCAGCAGATGGCCGCGTAGGCGATGACGCCGCCGTTCGGGTTGGTGTAGTACTGCCAGTAGGCGTCCACGCCGTTGATCAGCCCGTCACGGGAGGTCGCTCTACGCGCGTCCAGTCCGACATCGCCGGCCAGTGGCGGGGCACCGTTTACGGCGGGGAATCCGACGTCGCCGTCCATGGGCGGGTGGCTTTTGTAGGTGGCGGCCATCCAGTCGATGGCTTCGTCGACGTCGGTCCAGGTGAGATCTGCGGAGGCGGCGTTGCGGCGTAACAGGTAGTGGCCGAGGCGCATCGGCGGCAGTGAGGAGCGGAGGAATTCCTGGGTCGCTGGGGTGCCGGGTGCACCGGGCCAGCGCAGTGATTCGTCCTTCAGATCCTTGCTCGATCCGGTCCAGAGATAGCCGTGCCAGTGCCCGAGGGTCATCCCGCTCCTCAATCTATTGTCCGATGCGGTGGGCCGCCCTCCGACGGCCCACCCGGTGTGAACTGGGCTTGCGGATCAGGCGTTGTCGCCCGGGGCGGTGATGGCGGTGACGAAGTCGGTCATCTCCGCCGCGCTGAAGCGCAGGGTCGGGCTGGCCGCGCCGAGCTTGGTGTCGCGGATGGCGTAGGCGCCGGGCTCGCCGGGGATGTCCGCGAACGAGACGCAGGACTCCAGGCTGCCGCCGATGTTGCCGCCGCACGGCGTGCGGAACGCCGTTTCCGGGACCTCGACCGAGTACAGGTCGTCGGTGTCCATGGCATGCTCTCCTTTGCGTGTGCGCCACGAGGTCCGTCCTCGCGGGTGGTGCATTCGCCCCGGTCTGGTCGTCGTCTTTCGCAGGGAAGGCGACCGGGCCGGGCGCCTGGAAGGCCGAGAAGTCGATCGCTCGGCGTTCATGGAGAGGTGCTCTCGCTTCCGACTACGGGATGCGTCGGCTTGTCCTCGCCGTGGGTGCCGTAGCAGACGCGGCAACGGGCGTGCAGGGCGTCGGCTGACTGGTCGTCGCTGGGAACGTAGCGATGTGGCCGGTAGTCGAGTCGTTCGACGGTGACCATCGGGACGATGCCGTCACGGATGACGCACGCGGCCGTGATCGTGGCGAGGTCGTAGCCTGCCTCGGCGAAGCAGAAGTGGAAGCGGTGGCTGTAGAAGCCGGTTTCTAGTACGGACGCCATGACCGCCGGAAGCGCTGCCCCTTCCACGCACTCCGGCACATGGACGAGCACTGCGGGCGGGTAGTGCCTCATGATCATATTCAGGCCGCCCGTCGCGTCGCGCGCCCGGCCGAAGCGCGTGGGGACGCGTCGAACCAGCCGAGGATGCGGTCGTAGATCCCGTCGTCACGGCCGCTGGCTCGATGCCCGTCAGCGCGGTCGTCGATCATGTCGATCGCGCAGGACTCCAGGTAGAGCCGCAGCGATCGGCGATGCACTGCGCCCTGTTCGGCCAACTCGACCTTGCCGGGTGCGCACGGCCACGGCTCGCCGCAGGCGAGGCAGTCCCACGCCGGCCGGTCGGGCTGGTGCGGCGTCCTCGGGACCAGCATCAATGGCCGCCGTTCGCGCGGCGGCGTTGAGCTGGGGTGAGTGCTCCCGCTCGCCCGACCTGGTTGTAGGACTGCGTCGGCAGCGCCGACCAACTCGGTGGGCTCGGCGTCTGCGGCGGCGCGGTCGCTGTGGGCAGGTCGGCGGTGGTCATCGCGCCGCAGTGCGGGCACCACCGGCTCTTGACTTTGAAGCTGATCAGGCCCGCGAGGAACCCCACCAGCAGTGCGCTCGTCGCCGCTATCGCCACCACTGGGGTTCACCTCCGCGAACGCGGTGGTTCGTGGTCGTCGCCATGTCCTGCCTTCCGTGATGTCGAGGGCACGCCGACCTGCGACGTACTGTCACGGTGGTCCCACCGATCCGCAGGTTCGTTGTGGTGCGGCGGGAACCGCGTGCCCGGTCTCGATTCCAGGGGTGGCGGCCGGCGTGGTGCGGTGGCCGCGGTGGGCTTCGCTGCTATTCATCAGGTGTTTCGGTCACAGCGTGGCGGTCCGGTGACCAGAATTTGAAGGCGACAGGCGTCAGCCGCTGTCAGCCGACGCGGCAGGTGTCGGAGTACAACCCGGATGGCGTACGGCTACTGTGCGCTGATGAGCGTTGAGCCGAAACGGGCCAGTGAATGGACCATCCATGGGGAACGCATCGTCGATGACACCCGCCGGGCGGTGCTGACCATCGCGGACGTGGAGCTACCCGATGGCGTCCGCTTCGAGCAGTACGTTCTGCGTATTCCGGCCGCCGCGATGGTCATCGTGCTCGACGACGACGAACGCGTGCTGATGATGTGGCGGCACCGCTTCATCGTCGACCGCTGGGTCTGGGAACTGCCCGGCGGCTACCTCGACCCGGCCGAGGACTCCATGACCTGCGCCGCCCGCGAGGTCGAGGAAGAGACCGGATGGCGGCCGCGCAGCATCGAGAAGCTGATTAGTTTTCAGCCGATGGTGGGCACGATCGATCAGGAGAACATCGTCTACCTTGCCCGCGGCGCTGACTTCACCGGCGCGGCCCCGGACATCAACGAAGCCGAACGCCTCGGCTGGATCTCGCTCGACGAGATCCAGCAGCACATCGACAACGGCACCATCGTCGGCGCCGGCTCCGTCTCCGGGCTGCTCGCCCTGCTGCTGCGAAAGGCGACCGGAAACCTTTAGGCACTTGCCATGATCGGCCGTGCCCGCTCGGCGAAGTCCTGCACCGCGGGTAGCCCGACATGCTTGGAAAGACGATCGGCGAGATCAGTCAGGTAGTCGCGGGCGCGGGACGAGTACAACCCTTCCGCGGCTTCGACCGCGTCGACACCGACCCGTGCGGCTTCTTCCGGCTCGCCGTTCTGCGCGTGCGCCACGGCGAGCAGGACGAGGTTGAACTGCCGTCCCCGCGCGTACTGCCGACCGTCCATGTCCAGCGACCGGGTGGCGAACCGTGTCGCGATATCGCCCCTGCCCAGGGCGGTGAAGCAGTGGCCGAACTTGGCCGCCAGGTAGGACTCGTCGAAGTAGCCGATCCACTGCGGCTCGCTCGTCCGGTCAGCCTTGTCGAATATCGCCTCGGCCCTGTTCAGTGCGGCTGCGCAAGCCTTCTCGTCGCCACCAACAGCATGACCTTGAGCTTCGAGGACGGCTGATTCCGCCTCGATCGCGGCGATGCCCGCCTCGGCCGCTGCACGGCTGGCGGCCTTGGCCAGATCCACTGCCTCGCCGGAGGCCCGGAGGAAGGCTGCTTGATGGCTCATCGCCGCCAAGATCTCGGCTCCGAGCGCGCGGTCCCCTGCACCGGCCGCGAGGCGTAGAGCCTGGATCAGGTACCGCTGGGCCAGCCCGTGCATCCCGGTGTCGTAGGAAGCCCAGCCCGCGAGCTGAGTCGTCTCCGCGACCGCGGACAGCAACTGGCGGCCGGTGGTCGCGTCGTAGCGGCCATTGATCAGCTCGGTGACATCGGCGTTGAGGAAGCGGACAAGGCTGTCACGGATATGACCGCCGCCGAACTGGTTGTCCAGCGTCCGGTACGTCGAGGTCATCCGGCGCACCGTCTCTACGTCGGCGGCCCCGATCAGCCGCTCACCGTTGCCGGCCGGGCGCTCGTCAAGCGACGACATCAACCATCGCATCGCCGCAGGTAAGAAGGCCGTCGCGCTGAAGCCCACCTGCCGAAGAAGGTTCCGCCGCTGCATATCGCCTCGCCAAAGATCAACAGCGACATCTATGCCGTGCCGCCAGTCCGGCGCGAACTCTAGCCCGGACGGCGTGGCCACCACGGCTTGTTCGACCGCGACGGGCCGGGTATCGGTGTCGGCTGACACCTCGGACACCATGGCGGATAACTGCCCGCCCGCTTCGAGTGCCTGATCCAGCAGAACCGCGACGGACAGGCTCGGCCGTTTGATCCCCGATTCGAGATCCCACAGATGGCCGTGCGAACAATGGATCATCCCGCCGAGCCGACGCAGCGACAATGCATGCTGCTCACGCAGCTCCTTGAGCTTGCAGCCGAAGTCAGGATGGACAACAACAGTCCGCCGCGGCATCGTGCCCCCAACGATTCGATGATCGGTGACATCGGCTTTCCGAACCGGACGTCACCCGGACACCATAGCCCTCAGCTGGACGAATGCCGAGCACACGCAACAAGGAATAGGAACGACACGGCGAACCGATACGATCAGGATCAAGCTCAGCTATATGACAGCTTAACTGTCCGCGCAGCCGACCCAGACGCACCGTGCTCCAGAACAGTTCCGATTCGCCCGTGGTGATCGGCGATTGGCGTAGGAACGGCCGGCCGGTTCGTCCTACCCAAGGACAGTGGCAATGGCCAGAGCGATGCGCTCGATCCAATTGATCGCGTCGGTGACCTCTGCGTCGGTGATGGCTCGCCGCTCATGGAGGCTTCCGTCGACCAAGTCGGCCTCATGAGCGATCTTGTTCCGACGATCGGTGATGGCGATGTACCGCTTCTTCAGCGCTTGCTCGTTCATGGCCGTCCGGCCACGAGTCCACTCGTTGATTTGCCCGGCAGCCTTGGCCCAGATGTTCTCCTCGGTGACGAGCTTGAGTGCCTCGCCGATCTTTCGAGGGTTCTGTAGGGCGACGTTTCCCCACTTCAGACGCACCTGCTCGGACACGGCATCAGCGAGCGTTGTGGTGCCACGCCGCACCTCTTCGACCTTCTTGAGCGGAAGCTCGAAGGCGGTGAGCTGGTACGGCATTCCTGGGCTGTCCTGAGCGGCAAGCTCCGCCACGCGCCGGTACAACTCTTCGTGAAACCAATGATCGATAGCGCCTACAGCCTGCACCCAGGCGGCACGATAGAAGTCGCCGATGTCAAGGATGGGAGACTGGAAGGCGGCAAGGCTCTGCCCGGCAACGACCATCTTCCTGGCGTACTCAATGTTGGTCTTGAACGCCTGGAACTCGCGCGTCTGCGGATGCTCACGAACCACTGACCCACCCCGCCCTTCGATCGACTGCGATCAGCCTTCCCTCTGGGGCGGGGTATACGCAAGTCTATTGTGGATCAGCTCGCGGTGGACTCCTCGACTGTCTCCGCGTCAGCCGGCACATCTGCACCGAGCGCTTCCGCGATCGCGGCGAACTCGTTCAGTGCGGCCTGGAGGTCTTCGATGATCTCTTGCGCGATCACCTCGGGCGGCAGCAGGCTTTCGGCATCGTCAAGCGAAGGATCACGCATCCAGGTGATGTCGAGGTTGACCTTGTCGCGGGCGATCAGCTCGACATAGTCGAAGCACTTGAACCGCTCCGACTCCTTACGTTCGGTGCGTGGCTTCCCCGGTAGATATGCCTGGACAAACTCTTCCAGGTCGGCGCGGCGGAGTGGGTGCTGCTTGAGGGTGAAGTGCTTAGCGGTCCGAAAGTCGTAAACCCAGAGCTTCGTGGTGTTGGGTACTCCTCCGCTGCGCGGCGGCTTTTTCTCGAAGAAGAGAACGTTGGCCTTAACACCACCGGCATAGAAAATGCCGGTTGGCAAGCGCAGAATTGTGTGCAGGTCGAACTCGTCGAGCAACCGACGGCGAACCTTCTCGCCAGCGCCGCCCTCGAATAGCACGTTGTCCGGTAGAACGACTGCGGCCCGGCCGTTCATCTCCAACAGCGACATGATGTGCTGCAGGAAATTGAGCTGCTTGTTCGTGGTGGTTGCGCGGAAGTCTTGCCGATCGTAGGAAATGTCCTCACGGTCGACCTTGCCATCCGTTCCGATGACGGTGATTGCTGACTTCTTGCCGAACGGCGGATTGGCGAGGACTAGGGATGCGTGCTTTTTCGGTGTTTCGGCGAGCGCGTCGCTGACTGTGATGAGTGATGGCCCGTCGGCATCGCCGATACCGTGCAACAGCATGTTCATTGCGGCCAACCGAGCGGTTCCGGTTACCAGCTCGTTGCCCCAGATCCGCCCGGCCCCCATTGCGAGCCGCTGATCACGCGAGAGGTTCTGCATGTGATGCTTACGGATGTAGTGATGCGCGGCGATGAGGAATCCACCGGTCCCGCACGCCGGATCGGTAATGGTGTCCTCTGGCCCGGGTTGCATCACGTCGATTATGGCGTCAATCAGCGCCCGAGGCGTAAAATACTGCCCGGCACCCGTCTTCGTGTCCTCGGCGCCCCTGGCGAGCAGACCCTCGTAGGCATCACCTTTGAGGTCTGTTCCCTGGATGGTCCACTCCTCTCTGCCGATCAGATCAACGACGAGCTTCTCCAGCAGAGACGGCTCGGTGATCCGATTCTGCGACTTCGCGAAGATGGTACCGAGCGTAGTCCCTGGATTCTTGGCCAATTCCGCAAGAATTTCACGGTAATGAATCTCAAGCTCAAGCCCTTTTAGGCTCGCCAGTGACTTCCAGTTGCAGTCTGCGGGAACAATTTCCTTGGCTTCATTCTCCGTGAATGGGTCCGAGGCGATCTCGTCCGCCATCTTCAAGAAGAGCAAGTATGAAAGTTGTTCTACGTATTCAATAGTCGACAGCCCGTTGTCGCGCAGAACATTGCAGTAGTTCCAGAGCTTCGCAACCAAGGTGTCGGTCTGCGCGTGCGCCAGTGCGGATGATGCGGAAGTCACAGCGGAAGCTCCTGCTGTTTGGCAATGGTTTGGATATGGCTCGAAGCTAGCGACTGACGGACCGATGGGCCGGACGCCGCCTTTTTGGCGCTCGATTTGCGAATATCTTGTTTACTATTTCGTGATCGAATGGCGCCATTGTCGCGGATTCTCGCCAGGAGCACTGTGGCTGACTCCTCTTCCGGGTTTTGCGCGACGAGCCGGCCACTAAACGCTTTACGCAAGATTGATTTCCTAAGCATCCTCGCCCCAATGCGAGCGCCCTCGACTTCGGCGGCAAGCTTGTCGATCCGGGAAATCCCATTCTCGATTTCCTCGGAAACTACGGCCTGATCAGGCGCTGGCGCGATAGGAATGCGAATTCTGAAAAGATCTGTTTGTGAGATATTCCGCATCGAGTCTTTAGTGCCAGTAGCTTTGGCGGAAATCTGGCTCCGAACGATCGGAGATGAAAGTACTTGTATGAGCCATCTCTTATCTATCCCTGGCTTGGGAACGAGGCGTAGGCTCTTGTCGCTCAGCAGAAGTTGGGGACGACATTCTCTAACGAGTACCGGCGCACCGACATAGGCTATGGTATTGGCTCGGCTTACAAGGATGTCACCAACCTTGATCTCGTGTCTTGGATCGACTTGTTTTCCGGCCGGCACCGCCTTCTGCTCCGCAGGTCTGAACTCGCCCCAGGTCATGGCGCTGACTTTGATCACTCCCCACTCGTCCGTGTTTGCGGGGCGGGCCTCACATCGGAATGACTTGCCAGCTTCGATCCGATCAAGGACGTCCGCCAACCGACCCCAGTGCCAGCCTGGAGGCAATTCTGCTTCCAACTGGCGGCTGCACGTCATCGTAGAGCGTATGGCGCCGCGGAGTGCTGGTAGGCGTGTGATGCTATTTGCGATCCCCGTTTCGGCGACATCGAGTCGGGAGAGGTGATCTTCGAGCGTCTCTACGATCCGCCGCTGCTCTTCTAATGGCGGAACTGCTACTCGAATGTTGTCGAATTTGGTGCGCGTTATATGCACCATTCCAGATCCGTGGCTTTCGGTCACCATCTCGTCGAGGTGGTAATCAATTAGATACCTCAAGAACAACGGATCGATGTGAGTTCTTACCTTGAAAATATGCTGATTAAGGGCAGCTTCCGGCCCTCGCCAGATATGGGCCCCCAATGTTGCCGCCCACGAGATCAGGAGGTCGCCGTACCTGACCACGTGGCGGTCGTCCAACTCTCCTGAAAAGTAATTGAAAGAAGATCCCGAGCCGGTAAGGTTTTGGATCCTGATGATCGGTAGGCCGCTGTTCGACCACTCCGACTTTTTGAATCCTCGCCCGTTAATGTACTCGCCGAGGCTTCCTAGTCGGCTCCATGCCCATCCGATTGGAAGATCGTCGTCGTTCAGAGTGCTCAAGCTAACTCTCGATTCAACTCGCTCAGTAAGGTGCGGACGTCGCGTTCCGGAAAAGCGTGGGCGAATCCACGGCCACCGCCGTAACCCTTGAAGGGTTCGGCGTTGAACTCGGACGGGCTGATACCGACGTCGCTGGCGACTACGTCGCGGATGGAGCGCAGCCACCACATTTGCTCCTCAGTGAACCTGGCACCCGCCTGTTCTTGGCGCAGCAACCATCCTTCGAAACGTTCCTCCACCGTCTCCCGATACGGCCGGAGTTCCTGATCGGCACCGAGCTCGTAACGGATCAGAGAAATCAGGTCTGGGATGCCCGCCTCACGATCGCTGCGATGGGCTGCAGCCCCGAGATCCTCGTAGTAGACCCATAGCGTCTGCGGTGTCCAAGAGAAGTCCGGCCTCCGGATATCCAGCGCGAGTTCTTTGAGCGCCCCGTACGCCTCGCCAGGGGAGACTGTCCGAGGGCTAGTCAACGCGATCTCAACCGCCGCAATCCTGTCCCGTTCTTCTTCCAGCAGGCGCCGCCAGCGGCCGATCTGTTCCCGGGCGCGCTCCTCGCGCGGGACCTCGTGCACGTCGGTCACCTTGACGGCGGTAACCTCGTCGATCACGTAGTCCTTGTCCCGTCGGATCTCGATGATGTGCCGGCGTAGCTCAGGAGACTGGGTCAACGGCGCGATCGCGTCTTCGATGAGCTGGCGAGCAGCCTTCTTGCCCCCTTCGGCTTGGGCCTTTTCCTGCCGGTCTGGGTCGACGGCCTTGACGATGGCGCCGGCGATATCCGACAGCATGCGTCCACCGGCCGCTCTGGTCAGTTGTTCGCGTTCCTCGCTGGTTAGCTGCTGGTTGAGGCGGGCGAGCCGCCCGGCAAGGATTTCCGCCTCTGAAGCGGTGATCGACTTTGTTCCGGCCTTGTCCAGCAACTTCGCGAGGGAGACCTGTCGCTCGCCAGCAGGAACGAGCGGTTTCGCGTCCACCAGTGGGGAGTCCGTTACGCCGACCGCGTCGATCAGGACGAAGCGATCTTTGCGTACGGCATCGTCAGCGTCTGGCGTGACTTCTTGCAGTTCGGTCGGGTCGATGGTGCGAGCGCCGCGTCCTTTCATCTGCTCGAACAGCACGGCGCTGCGCACTTCACGCAGGAAGATCACGCATTCCAGCGCCTTTACGTCCGTGCCGGTTGCAATCATGTCGACGGTGACCGCCACGCGTAGCCGAGGTGAGGTCCGCAGGTCGCGGATTAGCTGGTCGGGGTCATCACCAGCCTGCCGGCTCTTGTAGGTGATCTTCTTCGCGAAGTCGTCGCCGCGACCGAAGACCTCCTTGACCAGGGCGAGCACGTCTTCGGCATGGTCCTCGCCCACCGCGAAGATTAGTGTCTTCGGCAACTCGGCGCGTCCAGGGAACCAGCGTCGCCAGTTGTCGCGGTACGCGAGGAGCACCGCCCTGATCTCGTCGACCGCGACCACCGATCGGCCAATCTGGCGGGTGGTGTACGTGAAGTCGTCGTTCAACTCCTGGTAGCGCTGCCTGCGGGTCTTGCGGTCGCGAACCCGCACGGTCGTGCCCTGCTCGATGGTGGCGGCACCCCTCTCCCGCAGGTCTGTGTGCATGCGGACGACGTCGAAATCGACGTTGACGCCATCGGCGACCGCCTGCGGGTAGGTGTACTCCGAAACGACATTGCGGTTGAAGAATCCGACGGTTTGGGCGGTCGGTGTGGCAGTCAGGCCGACAAGGTGGGCGTCGAAATACTCCAGAACGCCCCGCCAAAGGCCGTAGATAGACCGGTGACACTCATCGATGATGATCAAGTCGAACGACTCGATCGGGACATCTGGGTTGTAGGACACCTCGATCGGTCGATCTGTAGCGTAGGCATCCTCATACGCCAGCTCGTCCTGGACCTCATCAGCCTGGTCGTCGCTGACGGTCTCACCTCTCAGCAGCGAGTACATCCTCTGGATGGTGCAAATGACCACCGACGAGGTGTCCTGCAGGCCAGCCGCGCCAAGCCGATCGATGTTGTAGATATCCGACAGCTTGCGACCGTCGTCGGGTGTCGTGAACTTGCGGAACTCGTCGAGCGCCTGCTTGCCCAGGTTGGTGCGATCCACCAGGAACAGGACGCGACGTGCCTTGGCGTACTTGAGAAGACGGTAAGTCTGGGCTACCGCAGTGAAGGTTTTGCCGGCCCCGGTCGCCATCTCGATCAATGCGCGCGGCCGGTCCTCGCCGAGAGATTCCTCTAGGCCGGCTATCGCGTCGATCTGGGCCAGGCGCAACCCGTTCGGCTCCAGCACCGGGAGCCGCCGCAGGGCCGCCCGGAAGGTTGGGGCCTCGGGTGTTCCGTCGGCGCGCTGCATCCAAGTCGCCGCCGTCTCTGGTCGGTGGAAGGAGAACACCTCACGGGATCTGGCATCCGGGTCGAGGCGGTTGAGAAAATACGTCTCTGTGCCGGTCGTGGCATAGCGGAACGCGAACGGTTCGTCACGTCGCCAGACCGCGAGACTGTGCTCCTTCAGCACGCCAGCGGCGTAGCGGTCGTTCTGCTGAACGGCGCTGGACAGATGGTCGCCCTCACGCTTGGCCTCGACCACGCCGACGATTTTGCCGTCGACATACAGCACGTAGTCGGCTCGGCCGGTAGCCAAGGTGAACTCTCTGACCGCCACGCCCAAGGCAGCTATCGGGTTGATCTGGTCGCGGTCTTGGATGACCCAGCCGGCCGCGCGGAGCATCTCGTCGATGACTTCGCGGGCTTGCACCTCATTGAGCGGTGCGGCTCGCTGCGCCCGATGGACGATGGCGTCGCGTCGCTGAGCGTCGACCTTACGAGGCTGGTGGCGGGCGATCTCATACTTGACCTGCTGTGCGCTGCGGAGTTCTCCGACTTGTGCCGTCAGCTGCTCGATCATCTCGAGCAGCTGTCGCTTGTTTGCGTCGGCGCTGGCGATCAGGCTTTCGGCTTCAGCGCGTGCCTTCCGCTCAGCCTCCAGCGCACTGGTGGATTCAGCCAGACGCGTTCGCGCCTGAGTCAGCGCTTGCCGGTGACCGTTCAGCGCCTCACGCAGCTCAGCCAGTTCTGCCGGGTCCGTGACCTGCGTGCCCTCGCCGGGATCGGTCGGCGGTACGAACTGGGCGACCGTCCTACGGCCCTCGATAGCGTCGTGAAACCAGAGACCCAGTTGGTAGCAGACCTGCACCGCAGACAGCGCACCCGCGGTGTCGAACAGGTGTCGATGCGCGGCCCTATTGCGGTCGCGGCGTACCTGGTCGAAGGCGTCCCGGATTGCCGGTGTTAGAACACCGGCTCGGGTCAGGGCCGTCAAACGGTCGATCTGCCGGTCACCCTCGACACGCATTCCGGTCCGAGTGACCAGCTCTTCGGCTAGGACCTCGCCGAACTGCCCGGCCTGAACCATCGACGAGTTGGGGTTCGTGAAGACCGTGGCCTCGGCCATGGCTCCGTAGATCGCAAGTAGCGGCTGGAGGGGGAACAGAAGCCCGAAGTTCGGTGACCCCTTGGCGAGATCACTGAGCCGCTTGTCCACGAGTCCCCCTCTGATCCACATCTTGGACCCGGCAAGTCTACGAAGCGACAAAAGTCATTCCTACGAGGTAGCCCCGTGTGTCTTGCTGATAACGCATCCCACTCGGGGCTGAACGCTTCAGCGATTACAAAAGGTGCCACCGCCAGACTGTCAAGACCCATCTGATGATCGGCAGTTGACCTCTCGATCTGCGCTGGCGGAGACGACCAAGGCGCTGATTGGCGGGCGAGCAACGGTGCGGCGGGCTCGACCGCCATCGACAACGCCCCTGATCGGGGTGGGCCGACTCGATGAGCATTGCGATAAGGAGCGTGTCGGGCGGGCATACCTGGTTCGCAAATTAACCATATCCGGCCATGCTGGCGCTCAATGAGGTAGTAGTTCGCGCTTGTTCCGGCAGGCGTAGATGCAGCCTCTCGTGATCTCGAGGGCGTTGAACTTGTCCCACTTCAGGGCGAAGCCCGGGAAGTCGTTGAGGTCGCGCTGCTTGGCCTTGCCGGTTCTCCTCACGTTACCGGTGGCGTCGCGGTAGGTCAGGCCGGTGACGCCGATCGGGTCGCCCCTTCGCGTCGACCAGGCTCAACAGGGTCGACTCGCCCTCGCCGATCGCGGCCATGTCCCAGCCCGCGTCCAGCGTCTGCACCGGCTCCGCGGTGGCGTGCACTCCCCCGGCAAGATGGGTGACGCTCGGAGCATCGGCCAGCGCCCGGATCTGCTTCAACTCCCCGGCAAGCGCGGCCGCGTCCGGCGAATAGAACGGCCACAGCACGTAGACCCGCGCCCCGGTGGCGACGGCCTCCCGGATGTGGACCGCCGTGCTCACGACATCCTCACCAAAGCGAACCTCGTACCGGGTGGCGGTCTCGTGCTGACCAAGCGCACCCAGGAGCGCGTGAAAGCCGTACGTCACCGCCTTGCGGTAACGCAGCACCAGGACCAGCTCAGGACCACCCATGCCGCGATTTTGCCAGGCCCCGGAGAGCCAGCTCCGAGTCCATGACTAGCCACCCCTCAGGGGCAGGACTCAGAACACTCGTGATGTGCCGGCGCTCCCAGCGACCGGTGTGCAGGTATGCGTCGAAGCCGGTCGTCGCGGCCGCTCGCCCCTTACCTGTTCCACCAATCGACGAAGCGAGAGAACTTCGCGGGTGCGCGGGCCGCATCACACTGATCAGATATGGGCGGATGGTGATCGATGGGGCTGGCGCAGCAGCAGGGGATCTCGATCGGCGTCTACAGCATGGCACCGGAATATCAACTCGCGGATCTCGCCGCTGCCGAGGAAGAGAGGACGGTCTGCTGGGAGGGCGTGCTGCTGTTCGGCAGTGACGACGCCATTCGGGCTGGCCGGCGATGGCATGACTGCGTCTTCCGCCTCGAACTTCTCGCGGCGGGCAAGGACTGTGACATGACGTGGGAATCAGCGATCAAAGAGGTGAGCCAGGCACGCGGCGACTTCTATCGGGTCATCCGCAAAGACATCGGCGTGAGCGTGCTGGCCGATCCCGGTAGCCATTACGACTGGCAGGTCGGTGTCTCGCCCTGGCAGGCGGGAGTCTCATCCCAGCGGTCGCTGTCCGCGGACCGCTCAGCCATCGTCCCCGAGACGCCTTCCTCAGCCGGCCTCAATGTTGAGTGATGTTTAGAGATGGCTGACGTCGTTGTGCCGGACGAGGGTCCACCGCTGGTGAGGGTGCTGGATTCCGGGCCATTCGGTGGTCGGCTGCAGAGTGGTGATGGCGCAGTGGTCGAACGCGATCTTCAGGCGACTCAGGCCGGTCGTGCCGAGCAGCAACTGCAGGACGGCGGTCAGTGTTTCGCTATGGCCGACGATCACGAGAGTGCCGCCCGGGCGGGTGTCTAGGAGTCGGCGCAGGGCCGCGGTGGCTCGGTTGAGGTGTTGACGAGGCCGAGATGTGACGCGATCAGGTCCAGCCGGCCACCGCGCCCACCGACTTTGGCATTGACCATCGGCGGTGTGGTGATGAGATCGGTCAGGACAGTTTCGCCCTGGCCCGTGATTTGGCGCGCGCTTGGTGAAAGGCAGATTCACCTTTCAGTTCGTCGCGTACAGCTGGTCCAGGTCGATCGATTGGATGGAGGGATCGGTGGCAGTCGTGGCACGGAGATCATCGGTGAACCCATCGTCGCTGAACAGCAGCAGCCGGCACCGGTCGGTGCGGAGGTCATCCCGGCGATGGAGCAGGGTACGGATGTGGGCCAGGCGTTGCAGGTGACCGGTTCCGACGGTCTCGCTCCACTTGGCCTCTCACCGACAGCGAGGAGTTCCTCGCGGTCGTGATCGTCGCGCCGAAGACCGCGACTTCGTGCTGGGTCCGGGCAGCGGGGTCGTTGACGATGTAGCCGACGATCAGCAACCCGTGCGGCAGGACTCGGCGGGCGCCGCCTTGCACACGGTGCACATGTCGATCCCGTCCGGCGGCCGGCGCGCAGGTATCGTAGACGACACGAAGGGCTGTGGTCGGCTTCGGGAATCGCAGAGGGGGCACGGTGAGCGCTCAGGCTTTCGGCGCGAAGATGCCGACGCACGTGACCCTGGACGACGTCGCCAGCATGGCAGCCGCCGACGAGAACCACCGATACGAGCTGAGTCCCGAGGGAGTGCTTTCGATCATGCCCCCCGCGGACCCGGAACACGCGTTGCTGGTGATGCGCATGATCCTCTGGCTCGCCAGCCATGGCTACGAAGCCGAACAGCTCGCCGCCGACTGCGGCATCGACGTCGGTGGTGGCCGCGTTCCCGACCTGACGGTGTGGGCCAAAGGCATGCCCCCGCGTCGCGCCCGCTCAAGCTACGCGGGCACGGCCGGGCTGCTCCTCGCCGTCGAAGTCGTCTCCGGCGGGTCCGAGGTCACTGACCGGATCATCAAGAAGGCCGAGTACGCCAAAGCCGGCATTCCGCGATACTGGGTCGTCGAGCGCGACGGTGGAGCGACCGTACACCGGCACGTTCTGAACGACGTCGGCGAGTACGTACCGGACGCCGCCGGGCCTCAGCCGCTCACCTGGCTTCTTACCTCCGACCCTGACATAGAGTAACTTTCGCCGCCGTGGAGCTGGTCCATAGCGGCCGCGTGGGCTCGGCGCGCCGGACCTCGCCGCAGAGTCCCTCTCCGATCGTTTGATTTGACTTCGCGGCGCGCGATGACGGGCCGCGAGACATGGTCGGGCACCCGGTATGACGGGTAGTAGTTCGGGCTATTGCGGGCACGCGTAGATGCAGCCGCGGGTGATCTCCAGGGCATTGAACTTGTCCCACTTGAGGGCGAAGCCCGGGAAGTCGTTGAGGTCGCGCTGCTTGGCCTTGCCGGTCCGGATCAGGTTGCCGGTGGCGTCGCGGTAGGCCAGGCCAGTGATGCCGGTGAGGTCCCCCTTCGCGTCGACCAGGCTCAACAGGGTCGACTCACCCTCGCCGATCGCGGCCATGTCCCAGCCCGCGTCCAGCGTCTGCACCGGCTCGGCGGTGGCGTGCACTCCCCCGGCCAGTTGGCGTGGGGGGGCCCGCCCGCCCGGCCCCCCCCCCCCGGGGCGGCTCCTCCGGACCCCGGGGGGCCG